>CAZFWV010000394.1:0-6101 GCA_964522605.1 uncultured Pirellulaceae bacterium
GCCCGAGTCTGGTTGCTCAGAATGATCACACTGACCGCAGCCAACAGGGCAACGAGGACCCAGGCATTGGGGCCGCCAGGCCGCATGAAGGGCTTTTTCTCGCCGTTTTTCTTCTCGTTATCCGCCGAATCACTCACTACGACATCCCTCTTCGCACCGAAGGTTCACCCATGACATGGTTGCCAACTCACGAGAATTGTAAACCACAACGGACACTTTTTCGATCGCGGAACGCGCTGCGCTGCCCCGGGGGAGCACGACTGGTGGTCTCGCAGCCGTCAAGCGAGACCGTGGATCGAAGAGAAACCACGGATCGAACGGACAAGACGGACCTCCGCCGATCGGTCCGTGGCGGTGCGTATTTTCCGTCAAATCCGTGGTTTCCCCATCTCTTGCGGTCCCCTGTGAACGCGATTTCCTCTCCCTCTTCATCGAAGATGCGTCGGGGCTGTCAGGGGTCGGAAAGCTCGACAGCCCGGCAGGCCAAGTAGAGCCGAATCTGTTGGTCTGTCACGGCATCGGGCAATTGGGTGCGGAGCGACGCCAAGTCGATCGGGGTTTTTCCATCGACGAGGCCGGTCAACTGCGCGACAAGATCCGTGTCGAGCACGGAATCGCTCGAGAGCGGATAACCATTCTCGACAGCAGCCGCGAGATCCTCGAGCAGTTGCGTCGATTCTTTTCCGCGGATTGCGACACAATCCTCCAGGGGATAACCATCGTGGATCAGCTTCCAGGACCAGTAGAAATCGGGCCGATCGCCGGCCGGTTCCTGCGCCGTCGCACGACTGGAGGTCGGCGCCGACGCGGGAGTGGGCTTCTGTGACGCAGGCCGATACCGGCCCCGAATTCGGGCCAGCAGCGAGGTCGAAAGCGCGGGTGGTGGGATCGGCTGGTTGCCGCGCATCGCTTCCCATCCCTCCGGGCTGAGTCGGAGGATCGGGCGAAATCGGTCCACGTCGGACTTCTCGACTAACTTCGCCTCGATCAAGGCATCCACCAATTCGCCAACCTCGTTCTGTTTCAAATGATCCAGCAAACCGAACGTTGTCAGTTGGTCCAGCTTCCACTTCAGCACTTTGGCGGCCCGGGATCCACACAGCATGGCGACGATCATCTGCCGGCCAAACCGACCGTTGGTCCGCGCGATCCCGCTAAGCACCTGCAAGATGGCCAGGCGGAGCGGATCTTCTTCGTCACAAAGGGTCACCGCGTCTTGCGATGATTCACGATCGGCTCCGGAAGGTTCTCGGTCACAGTTGTCGCAGTGACCGCACCGCGACGAGCTGTGGTCCCCGAAATAGGCCAACAGCAGCCCCTGACGGCATCGACGAGCGGTCGCGTAATCAACGACGCGTTGCAGTTTCTGAAGGTTCGCCTCGCGGCGATTCTCGAATTCCTCAAAATCGATCGGCAACTGGTTGAAGTCCAGATCCCGCCGCACGATCCGAAGGGCACGCCCGCGGAACGGGGGAACATAGGTCAACGAATTCAGGCGATTCAGTTCCCGGAGAGCCCGATTGACAGCCGTCAGTGGCATTTCGAGGCTTGCCGCCAGATCGTGGGGATGAAAATAGACCAGTTCGCCTCGCCGATCACCGATGCGGCGTTCCAATTCGCGGAGGACCGACCGCTGGCTGGCTGCCTGGCGCGACAAGAGATCGCCGAGGGTCGGCAGATCACTTTCGATGCGCACCGCGGCCATGTTGCGGTTCGGTTCGAGTCGTTCGAGGACGCCACATTTTTCCAACAGGCGTTCGCAGGTCCCAATGCCTTCGGATCCGATGGACAGGCCGAGTGCGTTCTTCACTTCCTCTTGCGTCAGCTCGAGCAGGTCCTCGGGCATTTGCCGAAGATACTCATAGACTTGTCGGATCGTTTTTCGTGGGGGAAACGAGCTGTCGATGAAGAATTCCTGGATGTACCGATCGGCGGCCGCATAGAGCATCAAGCAGCGGGCGGGCAGGCCATCGCGCCCCGCACGACCGGCTTCCTGGTAGTAGGCTTCCAGGCTACCGGGCAGGTGATAGTGCACGACGAACCGAACATCAGCTTTATCAATCCCCATTCCAAACGCGTTCGTGGCGACGACGATCTTGTCCTCGCCCCCCATGAACCGGTCCTGAACAAGACGCCGATCGTCCATCGCCATCCCCGCGTGATAGACGGCAACACGACGCGTTTGACCATCTCGTAGCAGCTCGGCGACTTCTTCACACGCCTTGCGGGTCGCGGCATAAACAATGCCACAACCTTCGACGGATCGGACGAACTGCTCCAGTTCGACGCTCTTGTCCCGTTTCGACACACATTCGATCGACTCGTAATGCAGATTAGGTCGGGCAAATCCGGCGACGAAGGTCCGCGGGTTTCGCAGCTGCAACTGCTGGATGACGTCGGCCCGCACATCTTCCGTGGCGGTCGCGGTCAGCGCGATCGTCTGGGGATTGCCCAGTCGGGCGCGAAAGCCGCCCAGGCGCGTATAATCCGGCCGAAAATCATGTCCCCATTCGCTGATGCAGTGGGCTTCATCCACAGCCAGCAACTGGATCGGCACCTGCCGGACAGCTTCCAGAAACCGGGGACTGCGAAACCTTTCCGGTGCCACGTACAACAGATCGAGCTCGCCGGACTGCAACTTCGCCAACCGCACCGATTGTTCGGCTCCGGAAAGCGCGCTGTTCAGATAATCGGCGCGCACATTGAGTTTCGTCAGCCCGTCGACCTGGTCCTTCATCAGGGCAATCAGGGGCGAGACAACCAACGTGACGCCACGACGCATCAGCGAGGGGAGTTGGTAGCAGAGGCTCTTACCGCCTCCGGTCGGCATGATGCACAGGCAGTCGGCCCCCTCGAGGACCGCATCAATCACGTCGCGCTGGCCGGGACGAAACGTGGACAACCCGAACCGTGACAGAAATGCTTCGGGTGCGGAGGACAATTCGCAAGACATCCGAGCCTACCTGCCCCGGCCGATTGAAAAACCGGCCGGTAGCGCCTACTCTTTCTGAACCTGGGGGATCTGGCGGCGTCCCGCGCGCTTGCGGGCCCCGAAACGGCAATTCTGCAGTTTCCCTTTCTTTGCGGCGGATGACAAGCTGCAAGTGAGCCGGCAATCGACGTGTAAAACGGAGCCCCATGTCTCCTCCATCTAGCAGTCCGCGAAGCGGTGTCGTCGCCGTGATTGTGCAGGACGATCGTTTCCTGGTGATTCGCCGTTCCCTCACGGTACGGGCCCCCCGCATGTTCTGTTTTCCGGGAGGAGCGGTCGAACCGGGCGAAACAGACAGTGAAGCCTTGCACCGTGAGATGCAGGAGGAACTGGCGGCCCAGGTGCGGATTGAACGACAACTCTGGCAAAGTGTCACTCCCAACGGTGTCCAGCTCACCTGGTGGAGGACGCACTTGGATGGCGCTTCGCCGATCCAGGCCAATCCGGCAGAGGTCGAATCAGTGCACTGGTTCACGGCAGAAGAAATGTGGGGGCTGCCCGAACTGCTGCCGAGCAATCGGGGCTTTCTGAGTGCGTTGCAGCGCAGCGAATTCCAACTGGACGAGTAACCTGATGGGTCGAACGAAGTCGAAACCGGGCCGACGACACGAGCAGCGGGCCGATGCGCCTGCCCGGCGTCTGTCGGCGGGCCGATCGCGTCGCTGGGCTGCGGTGGCCACGTTCGTCCTGCTGCCGATCTTCGCCACCGGCGCGTACTTGCTGGGAGACTGGTGGCGGGGGCTACCGGTCGACAGCCGAGCCTACTACGTCGGACGTGAGACCTGTGCCCAGTGCCATGCGGCCGAAACTCGGGACTGGGAAGGTTCCGACCACGACCTGGCGATGGATTTGGCGACGCCCGAGACCGTTCTGGCCGATTTCAACGATGCCAAGCTCGAACACTTCGGCATCACATCGCGGATGTACCGTGACGGATCGAAATACATGGTCGAGACGGAGGGCCCCGATGGGACGATGCAAACTTATCAGGTCAAGTACGTGCTGGGTGTCCGTCCCCTGCAGCAGTACATGGTCGAAATGAACCGGCCCCCCGGCATGCCGCCGCAAGAGATATCCCAGACTCAGGTACTGCGTCTGTCCTGGGACACCGAGAAGAAACGCTGGTTCTACCTGTCGCCCCCCGACGTGCACGAGAAGCTCAGCCCGACCGATCCGTTGCACTGGACCGGCCCCGGTCAGAACTGGAACCACATGTGTGCCACGTGTCACTCGACGAACTTGGCCAAGAATTTCGACGTCACGAGTGGCGCTTATCATACAACGTTCTCCGAAATCGATGTCAGTTGCGAAGCGTGTCACGGTCCGGGCAGCTTGCACGTGCAGCTGGCCGAAGCCCGCTCGCCGTTCTGGGACCGTCACCTGGGATACGGCCTGCGCCGACTCAAGGGGGATGATCACCGCCCTCAGATCGAAAGCTGTGCGCCGTGCCATTCACGGCGACGTGTGGTCTATGAAGGCGATCCGCTGCGCGATGGCTACTACGACTGCTTTCAGAACGAGCTCTTGACGCCGCAGACGTACTATGCGGACGGCCAAATCCTGGATGAAGTGTACGTCTATGGGTCATTCATCCAGAGCAAGATGTATCACAACGGTATTCGCTGTTCCGACTGTCACGACGTGCACTCCACACGCGTTCACCAACAGGACAACACGCTGTGCACCTCCTGCCATCAGCACACGCCCGCGAAATACGACACGCCCGCCCATCACAACCATCCCGTGGATTCGACCGGTGCCTTGTGTGTCGAATGCCACATGCCATCGACACCTTACATGGACGTGGATTACCGGCGAGACCACAGCTTGCGAATTCCGCGTCCCGACTTATCGGTTCAGCTCAAGACACCCAACGCCTGCACGGGCTGCCATCTGGATGTCAACAACGTGTCCGAGGAAAAGCGTGCGGGCTTGGACCACTACTCGAAATGGTTGGCGGCAGCGCGAAACGGCGATGAGGAAGTCGCGGCGGAGCTGGCGCGCGTCGACCAATGGTCGGCCGACTGGATCGCGAAGTGGTACCGCCCCAAGCCGCGCGAGTTGCACTGGGCCGCCGCGCTGACCGCCGCCTGGAACCACGAGCCGACGGCGGAATCCCTGTTGTTGGAGCTTGTTGCGGCACGCGACATTCCGGCGATCGCACGGGCGAGTGCGTTTCGCGAACTGCAGCAACTGGGCAGTACGGCGGCGCGCGATCGGGCCCGGCGCGCACTCCGCGATCGAGATCCGCAGGTGCGCACGGCTGCGCTGGGCTTGCTGGAACAACTCCCGACGTCCGAACTACTCGAGATCGTCCCTCCACTACTGAAAGACACGACGCGCCTGGTGCGCGTGGAGGCGGCGCGCATGCTGGCCCGAGTCCCGCGACTGGCTTTGAAGCCTGAATTTCAGCAACTGCAGCAGCAGGCAATTGATGACTATCGAGCGGGACTTTTGCTCAACGGAGACCAAGCGGGATCCCACGTTGCCCTGGGCGTCCTCGCCGAACAATTGCAGCGACCGCACGAGGCGATGCGCGCGTACGAAACAGCGATTCGCGTGCAGCCGGACGTTGCCGGCCCGCGGAGCAATCTCGCGTCGCTGTTGGAGCAATCCGGCCGACCGGAACCGGCGCGGAAACTGCGCACGGAGGAACTGGATCTGCTGCGGCGTGACGTGCAATTGGCTCCGGATTTTGCCGGACTTCAGTATCGGTACGGCCTTTCCCTCTATCTGAACGGCGAACTGGAGGAAGCGCTGCAGGCCATGGAGAAGGCCTGCCAACTGGAACCAGACAACGTCGATTATCGGCTCGGACTCACGTTATTGTACGAACGGCTCAAACGCTGGCCGCAGGCGCTGCAACAAGTCCGCCAGCTCCGCCAACGAAGTCCGGGCGATGTGTCGTTTCAGCAACTGGAGCAACGGATTCAGAACGGCAGTCGCTGACTCACGTGGTACCCACCATCGGCACATACAGGTCGCGTTAGCGCGTCACTTCGACCATCGGCACGCATGAGTTGAAAGCGCATGTCCAAACCTACTTCGGTGGTAGGGTGGCTTCGATGAAAGCTCGTTGTGAGTCAAGGGGCTTTCGGTGGTTTCCATT
>CAZFWV010000395.1:0-6089 GCA_964522605.1 uncultured Pirellulaceae bacterium
TGGGGATTAAAACGAAGAACTTGTTCTTGAGCCGTTCCTTACTTGAGGGAGACATCAATGACCGGCGCTTATCACGAGCCGACCTCTGAGCTATCGAACGAAACCCGTTTATTGCACCGCGCGATGCGAACGCTGATGGAAGAAGTTGAAGCAATCGACTGGTACCAGCAACGGATTGACGCGTCCGACGATGAAGATCTGAAAAGGCTACTCACCCACAATCGGGACGAAGAAATGGAACATGCCGCGATGGCGCTCGAGTGGCTGCGTCGCCGCATGCCCCCGTTCGACGAAGCCCTTCGGACCTACCTTTTCACCACGGGATCTCTCGTGGAGTTGGAGGAGGCAGAGAGCTCGGACGTCGATCAGGATACGGATACAGCACCGTCGCGCACTTCGGACGGCGGCAACTTGGGAATTGGGGCATTGAAATGAGGAGATATAAGAATGGCTGATCTGCTCCGACGAACGCTTGCACCGCTGACTGACCGGGCTTGGCAAGAAGTCGACGAATTGGCAATCCGTCGACTGCGTACCTTCCTTACCGCCCGGCGAATTGTCGATGTCAACGGGCCCTATGGTTGGGACTTTGCCGCCGTGAATCTGGGGCG
Source organism: uncultured Pirellulaceae bacterium (assembly GCA_964522605.1). Taxonomy (GTDB): domain Bacteria; phylum Planctomycetota; class Planctomycetia; order Pirellulales; family Pirellulaceae; genus CAVZLD01. Next base: position 612 of record CAZFWV010000395.1, read on the forward strand.
CCTCGATCTGGCCGATGAAGAGAAATCGGGCGAAGTGCCCTGGGGCATTCGTCAGGTGCTGCCTCTCGTTGAGGTTCGGCTGCCGTTCGTTTTGACTCAGATGGAGCTCGATGCAGTTTCTCGCGGCGCCAACGACCCAGAACTTGGACCGCTCGAAGAGGCAGTCAGACAGGCGGCTCTGTTCGAAGAACGAGCCATCTATCAAGGCTTGGATGCGGCGCGAATCCAAGGCCTGAAAAGTTCATCCGCGAAATCGGAGAAGTCGTTTTCGGACGATGCAGCAGAGTACCCCGCTGCGGTGGCCTGGGGCGTGGAGCGACTTCGGTCTGACGGAATTCCACGACCGTATTCCCTCGTTCTCGGGATGAAGGCCTACGCGGAGCTGAACCATTGCCGTCAAGACGGTTATCCTGCGATCCGGTTAGTGCGGGAGATGGTTGATGGTGAAATCCTCGCGAGTGAAGCATTGACCGGAGGCGTACTGCTGTCGTCAGCAGCCGGTCATTTTGAACTGACGCTTGGCCAGGATTGGTCTCTCGGCTACGCGTCTCATGATCGGGATCAAGTGGAACTCTACCTGACTGAGTCGTTCATGTTCCGCGTGCTAGAACCGGCTGCGGTTGTCGATCTCTCCCCGACTTCGTAATCGCTCAAGAGGGACGAGGCTCGATGGTTCAAGACACGCTTTACCCACCCGTTCTCGGCATGAAACAGGATGAACTGGCGGACTGGTTCGAGTCCCTCGATGACCTGGTTTACCGCAAGGGATCTGAGACAACGAACCAATTGCTGGCTGCGCTCCATCGCCGATCGGATCTTCACGAAAAGACGACGGCCGGCCGAATCAACACGCCCTACGTGAACACGATTCCACGAACGGAACAGCCTGCCTACCCCGGTGACCGCGAATTGGAGCGTCGACTGAAACACCTGATTCGGTGGAACGCGATGGCCATGGTGGTTCGTGCGAATCGCAGGTACGAGGGGATCGGCGGGCATATCTCGACTTATGCATCCGCTGCCACATTGTGGGAGGTCGCATTCCACCATTTCCTTCACGGTCGGACGGAAGATCATCCCGGAGATATTGTCTATTTCCAGGGACACGCCTCACCCGGCGTTTATGCTCGCGCTTATCTGGAAGGACGTTTAACGGAACGCGACTTAGAGCGATTCCGCCGAGAGTGTCCGCGCGAGAACGGTCTCTCCTCATACCCTCATCCCTGGCTGATGCCCGATTTCTGGCAGCTCCCCACAGTATCCATGGGTCTGTCACCCCTGATGGCGGTCTATCAGGCGCGTATGTTGCGTTACTTGTCGCACCGCGGAATTGCGGATACTTCACGAAGCCGCGTTTGGGCCTTTCTCGGCGACGGTGAAATGGACGAACCAGAGTCGATTGCGGGACTGAGTCTCGCCGCACGCGACCGAATGGATCACCTGATCTTTGTCATCAACTGCAACCTTCAACGTCTGGATGGTCCGGTCCGTGGCAACGGGAAGATCATTCAGGAGCTTGAGTCGCTTTTCTGGGGAGCGGGTTGGCGCGTAATCAAAGTGCTCTGGGGAAGTGACTGGGACCCGTTACTCGAAGCTGACGACGACGGGTTGCTGCAGGCGAGAATGGACGAGGTCGTCGATGGACAGTTGCAGAGATACTCGGTCGAATCGGGTGAATATATCCGCGAACACTTTTTTGGAACGTCACCAAAACTCAAACGGATGGTCGACGGTTTTTCAGACGAACAACTGAAAAGGCTCAGCCGTGGCGGCCATGATCCCGAGAAAGTCTACGCCGCCTATTCGGCGGCCACACAACAACGTGGTCAGCCTACAGTCATACTTGCGCAGACGATCAAAGGTTACGGTCTCGGCGAGGCCGGAGAGGGAAAGAACATCACACACAAACAGAAGAAGTTGAATGAGGAAGAGCTGATCGCATTTCGTGATCGATTTGAGATCCCCCTGACGGATCAGGGAGCCCGCGATACCCCTTTCTATAAGCCTCAGCAGAGCACTCTTTGCATGCAGTACCTGCGGGAGCGCCGCCGGCAACTGGGCGGGTCCCTTCCCCATCGGAACTTCGCACCTCGACCGCTGACCATCCCTCCTCTAGATGATTTTACCCATCTGCTCCGAGACGGAAATGAAGAGTCGACGACAATGAGTTTCGGGCGACTACTGAGCGCGATGCTCAAAAATAAGCAGATCGGACCTCGCATCGTTCCGATCATTCCGGACGAGGCACGCACTTTCGGCATGGAACCGCTGTTTCGCCAGTGCGGCATCTATGCTCCCGGTGGCCAAAAATACGAACCAGTCGATGTGAAGCAACTGATCTCGTATCGCGAGGCATCCGACGGTCAGATTCTGGAAGAAGGAATTACCGAGGCTGGGTCGATGGGTTCATTCATCGCAGCCGGTACGAGCTTCGCGACACTCGAAGTACCGCTCATTCCGTTTTTCCTCTTTTATTCGATGTTCGGATTCCAGCGCGTGGGCGACTTGATCTGGGCAGCAGCCGATGCCCAAGCAAAGGGCTTTTTGCTCGGATGTACCGCCGGCCGAACAACCCTCAGCGGCGAAGGTCTCCAGCATCAGGATGGTCACAGCCACCTCGTTGCCACAACAGTACCACGGCTGATCGCCTATGATCCCGCGTACGCCTATGAAGTAGTCGTCATTATTCAAGACGGCTTACGTCGCATGTTTAAAGATCAGGAATCGATCTTCTATTACATGACACTCTACAACGAGAATTACCCGATGCCGGGGATGCCGGAGGGAGCGCGGGAAGGTATTCTGCGTGGCATCCATCGAATCCACAGCCAGGAACTCACGGAAGAGGCTCGTACTGAGCCCCGGCCTCAATTACTTGCGAGCGGCCCGCTCGTTCGAGAGGCGGAACGGGCGCAATCGATTCTCGCCGAAGAGTATCGCATCGCCACGGATCTTTGGAGTGTCACCAGCTACAACCAGCTTTATCGCGACGCAACAGCGGCCGACCGCTGGAATCGACTCCATCCGCAGGAGAAACCCCGCACCTGTTACCTGACCGATCAGTTCCACAACTTGAAGGGACCATTTATCGCCGTCACCGATTATGTACGCCTTGTACCCGAACAGATTCGACCTTGGGTACCGGGACGCTATGTCACGATCGGAACCGATGGATTCGGCCGCAGTGATACGAGGCAGGCGTTGCGACGCCATTTCGAAATAAACGCCGAACACATCGTCCTCAATACACTGACCGCGCTGGCGGCCGAACAGGCAATCGACCCGAGGACGCTTCCGGTCGCGATCCAACGTTTGAATATCGACCCGGAGAAACCCGATCCAGCATTTTGCTAGCGGCCGCTTTTGACCGTGAATCGAAAAACGCGATGCTCCTGTTGAGCAGAACCCTTCCGACGAGTTCGCTGCGCGACAGAACTTTCGCTTCCCGTTTTGGAACCGCGTCGCAAAATGCACCGGTTCCGCACCCAGATCTCACATCGAGGAAACGCTGACATGTCAGTGGAATTCAAAGTCCCAGAGTTGGGTGAAGGAGTCGACCGTGCAGAGATCTCCCAGATCTATGTTTCCGAGGGAGATACGATCGACACGGACGAAAACGTCATGGAGCTTGAAACCGATAAAGCGGTCGCCGATCTTCCGTGCCCTCATGCCGGAACAATCACCAAGATTCATGTTTCGGAAGGCGATACGATCGAAATCGGACAAACGATTATGACGCTTGACAGCGGTCCATCGCCTGAAGAAGACACAGGCGAAGAGGCTTCGGACAAATCATCCAAGAAGGCGACTCAGGGAAAGCGACGGAACAAGACGAGGGCGCGCAAACAAAATGGTGAAAAGGACATAACAGAAGAGGAAAGTCCACAGCAGAAAACAAACGAGGCCGAACCTGAAGCGGATCAGCATACGGAAACACCGCGAGAGAGAGGCCAACAGGAGACGGCAGCCGACGAATCAGCAGCGATGGAAACGGACGAGCCTCCGCAGAAATCAGAGGACGAACGCCCAACCGGAGACGAAGACCGGCACGAGGCGGCTCAAAATGCGGAGTCGGATGTGAAAGCAGAGCGTGAACGCCGGTCCGAACGCCCAGGACGAGAGGCAGCCGCTGATCATGATGACGATGAAGCAGACGCTGAAGAAGCAGAGGACGAGGGAGTTCCGGAGTCGGACACGCTGCCGCCGCAGGCCGGGCCCGCTACGCGACGATTAGCGCGCCGACTGGGAGTTGATTTGGAAACGGTCGAGGCCCGGGATCCAAGCGGACGGATTACTCAGGAGGATGTCGTCGCGGCGCACGATCGGTTACGCGAGTCGTCTCATCAACCCGACGCCTCACAGCCTGCGCTCCCCGATTTTGGACAGTTCGGATCAATCCGACGTGAACCACTCAACAAGATTGCTCGAACGGCAATGGAACGACTTCAAGCGTCCTGGTGCCGCATACCCCAGGTTACACAGCATGATCTATCTGACATTACCGAGTTGGAATTCGCGCGACGCAATTACCTCGCTCGTCAGTCCGATTCGGTTCCCAAAATCACCATCACGGCGATTGTCATCAAGGCGGTCACAAGTCTGCTTGTTCGTTATCCGAAGTTCAACGCTTCATTGGATTCTCAAGCGAAGGAACTGATCTTCAAGGAGTATTATCACATTGGTGTGGCTGTCGATACTGATCACGGTCTGCTCGTTCCCGTAATCCTGGATGCGAACCACAAGAATGTCATCGAGGTGGCCGAAGAACTCGAAGAGCTGGCACACCGCGCTCGTCAACGTAAGCTTCGGCGTGAGGAGATGGAGGGTGCAACATTCACCGTATCCAACCAGGGAAGTATTGGGGGTACTTCTTTCACGCCGATCGTCACTCATCCTCAAGTGGCGATTCTCGGATTGTCACGGGCCGAATCTCAGATGAAGCTGATCGATGAACAGCCGCGGCAACGGCTGTTGCTTCCACTGTCCCTTTCCTATGACCACAGAGTCGTCAATGGAGCCGATGCAGCACGCTTTTTAGCACAGCTGGCTGAAGACCTATCCAATTACTTTCAAATCCTCCTGCACGCCTGAGTTAACAGCAGGGAGCCTGAATTCCTCTATGGGAGCATAAAGACCCTCATGAATGAACACACTCATACCCATGTTGAGATGGCGCAGTTAGCCGTGATCGTGCGCGACCTGGCCGAAGTCGTTCAAATTCAATCTCGGGAGATCAACCGCCTGGCGATCCTCGCTGAGCAGCAGACAGATCTTCGGGATCGACCGCAGGAGTTTACGGTTGCTTCAGCCACGTTGGTGGCCCTCCACAAGGAAGCACGTCGCTTGGCCGAGCGGCTCGAAACCAGTGACGAAGTGCGCTGATTCCTGAACTCACCAGTTGGAAGCCTGACAATTACTGCTTCCCGACTTCATACAACCGCCGACCACAGTAAAACAAGGTCCATCGCCATGGAAAAG
>CAZFWV010000396.1:0-6085 GCA_964522605.1 uncultured Pirellulaceae bacterium
GTGACGAACTGACCGCGGAGCTGACCGACCGCATCAACGAATCACTCGTTGAATGTGCGCGTTTGGAAACAGTGCTGGCCGATGAACCACAATTGCTCCGACAAGTCCAGCAGAACTACCGCAATGCGATCTGGCCATGGTTCGGGAAGAGTTGGTTCATGCGTCGAGCCTTGGAGAAACCGCGAGGCTATCCGGGCGATTACGAGATCCTGACGGGCATCTACGATGGTGCACCAAAGTCGCGCGGCCTGGGCGGCTATTTTGACCGGTACTTTCTCGCCACCACCCTGGCTTGTGCGGTTCGCGGCCGAATGTGGGCTGTGCGCGAATTCCTCCTAAAGGAACTCGCTCGTCGCACAGGCAACGTCACGGTCCTGAATGTTGCCTGCGGGCCGTGCCGAGAGTATACGCACCACTTTGTTCCCGAGCACACGGGATCGATCCGCTTGATTGGTGTCGACAGCGACCCGCTGGCGCTGGAGTTCGCCAAGTCCTATGTCGCTCCCTTAATTCGCGACACGATGGATTGTGAATTCGTACGATACAACGCGCTCCGAATGACGTCCGCTCGACGAAACATCGACACCTTCGGCCGCCCCGATATCATATACAGCGTCGGGCTCTGTGATTACATTTCCGATCGGGTCCTGATCCCCATCCTGAAGGGCTGGCGCGAGTCACTGAACGAGGGGGGATGCGTCTTTGTCGCGTTCAAAGATGCCACTCGCTATGAAACGCCAGAGTATCAGTGGTTGGTCGACTGGTACTTCCTTCAGCGAACAGAATCGGACTGCCGACGTCTCTTCGAAGCCGCCGGTTACGACATGCGGCGTCTTGAACTTCACCGGGACATGACCGGCGTGATCCTCAACTATACCGGTCACAGTCCGGCGCAACCTAGTGTTCGGATTGATGAAGCGGAAACCGACGTGCGGCCTCCGCGAATCACCTCGAACGAAGAGTCTCGGGAAGGACCGACCAGTAATACCTGGTAACGTTCCGCTGCCCTTTGTTTCGAACCCGGAGAACTCGCGAAGCGGGCTCGCCGATCAGACAGTGTTCATGAGCTAGCCGAAGCGGCGCATGAAACCTAAGAAGATTGCGTGGATCTGCGCATCGTGGTGACTGTTGTTGAAGTCGCCTCCCAACAAGTCGCTCGTTTCCACCGTTTCATCGGAACCAAACAGGAACATGTAGCCGAGGTCGACTTCCCATTGGCCCCAAGGACGACTGTAGCCAATGGAGACGGAGTTCTCGAGCGTTGCCTGAATGAACGGCGTCAGCGTGCCGTTTGGAATCGGATTGCGATGATGGGCATATCCCACACGCAACGTGCCGCCCACCACCAACTCTTGCTCATAGCCTACACGGACCGAGACGGTATCGCGCCACCGCAAGGGCAACCGGTCGATCAGTTCGGGAAACATCGGATTCTGGGGATTCCGCAGACGCAAACCGAAGTCATCGAATGCACTCGACCAACCGTACCAAAGGACATCCGCGGAAAGGATGCGGTGCGGACAAAGCTCGTGTCGGATTCCGACGCCCACCGACCGCGGCCATGTTACATGCAACTCGGAATCGTACATCGTTCCGCCCATCATCGGAACGTCCACACGAGTGTTCCCATGCAAGGCGAAACTACTCTCGTGAATGTACGACGCGCCGACCGTCGTGACGGGCGTTAGTTCATATTGGAGACCGAAGGACCAAACGACGGTCGCTCCTGTACCTTGCGTATCAAGCAACGTGGGTGTCCCGGCCAGCGGACTCGGACCCTGCAGAAAATAGGGGCCTTCCAACTCCGCATGGCTCACGCCAACCCCCAGAGTGGCACCGACCGAAAGCTGATCGGTCAGCTGGCACGAAGCACCCGGGACGATCTTCATCAGGCTGCCAAACGATTTGTACCGCTGTTCGCCAAGAATCGGAAACGGCCCCTGCATGTCGAAGGTTTCCGCAAAGCCGGCGGGCGTAAACAGGCCAATGCCGTAAGCCCAAAGGCCATCTTCCGTTTTGCGAATGCAGGCCAACTGGGGCAGAGGCGTGAAGCTCGTGTCGGTCGCCGAACGATTGGGGTCGGAGTAGCCGAAGTCGGTCAGCAACGAGACGACTCCCAGATCGAACACCCCCTGACCGGTGAGATTCGACATGGCAGCCGGATTGTCATGTAGGACGCCGCCATTATCGAAATGCGCGAGGTTGGCTCCCCCACGTGAGAGAGTGCGCGGGCTAATCCCGTCCAATACGACACCGTCGCCCGCGGCGCGACCCACGATCGTGGAAAAGGCCACCAGCCACACGAGGTAAGTCCAGACCGATCGCATCGCCGTGTACCCTTGGATCTGAAGGAGGAAAGAGAGCGCCTGACAGGGGTAGAATCGGCAGGACCCGCCCAGTCGCTACATTCGGAACGACGGCCCAGCCCCTCCCGGTGGGCCTGACTTGGCAAGATTTGCGGACTGTGCAAGATCTTCCGGCGCGCAGGTCAACAAGAGACGAGTTCGGTCAGGTCATTCGCTGACCCCACCGACAGCTCGTCCTGGTCGCCATTGTCCAGTTTGCTGGCATGCAGGTCCCGCAACTGGCGGGACACGTCGATGAAATCCTGCTCACGGTTCAGGAAGGCCTGCACGATGTCCGGGTCGAACTGCGTGCCAGCACCTTCGAGGATCAACGAGCGGGCCGTTTCGTGACTGTAACGCGGCTTGTAGATCCGCTTACTCGTCAAGGCGTCGTAGACATCGGCGACAGCAACGATGCGACCGCAAAGCGGGATGTCCAACCCCTGGAGTCCATGCGGATATCCACTGCCGTCGAACCGTTCGTGGTGTGTGAGGGCAATTTCCCGCGCCATTGTCAAGAACAGGGCTTCCGGCCGCGCCTCCGCGACCGTGCGGAGTGTCTCGCCCCCGATCAATGTGTGCTGCTTCATCACTTCAAATTCCTCTGCCGTCAGCCGTCCCGGCTTCAGTAGCACCGCGTCGGGTAACCCGACTTTGCCAATATCGTGCAGAGGACTTGTCAGATAAAGCAGCTGCGAATAGTCGCCGTCGACTGTGGATTGGTACGCGGGCCAGCCGGAAAGTTCTTCGGACAGCAATCGACTGTATTCGCGCATTCGTTCGAGATGGACACCGGTCTCCCGATCCCGTGACTCGGCCAACTTCGCCATGGCAAAGATCAATAGATCGCGGCCTTCCAACCCCAAAATTCGCTCACCCGTTCGGACCCGCATTCGCAGTTCCTGTGGATGAAACGGCTTCGTCAGAAAGTCGTCGGCTCCCGCATCCAGGCCGTTGACGATGTTGCCGACACCGGAGTTGGAAGTCAGCAGAATGAAATAGATGTAGCCGTACGAACCGCGTTTTCGTACCTCGCGGCAGAGTGTCAAGCCGTCCATTTCCGGCATCTGCCAGTCGGAGATGACCAGCCGGAATCGTCCGGTGCGAATCAGATCAAAGGCTTCCGCGCCGTCGCGCGCCACGGTCACATCGTAGCCCCAGTGTCGCAGCTGTTCTGCTACGATCTCGACAGTTACCGGGTCGTCATCGACTACCAATACACGCATGTCGTACTCTCAGGGTACGCTGACGTCGGATGGATTGCATTCGGGTTCGGAACCAGCACCGCACGGAGCCAGTGAATTGACCAAGCGACGGCGTTCCTGCTGCATATGAGCCAGCTGCACGGAGAGCTCACCCAGACTGTTTTCTTGTGCACAGCGTTCCGCGACGGCTGCATGATGCGACAGGGATCGGGCCTCCACATTGGCGGCCATGCCCTTGATCCGATGTGAGACCCGAGCGCACGCGTTTGTGTCACCCGAAGAAAAGGCGGTCTGTAACTCCTGCATGTCGGCATCCAGTTGAACCGTGAAGGTCTGCAACACGCGTTCGATCAGCGCACTGTTGCCAAGGCATCTCGACCGCAGTGTCTCCATGTCGACCAGGTCGTGACTGTGACCGCGAGCGGAATCCGTCATGTTTTCACCAAGCGTGCACACTGGAGTGGAAGCATTGCGACCCGCCGGGATCACAGACCGTGAGCTCCGGACTCGGCCGCGCCGACGTTATCCATACTCTAGCATCTGTCACAACGTACCAGCGAAATTGCTCCACACCGCCTTTTTCTTGCCATCGCGCAGCACGGTCAGAATGCGCGACTTCGGTGCAAGCGATACGACCTGAACGATGCGCATCTCGACGCGCGTCTGCAGCCAGTCGTCCGCGGATGAATTCGTCAATTGTCCGACCGCGAGGCCGGTTGAATGGACTGATGACGGGTCAAATCATCGGCTGCGCGACTGGGTGTTGCGTCTTTCGTCCGCGGAATCACGTCCTCCCTTTTTCAAGCGGACATCGGGGATCTCTTGCCGCGTCGGCCGTATTCCTTGGCTTCTCCCCGGTGAATCGCTCCGCTATACTCGGACGCTTCCCCCCGCCAGTGACTGAGGAGTGCGTGATGCCTGCTTCATCCCTTCCCGGCTCGAATTCCCGTCTGACCACGGTCCAATGGCTGATCTGCATCATCGCGTCGATCGGCTTTGCCTTTGACATCTATGAGCTGCTGATGTTGCCGCTCATCGTGCGACCCGCGCTGCTGGAACTGGTCGGCAACGAAGCGGCACCGGGAACACCTCTGTTCCAGATGTGGGTCGGTCGACTATTTTTCATTCCGGCCTTTGCGGGTGGGATTTTCGGACTCCTGGGCGGATACCTGACCGATCGACTGGGCCGACGACGTGTGCTGACCTGGAGCATCCTGCTGTACGCCGTGTCGGCCTTTCTCGCGGGGTTCTCGACGTCGATCTGGATGCTGCTGTTCCTGAGGTGCACGACATTCATTGGAGTCTGCGTGGAATTCGTAGCCGCCGTCGCATGGTTGGCCGAACTCTTCCCCGATCCGCATCGCAAGGAACGCGTGCTTGGGTACACGCAGGCGTTTTCTTCTGTCGGCGGTTTGCTCGTGGCGGTGGTAAACGGCTATGTCGTGCAGCACGCCGCGGGCCTGCCGGCGATCCAACCGCCGGCGTGGCTATTTGGAGGTGCCGAGGCGATCGGGAACCCACATGCAGCGTGGCGCTATACCTTGATGTCCGGCCTGATCCCTGCGATTCCGCTGATCATCATTCGTCCGTTTCTCCCGGAATCTCCGGCTTGGCGCGAGAAGCGCGCCCAAGGCAAACTGAAACGACCGAGTATCGCGGAGCTGTTCTCCCCCCAACTGGCGCGAACGACGATCGTCACGACGATCATGTTTGCCTGCAGTTATGGAGCCGCATTCGGCGCCATTCAACATATTCCGCAGATCGTTCCGGGCTTGGTCGACGTGCGGGCCAAAGCGGATGCAGCACTCGAAAAGGCGATCGAACAAGATCCCAGTCTCCGTGACAATCCGTCGGCACAGCGTCGAATCGTCGGTCCGATCGAGCAGAAGGTGGCAGCAGAATATACGAAGATGCAAGAAATCGGTGGACTGCTAGGGCGGTTTCTGTTCGCCTTGCTCGCCGTCCGAATCGTCAGTCGCCGTTCCCTGCTGCGCGTCTTCCAGGGCCCCGGATTACTGCTTGTTCCGCTCGTGTTCTGGTACTTCCTGAGTATTGAGAACCGACATTTCTTCAATATCAACCTGAGTAAACTCTACTTGGGTGAGTTGCCCGTGACGACCGTTTCGATCGGCGTCTTGCTGGCCGGCCTCTTTACCGTCGCCCAGTTCAGCTTCTGGGGCAACTACCTGCCACGCGTGTACCCGATGCACTTGCGCGGTACCGGAGAGAGCTTTGCGGCGAACATCGGAGGCCGAATGCTGGGTACATCCTTCGCCTGGGTCACGGCAACCGTCGCTCCGCACATGTTTGGCCAGACCGTACCCCAGCGGATCTCCTACACTGCAGCCTTCGTCGCGCTGTTCGTTTATGGTGTTGGTTTTCTCTTCAGTTTCTTTCTGCCAGAACCTGGGAGCGTGGAAGAGTTGGATTAGGCCACCTCTCCAACTGCATAAATCCGTAGGACGGATTGGCAATCCGTCTTACAAGAATAACGGATTGGCAATCCGTCTTACGATGTTTTTTCTGCGACCTTAG
>CAZFWV010000397.1:0-6051 GCA_964522605.1 uncultured Pirellulaceae bacterium
TCGCTCCACCGCGCGGGCAACGCCCCGCGCGCACGAATCGTTTAACCGCGCGGCCCGTTGGGCACGCGGTTAAACGAGGGACCCGCGCGGCTAGACGAGACGACCGAGATGCCGAAGTTATGTCGGAGTCATCCCTTAGGATTGGGGTACGACGCAACCCGAATTCTTAGCTGTCACAAAGCACTCGGACGCGTTTCAAAACCGACTCTCGCCGTGGGGGTGGCTGGTGGCAGATCGCAGCGATGCCCCAAATCGCCGAACTGCTGGGGTATCGCTGCGCTCTGCCACAACCACCCCTCGAGAAAAACAGGTCTTGAAATGCGCTCTGCGGACGGAAGAGACGATTCTGTCGATCCGCCGTCGCCCGCAGAGGCTGCTAGGTCGCAAATCAGCAATCGTCCTTCAGCATTCGTCAATCAATTCGGCTCGCTGGGGGCTTCGCCCTTCCACCAGATCGAGCCGACAGATTAAGCTATTAGACAGCTGGAGAGTCCATTTCCAAACGGTGAATCGGGAGGCAATCCATCATGGCAGAAAAGACAGACCGTCGTTGTTTTCTGGTTCGAAGTGTCCTCGGCACAGCCGGGATTGGAGCGGTCTGCCACAGCCTGGAAGAACGTGTCCTGGCAGACGCCATCGAAGACGGGACGGCTCGATCCGTTCCGAGCGCGAAGCCGAAGACCGACCTGCCTGCCGGCAGTCTGCCATGCGGAAAAATCGGCAACGTGACGGTCAGTCGACTACTGATGGGCGGCAACTTGATTGGCGGTTGGGCGCACAGTCGCGATCTGGCGTATATCTCGAAACTCTTTACGTCGTACAACACCGAGGCCAAGGTTTTTGAGACCTTGGAACTTGGGCAAGCCTGTGGCATCAACACGATCCAGATTGACCCGGCATGTTGGGATGTCGTCAAGAAGTACAACGCGAATCGCACCGATCCGATTCAGACCATGATCTGTGTCCCGCTGTTCGAAGATCGGAGCAGAATGCAGGAGGAGATTCAGCGTCACGTGGATCTCGGCGCTACTTTGATCTATTCTCACGGCGGCGTCACCGACTCCTACATGATGAATGGAGGTAAGATCGATACGATTGGTCAGATGCTGGACCTGATCAAGGCCCAGGCCATTCCCGCCGGCGTCGGGGGCCATTCGCTGAACATGCCAATTGCGTGCGAGCAGAACCAGCTCAATCCGGATTTCTATGTCAAGACATTCCACCAGGATCGATACTGGTCGGCGACGCCGGCCGAGCGGCGAGTCGAATATGACTGGATGAGTGCGAATGCGTCGGACCACGATGCAAATCATGACAACATGTGGTGCAATAATCCGGAAGAAACCGCCGCCTTTATGGAAAAAGTGGACAAGCCGTGGGTCGCGTTCAAGGTCATGGCGGCTGGAGCGATCCCCCCACGACGTGCGTTTCCCAATGCATATCGTAACGGCGCCGATTTCATCATCGCGGGCATGTTCGATTTTCAGGTGGAAACGGATGTCAAGATCGCAGTGGACAGCCTCGCCAAACTCGACACGCGTAAGCGAGCCTGGTGTGGTTGATTGCTGCACGACCTCCGATAGGTAAAGGAAATCATGGATCTGATTCGCACCGCGCTCCAGGCCTTTTCCAGGGACCGCTGCATGCAGATGGCAGCGGCCTTGGCCTTCTATATGATGCTGTCGCTCGCACCGTTGCTGATCGTGGTGATGACCATTGCTTCCTTTGCCATTGGGCCCGAAGCGGAGAGTGTTTTTGCGCGTCAGGTCGGCAACTTCATGGGATCCCAAGGCGCGGATGAGCTTCAGGAAATGCTCCACCGCGGGCAAGAGGCGGCTCCGGGCCCGAGCGACGACGACCCAGCCATGTCCGCGGACCGTGGCGTGGCCCCGGGAGAAAAACCGCTGTCGTTCGCCCGAAAGCCGATGGCTACGATGATGAACTGGATCAGCATCATCGTGTTGATCTTCAGCGCCACCGGCGTATTCGCGCAACTACAGGCATCGCTGAACCAGGTTTGGGAGGTGGAACCGGACAAAGCACATTCGGGCACGATGCAGTTTTTAAAGAAGCGACTGGTGTCGTTTGCCATGATCCTTGGCGTCGCCGTGCTGCTGTTGGCCTCGATGCTCCTCACAACGATCTTGAGTGCCACCGGCGATTGGGTATCGCAGAAGCTGGGAATCGGGCGCTCTGTAACCTTCGTCGTCAACGAATTGACCTCCTTTGTGGTCATTACGATACTTTTCGCCTCAATCTTCAAAGTCTTGCCCGACGCACGCGTGCCATGGAAGGTAACCTGGATTGGCGCCATCATGACGGCCTTGCTGTTTACGCTCGGCAAATTCGTCATCGGTGTCTACCTCGGCAGTAAGGACATGAGTACGACGTATGGCCAAGCCGGCTCCTTAGTTCTCCTACTGTTGTGGATCTACTACTCGGCCATCATCTTCTTTCTCGGTGCCGAGTTGACTCAAGTCTGGGCGCGACGACACGGACATGCCATTGAGCCGTCCGATGGTGCCGTGCGGGTCGTCCTGCGGCGGGAACACGCTTGAAGAGTACCGAGTGATGATGTCTGATTGCGGAAGGAAGGACCCTGACAATCGCTTTGGTGTACGGCAGGGTGCCTGGGGTCGAGACGCGAGGAACGAGCGTCGAGCCCCCAGCCGCGTGACCTGGAGGCTCGCGACGCTCGACCCCAGCCACCCTCGTTGGAAAACAACGAAGTGAATCTTGAGTCATCACTTGGTGAGCTGGTTCTCGATCGGCTCAACACTCGCACGATGCTCCTGAGCGATCGCGACAAGTTGCTGGATCACTTCCGGATGATCGGCGGCCACATTGTATTTCTCCGACGGATCATGCTCCAAATGATAGAGCTCGGGCGTGTCGTGCTCGACCCGTTTGGGGCCGATTCCATAGCATCCCTGCGTAATGAAGTGGGCTTTCCAAGGTCCGACGCGAACGGCGAACAGTTTTTCCTCACGCCAGAAGAAGACTCGATCGCGCGGCCCGGTGCTTGATCCTCCGAGCAGCAGCGGTGACAGATCGTATCCATCCAGGATGCGATCATTGGGGGGAGCGACACCAGCCAGGGCACAGAATGTCGGCAGCAGATCCATCGTCGCACCCATTTCCATTTGCACACCCGCATGGATCCTGCCGGGCCACCAAAAGAGGGTCGGTTCGCGCATTCCGCCCTCGAACGTTGTCCCCTTCCCCTCGCGCAACAAACCGGCCGAACCGCCGTGCGTGTTAAATGGCAACCAGGGGCCATTGTCGGAGGTGAACACAACCAGCGTCTTGTGGTCCAAATCGAGCTGTCGCAGGGTTTCCAAGATCCGCCCCACTCCCGCATCAATCTCCTCGACCACGTCACCAAACAGGCCTCGACGGCTCGTACCTCGATGGCGTTCACCCACATAAAGCGGGATGTGAGGCAGGTTGTGTGCCAGATACACGAAGAACGGTTCCTCCTTGTGTTGCGTGATGAACTCAATTGCCTTTTCGGTATAGCGTGCCGTCAGCGTATGCTGGTTGGCTGGCCGTTCGATTTCGGTTGTATCGTGAAGGATCGGCACATTGAATTGCTCAATCGGTGCCACATAGTTGGCGTCTCGCTGTGCCTGTGCGCGATAGCCAGGAAAGCCAGGCTGGCTATCCATATCGTTGGAGTAGGGAATTCCCCAGTAAGTATCGAAGCCGTGCGCCGTGGGAAGGTACTGCGGCAGATGTCCCAAGTGCCATTTCCCAACCGCCGCGGTCGCGTAACCGGCCTCTTTGAGCGCCTCGGCAATCGTGATCTCACTCGCCGGTAATCCGCCTTTGGAGTCGGGAAACAGCACGCGCCTCTTGGCCGACATCATTCCATTGCGTATCGGCAGACGCCCTGTGAGCAATGCCGCTCGACTGGGCGTGCAGACACTGGCACCGACGTAGAAATTCGTCCATCGCTGCCCTTCCGCGGCCATCCGGTCGAGGTGAGGCGTTCGGATCGTCGGATTTCCGAAACAACCCAGATCACCGTAGCCCAGGTCATCACAGAAAATCACGACGAAGTTCGGCTTCGCGGCACCGGAGGCAGGGAATCCCCGACCAGCGATCAGCAAAATGGCAAGAACTACACAAAAGGCAGGACGGTGCGAAATTGATTTCGCGCTCCAACTTGTCATTATCATGACCTCCCGATCGAATTCTCTCAATCGACAAGATCGACTCCCGCGGTCGATCGATGATCGATTCCCGACAACGGATCCGGCGTGACGAATCCTTGCGTCCAAAACTCACCGTGACGACTGCGCCTTCCACGCGCGCACATACTGGATGCGGTATGTCGACGGCAAATCTTCGTCGTCGGGCATCCCAAACCAATTGGGCATCGTCTCACTGTCAAAAATCAGAAAGAGTGGCTGGTGCCAGTGCGTGTTTTCGACCGATCGCACGAGAACTCCATCGACGAAATACTGAATCTGCTCCTTGTCCCACTGCAAACCGTACACGTGAAAGTCATCAGCAAGTCGCCAGGGAGCTTCCCATACACCACCGACACTCCAATGCTCCTTCTTGTCGGGCGTGCGGAAGACATGCAGATTCATGTTGTACTTGTGCTCAAACCCCTGGGCCTTGCCTCCTATTTCGAACACATCAATCTCCGTCAGCCATCCCGGAGTCTCCTCCACTTGAAACCAGAACGAACTGGATCCAGCGGAATTCATCGGCTGGGCTTTGACTTCGTAATAGCCGTACGAGGAGCGAACTTTCGAGTGGAGCGCGGCGGAAGTGTAATCCCGATAGCCGAGTTTTTCCATTTCGTGCGACACTTCTTCCTTCCGCATCGTCAGCTGCAGCTGCCCGTCGGAAACGGTCACATTTTTATCGCTGAAAAGGGAAGGCTGTCGTCCTTTCCACCAGTACAGCCCGACAGTCCATTTACTCGGATCGAGTTCGCTGCCGTCGAATTCATCACTCATGGGCTCAAATTTGACCCATTTCCCCTCGTTCTGCTGGTCCGATAAAGGCAGGGAATCAGTAACACGTTCGGGAGTATCGCCGAGCGATCCCGTTCGGTTCCAGATCACGGTCGGACGTCGATCGCCGCTCGATGCGCCCCCATCGTCGGCTGCAACCACAACCTGCGCACTCCAGCCAACCAAAGCGCCGACCAAGACTGTTCGAAACATCGACACTCCTCCATAATGTAAAACGTGTTCATTGTACTGCATCCGCGACTCCACTGGTTGCACCCCTACTGAGGAAGCGACCTTCATCCGGTACGATCATGCCATGAAGCTGATCTCACTCCAGTCCGGCAGCAATGGCAATTGCCTTTATGTCGAAGCCGATGGCGTTCGACTGTTGTTCGATGCTGGGATCAGCGGAATTCAGGCACAGAAACGGCTGGCTGCACACGGGCGCGATGTTCAAGGCATCGATGCACTGCTGATCTCACACGATCACGCCGACCATGCGCGGAACATGGGCGTTTACCATCGGAAGTTTCAACTTCCGGTCTACGTCACCGCCGCCACATACCGGGCCGCACATCGCTATCGCCCCGGTGAGATCCGTGACCTGCGCCACTTCACCGCCGGCGAAACGCTCCGATTTGGAAGCGTTACCGTCGAAACGGTACGCACGCCGCATGATGGCGCGGATGGGGTCGTGTTCGTGATCGACGATGGAAGACACCGCCTGGGAATTCTGACGGACCTGGGCCATGTGTTTGACGACTTACCGTCAGTCCTTGAATCGCTCGACGCGGTGCTGCTGGAAAGCAACTACGATCCCGAGTTGCTGATCAATGGCGATTACCCGGTTTGGTTGAAGCAACGAATTCAGGGCCCTGGCGGACATCTATCCAATCTGGAGTCCGCGGAACTGCTACAAGCGGTGGCTTGCCGGCGCATGCGATGGGCATGCCTCGGACATCTGTCGGAGAACAATAACACGCCGGCGCTGGCGATCGAAACCCATCGCAGCATCCTCGCGGATAAGGTGCCCCTGTACGTGGCGTCTCGATACCGCGTGTCACGCGAGATGATCATCTAG
>CAZFWV010000398.1:0-6048 GCA_964522605.1 uncultured Pirellulaceae bacterium
TGTGTTTTCGCCGAGTGTTTAACGTGAGCCTGTAATTAGCAGATATGACAGAGAGTCGAACGATGGCCGTGGAATCAGAGATCATTGTTGTCTCAGGACTTCCGCGCTCTGGGACTTCGCTGATGATGCAGATGCTGGATCAGGCCGGTGTCGACGTCGTCACCGACTATATTCGCCAGGCCGATCGGGACAATCCGCGCGGTTACTACGAGTTTGAACGTGTGAAGAAGATGAAGGAAGACGCCTCCTGGTTACCTCAACTACGCGGCAAGGCAGTCAAGATGATTTCGCAACTGTTGTATGACCTACCCGACAGTGAACGATACCGGATTCTCTTCATGGAGCGTGATTTCGACGAAATGCTCCTTTCGCAGGAGAAGATGCTCGCACGACTCGGGCGACCCGCGGCACCACGAGACCAAATGAAACGTTCATACATAATTCACTTGACTCGATTGCGTAATTGGTTGGCACAGCAGTCGCACATGGCCATTCTGTCGGTCAATTACAACGATCTTGTGCATCACCCGCAGCGACACGCCACCCGCGTGACGACGTTTCTGGGCCGTCCAGTCTCGTCCCACCAGATGGCTGCTTCGGTCGATCCAAGTCTCTATCGGAATCGCCAAGCGCAGAAACCCGCGTAACCCGAGATCTCTCTTCGCTGCTCGAGTGTGTGACGCGAACAGTCGGAAACCACCCACCAGGCCTGCTCCGCATCACATAGTTGCAGGATGACGCCATTTCGCGATAAACTCACATCCGACGTCTCGCGTACATCCGCCGAATTCGCAGGCGGATTTGCCCTTTCCCGCGCTATTGAGGAAACCATTTCATCATGTTTTCGATCTGCCGATGTTTCGTTTCCGAGGAAATGCCACTTCGACGAACGATTGTGGCATGCCTGGCTGTCACAGCGTTTGGTTGGGTCGCGAGCCTCTCCGCGTTTGGAGCGGAAGCGAATCGCGAACCGGAGCGGGTGGGACATGAGTCGACGAATCGCATCGTCACGCCGGTCAACCAGATCTTGACTCCGTTGGGAATCCAGGTTGACCTGCCCGGTATGCGGCCGCAGGCTGTCGCGCTATCGCCGAATGGCTCGTTATTGGTCACTTCCGGCAAGCGAAGTCAGCTTGTGGTGCTGGATCCACGGGACGGAACAATTCGACAATCCGTCAGCTTTCCCAATGAGAGACAGCAATCACCACCGGCTGAAGGGGACGAGAATGTTCTCGATCCGGACACACGCGGTCAACTGAGTTACACCGGCCTACGATTCAGTCCCGCAGGAGACCGGATTTACCTGAGCAACGTTGACGGCTCAATCAAACTCTTTTCGGTTTCCGAAGCCGGGGAGGTATCGCCATCCCATACGTGGCCCCTTCCGCCCGCCCGCGCCCCGCGCCGTGCGCCGGAAATCCCCAGCGGGCTGGCACTGACCGCCGACGGACAACGATTGTACGTCTGCGGGAACCTGTCGAATCGCTTGCTGGAATTGGATACAACCTCAGGCGAAGTGTTGCGAACATTCGATGTTGGTGTCGCACCCTACGATGTTGTGCTGTGCGGGAACAAGGCATACGTCAGCAACTGGGGCGGTCGTCGTCCCGGACCCAATGATTTGACTGGTCCCGCGGGTCGTGGCACCGTCGTCCGCGTCGATCCGGTGCGTCATATTGCGAGTGAAGGATCCGTCAGCGTAATCGACCTCGACACTGGAAACGTATTGTGCGAAGTTCTCACGGGTTTGCACGCGAGTGGCCTGGTCGTCTCGCCCGATCAACGCCATGTCATCTGCGCCAACGCGGGTAGCGATCACTTGAGTGTCCTGGAAACGGCCAGTAACAAGGTAGTCGCAACCATCTGGACCAAACCGAACCCAGCGGACTTACTGGGTGCATCACCGAACGCACTGGCGTTTTCGGAGTCGGGCGAACGTCTGCTTGTGGCCAACGGGGCTCAGAATGCAATCGCGGTCGTCGACTTCGATGCTCAGGAACCGGTCGAATCGCGACTGCGCGGCTTGATTCCCGTCGGTTGGTACCCGGGAGCGATTGAGGTCGACGCGCAACGGAACGCGGTTGTCGTCGCCAACATTAAAGGACTCCCGAAAGAACCTCGTGAGGATTCCGATCGTCGCGGATTTAATTCCCACCACTACTTCGGATCTCTTTCCCTGTTCCCAATCCCTGATGATGCAAACCTTCCCGAGCTATCCCAGATCGTGGCAAATAATCTCCGCCGTCCCCGGATCCAAGAAGCACTTCAGCCCCCACGTCCGGATCAGCCGCCGCGTCCCATACCGCAGCGCATCGGCGAGCCGAGTGTGATTCGCCACGTCGTCTACATTATTAAGGAAAACCGCACCTATGATCAGGTGTTTGGCGGATTGGAACGCGGGAACGGCGATCCTTCGCTCTGCATCTTCGGCGAGAAGGTCACGCCAAATCATCACAAACTGGCCAACGAATTCATCCTGCTGGACAACACGTATTGTGCGGGGATCTTGAGTGCAGACGGTCATCAGTGGAGTACCTCCGCGTTCAGCACGGACTATATGGAAAAAAGCTTTGCCGGTTTCCCACGCAGTTATCCCGATGGAATGGGCATCGACGATCGAGATGCTCTGGCCTATTCGCCTGCGGGATTTCTGTGGGACAACGCCGTGAAACACGGCAAGACCTTGCGAAACTATGGGGAGTTCATGGCCCCGTCCGTGCGGTGGCGCGATCCAGATCGATCCGGCAGTCCCGACTTTACCGCCTGTTATCAAGCCTGGAAAACGCAAAGCGATGAAGTCATTTTTGAGAGCTGGCATTCGATTGAGAGTATTCGATCGTTTTCACCAACCGATTATGTCGGATGGGAGATGTCGGTTCCCGATCAGTTTCGAGCGGACTTCATCCTGAAGGAACTGCAACAGTTCGAAGAACGCGGCGAGTTTCCTCAGTTGGTGATCATCTGCCTGCCCAACGACCACACCAGTGGAACCTCACCGGGATGCCCAACGCCAGAAGCATGCATGGCTGACAATGATCTGGCATTCGGGCGGATCGTCGAGGGGCTCAGCAAGTCGCGGTTCTGGCGGGAAATGGCGATCTTCGCCATTGAAGACGACCCTCAGGCCGGTTGGGATCATGTCAGCGGTTATCGCACGATCGCGTTCTGTGCCAGTCCCTACGTCAAACGTGGCGCGTTGGTTAGTACACATTACAACACAACCAGCGTTCTGCGCACGATCGAGCAGATCCTGGGACTACCGCCGATGAACCAATTCGATGCCAGTGCGGTTCCGATGTTCGACTGTTTCACCGATCAACCAGATTACACGCCTTACACTTCGGTCGCCGCGAACATTCCGCTCGATCGAATGAACCCCGATCCCAAGGCAATTCGCGATCCCGTGCTGCGGCAGGACGCAATCGTTTCATCAACGCTGAATTTCCGCGAAATCGACCGGGCGCCGGAAGATGTTCTCAATCGGATTCTTTGGCGCTCGGTGCGCGGCAGCCAAGACCCCTACCCGGCTTGGGCCACGATGCCCGACGAGGACTAATCCCAAGCGAAGCGCACGAAGTACTGCTTCAGAGCCGTAGCGTGACGGATCGGATTAACAACGGGCCGTTGGAATAGTAGATTCGAAAATCGGCAGCGCCGTTCTGCGATCCGGCCAGACGGGGATTGGTGAGACGAAACACGGCTGTTCGCCATTGCCCCGTATTTCGACACCGGACTCGTTCCGACGCAGCCTTGTACGCCCCGGCAAGCGGAGCGGATTCATCCGTCGAATCGTACTCCAGGCCGAATTGAGTGGAATCGGCGTCGAGATACTCAACGACCACTTCAATCGGACCCAAAGGGTTTTGCGTTTGCGTTTGCGTTTGGGAAAAAGCATCGTTGACATCGAAGTACAGGTAAGAAGCCCTCTTCTTCGCCGCAAGTTCCCAGCAGACGACATCCTCATGCTTCCCGATTTCGAACGGGCCATCCTCCAAAAACACGGCGCAGATTCCGTTTTCGACTTGCGGCTGAGCGGATAATTCCTTGGCCTGAACCCATCGTAAATCAACGTACTCCGCCCGATGCGCTTCGTACTCCCGTACGAGCCACATGAGCGTGTACAGATCCACGACTTGAACCTGGTCACCGGCCAACTTCTTCAACTCCTCTTCAACCTGGACATACCAGGAGGGAGTTCGAAGGATCGATCGACAGACGGCGAACTGTGGTCGAATGCCGCCAACCGATCGGTACAAAGTTCGCGCCGCGGCCAGGGGACTGGCGGGCAGATCCGCCCCCATCCGCAGAAAAGGCATCCCTTGGTGGATCCCCTGTGGTGGAATCTTCTGAGGGACGATGCCGTCGGGCGAGAAACGCGCATAGGCATCCAGTCCCTCGACAGTCAGCCCTGGCGCGAAGCCATCGATGACGAACCCCGTCAGTGAAAGGTCCCACTGTTCGTAAAACTGTTGGCAGTGGCGTTGCCAGACCTTCATTCCGGACGGCAAATCGGAATGCCAGCGAGGTGGACTCAACAAGCCCGGATTCAGATAGCCTGCCCCCGAATCTCCCGCGACAAAAAAATCGTTCGCCGAACGGTTCTCGCGCGTCCACGCCATACCCAGCGGAAATCGTTCGCAGAGATTCGGATTGAAGGCCCAGGATAACGGGATTTTTCCCCGGGCGGGATCCGTCCACATCCGCGGAACCTGCTGGTACAACCACGCGGCTGAATCGTAGTCTCCCACGTAATGCGCAACGTAACGCCGCGGTAGAATCTTGCCGCGCTCGTCAAGAATACCGCGCTGGATCAGTGATTCACGCGTTGGACGCGGATTCTGTGGATATCGCTCTGCCAAAGGATAGTGTTGGTAGAAGGAAGCGTTGGCCATCGCCCCCAAACCGATCGCATCGGCATCCATGTACGCATTGAAGCAGGATAGGATCTCTGCATATTTCCACTCTGTGGGCACCGGCTCGTGCGTTCCTTCTGCCTGCCAGGCGGAGGAGGCATGTGTCGTGTACTTGTAAGCCCAGGGAACAAAACCAGCCACGTGTATCATTTGTTGTCCACCGAGCTGATCATAAGCGGCGTGCAACAAGGCGCGTAACGTCTGCGCGTCAGTTCCCGGATCCTGCTGAGGATCATCCACGCATGCCTCGTCGTCCCAGACGTTCAGATCGAAGATGAGCCCACGGCGCGCAATCAGATAGTCGTGGTTCGTCAAGGTATGAT
Source organism: uncultured Pirellulaceae bacterium (assembly GCA_964522605.1). Classification (GTDB taxonomy): domain Bacteria; phylum Planctomycetota; class Planctomycetia; order Pirellulales; family Pirellulaceae; genus CAVZLD01. Next base: position 5,237 of record CAZFWV010000398.1, read on the forward strand.
GCTCCGGGCCAGCCGCCCGATAACTTTGCAGCCAATGTCCGTCCAGATAGTAACCCAAACGTCGTGCGTTGACTTTTCCCGTCTTGACGTACGTTTCGACGAGCCAACGATAGGCATCACACTTCGCGCTACCCGTCGAAGTCAGTGTCGTCTCCGGAATCGTCCCCTGCCCCGTGAACATGGACGAACCATCGTCGTTTAGCAATCGCACCTTCACTTCAAGATCGGCAATCGATTCAAGGAGTTGACGATACAACGTACCATCCGTCGGATCGAAGCGAAGACAGAGCAGCCGCTCGCAACCAGCAATCGTCGACGCCAGATTCGATGTCGCCGGGACGCGTTCATCCCAGATCACCAAGCCTTCATAATCCGCGCGGAAGACTTGCAGCAACTGCTCGAGGGATGTGACATGCTCAATATTCCGCTGCGACAGCCATCCTCCCTGTGCCCGCATCTGCTCCCACCAAAAATCATCCGGGCCGCGCAAGTACCTCAGAAATAACCGCGGCGCGTCCCGATTGACGAGTCCCTGAAGCGACGCAAGCAGATGGGTTTCATCCCACACACGGCGACGCTGCTGAAGGTCGCTCAAATCACGCTCCAGCAGGTAGGACATATCGAAAAAGACGATCGGAGCATTCGCGTGATGCGGTGGATCTTCTGACCCAAGCCCAGTACCCTGACACGCAATGAACCAGATGGAGAAGCACCAAAACGAACCAACGAGCAGAGCCTTCTTCGTGGAACTCCTCATGAATCCTCCAACCTGTGCGACATCTCGTCGCATCGCCGATACGCGCCAATCACAC
>CAZFWV010000399.1:0-6020 GCA_964522605.1 uncultured Pirellulaceae bacterium
GGCGAGAGGCCTTAGAATCCCGTGAGTATTCCTCGAAATCGCGGGAGACTTCCTGAATTCAACCGGAGAAGATTCTGCTAGGCTTTGTCTCAAAACTGCACTGGCAAAGCCAGTGGCACACAAAATCAGCGGGTGCCACTGGCTCTGCCAGTGCTGCTGCAGAGTTTTGAGACAAAGCCTAATAACAACCCATCGGCTCTTGCCATGGGCGAACCCAACACAAGATGCAAACCCTTTCATAACGCAGGAGACTCACCAATGAATTCGCGTCCAGATCAAGTTCGAGCCGTTTGCATGACGGCACCGGGCAAGACGGAGATGCGGACCTATCCGTACCCGAAGATGGATCATGACTCAGCCATCCTCAAGGTTGAGATGGCGGGGATCTGCGGCACCGACCGCCACATCTTCAAGGGGGAAGCCACTGAACTGCGCGGCAAGTCGATCTATCCTTACATCGGTGGGCATGAGGTCATCGGAACGATCGTCGAGATCGGTGACCAGGCCGCGCGAACGATGGACTATGACGGCCAGCTTCTCCAACCGGGTGACAGGGTGTCGATTGCCGTCGAGGTGAACTGCGGGGAATGCTGGTACTGCCGGAATCACTACAACAACACGACCTGCGACAACCAGCTGCAAGCCTATGGGCTGCATCCGAATGCCGATACGCCTCCCCACGTGCGGGGCGGCTTCGGGGAGTACATGTTCCTTCGCCCGCGGACGCATCTGTTCAAAATCCCGGAAGAGATGCCGACGGAAGTCGCCGTTTTCGTCGAAGAAATGGCAGTGGCCTTTCACGCCCTCGCTCGTGCGAGCGTGCCGTTCGCTCCGGTCAACGAAGGCTTCGGTCCGGGCATGTCCGTGGCGGTGCTGGGCAATGGTCCGCTAGGCATCCTCCATGGCGTCATGGCCCGTATTCAGGGAGCCGGGTTGTCGATTGCGACGGATCTGTCCGATCTGCGATTAGGCGTTGCCAAGAAGCTTTACGCCGATGTCACGATCAACGCGTCCAAGGTGGGTGTGGAAGAACGAATCCAGCGCGTCAAGGAGATGGCAGAGGGGGTAGGTCCGGACCTGGTGATCGAATCGGCCGGGGAACCGGAAGTCTTCCTCGAAGCCCTGCGAATGGTCCGCAAAGGTGGGACGGTCATCGAAGTGGGTAACTGGGTCGACCTGGGCAAAACCGTGCCACTCGATGTCATGCGACACATCAACTCGAAGAACTTGCACATCCACTCGGTCTTCCACTGCGGAACGAACTGGCGGCCGGTTCTGAAGGTCCTGCAGCAGCAGGCGAACCGTTACGACTTCCCAGCCCTCATTTCTCACCGGTTCAGCCTGGATGAGTTGGTGGAAGGATTCGGGACCGTGACGAACTTTGACGAATGTGTCAAAATCGAAGTCATTCCGCATAAGAAGTGACAGACGTCTGGTGTTGTATTCTGAGCCCCTGATCGGCGATGCACTTATTGACGGCGGCGCAGTCAATGGACCAGGACGACCAACGGGAGTCCGGCATTTGCCAGTTTCGCGTGGCTTTTTGCGGACCTTTAACCGCGCCGCAGTGAACAACACGTACGGGGGACGCCTATGAATCGAATTCCATTCTACTCGCGAGCGATTCGAACAATCGCACTGCTGTTGCTGCTGGTGATTTCCGGGTGCAACGGCAGCGCTTCCAACACCGCGATCTCTCCTGAGGCAACGACTTCGGACGCCGCAAAAAAGAAGCCCCTCCGCATCGCAGTGATCATCTCGACGCTGAACAATCCCTGGTTTGTGGTCCTGGGTGAGACTGCTCGTGATCGCGCAATTGAACTTGGGGCCGAAGCCACACTGTTCGATTCGCAGAATGACACCGCGAAGGAAGCAGCGCATTTCGACAACGTCATTGCCGCCGGTTACACGTCGATCATCTTCAATCCGACAGATGCCGATGGGTCGATTGCCAACGTCAAACGTGCCAAGGAGTCCGGCATTCCGGTCTTCTGCATTGATCGCGAGATCAACTCGACTGATGCTGCGATCGCGCAGCTCCTGTCGGACAACTACTCGGGTTGCGTTGAACTCGGGAAATACTTCGTCGAAACAGTCGGGGAGGAAGGCCGGTACGTCGAGCTGTTAGGACTCGTGGGAGACAACAACACCTGGAACCGGTCGAAGGGTTTCCACAGTGTGGTTGATCGATATCCGGGGCTGAAGATGGTGGCCCAGCAGAGCGCAGACTTTGATCGAAACAAGGCATTGGAGGTGATGGAATCAATTCTCCAGTCGCAGGACGACCTGGATGCGGTCTTCTGCGGCAACGATGCGATGGCAATGGGGGCATATCAGGCTCTCCTCGCGGCGGGCAAGGCGAATCAGGTCAAGGTCTTTGGCTATGACGGTTCGGAAGATGTCGTTCAGTCGATCAGCGAAGGGAAGATCGCCGCGACGGTGATGCAGTATCCCAAGGTGATGGCTCGAACAGCGGCTGAGTACGCCCATGACTATCTGGCAAACGGCAAGCGAGACTTTGAGCAGAAGATTCCCGTCAATGTTGACCTCGTCACGCAGGACAACATCGGCGACTTCACGGGCTTCGGCAGGAAGGAGTAGGTGTGTCTCGCAGGCGGTCATTGTTCTACGGGGGACTCTTCCTTGCCGGTGGCATTGCTTGCTGGTTCTTTCCCCTGTTTCACGTCCATCCGTTAGGCGCAGAGCGGGGGGCGACTGGACATCAATCCGGTACGGCTGACAATTCCGCTCCTGCCGATCCAGCAGAGTTTGTGAAGGGCTTCTGGGCCGGACCTCAGCGAGCCGGCGAAGGAGCCACTGAAGTCACAAGACTTTGGAAAGCCCTCGATACAGATGTGTCCAAAGCGCGCACCGAGCACGGCCACCAGGCGGGACTGGGTGGAACGTGGTACTTTTGTGTCCGTGGGCAGGGCGTTGTAGAGACCGTGGAGAAGAACAAGGTAACGCTCGCTGTCGCCGGAAGTTCTCGCCATGTGTGCCTCGAGCTAGGCGTTGTTGTCGACAATACCGTGCGGGAAGCTCTCGGCGTCAAGGCCAGCACATTTGCAAACTCCCAGGAGTTCAACGCGGTCTCGTCGGAACTGAATCGACGGGTTGAGCAGGAAGTCATCACACCGAATCGGCCGCTTCTCCAGCTGGGCGTGGAAGTGGAATTCATCGGCTGCGCAAAGATTGGAGACAAGTCTGATCTCGATCCGATCTGTTTGATTCCAATTCATTTGAATGTTCGCAACCACGAAGGTTCAGCCCAAGCTGTCGACGGGGGACCGTCCCCATGATTCGCCCCTCGACGGCAAGTCAGGTTGTGTTGGCGGGAGAGGGAATCGTCAAACGATATCCCGGCGTGGTGGCATTGAATCAGGTCGACTTTGCAGTCAAGGCTGGAGAAGTCCACGGCCTGATCGGCGAAAACGGCGCTGGCAAATCGACGTTGATGCATATCCTGGCCGGAGCGGCACAACCCGATGAGGGCGCCATTCGATTGGATGGTGAACCTGTTCGATTCGCAAATCCGCGTGAGGCGATGGACCGGGGCATTGCGCTGGTTCATCAGGAACTGAATCTGGTGCCCTATCTTTCTGTCGCGGAGAACATCTTTTTGGGACGCGAGCTGGTCTCCAGCTTGGGACTGATCCGGTCGCAGGAACAGAATCGACAGTGCCAAAAGCTGCTCGCCGATCTAGACACCACTATTGATCCTCGCACCGAGGTGCATCGTCTGCGGGTGGGACAGCAGCAAGTCGTTGAAATCGCCAAGGCAATCAGTTCGCATGCCCGCGTGATCTTCATGGATGAGCCGACTTCGGCCATCAGCGATCTCGAGGTCGAATTGCTCTTCCGCCTGATCCGTTCGCTCCGGGACGCCGGGATTTCCATCGTCTACGTGTCGCACAAGCTGGATGAACTCCTGAGCATCAGCAACCGCATTACCGTCCTGCGCGACGGCCGGCTGGTGAAGACGCTGGATGCCGCCGCAGCTGATCGGGAAACAATTGTGCGGTTGATGGTTGGCCGGAAACTGGATGATCTCTACATTCATTCGCCCGCTCTCCCTGATCGCAACGAACGTTTGCGAGTCGACTCGTTGACGTTACTCCCCAGAAAAACGCGGCGGCCGGCAGTGGAACGTGTCTCATTTTCCGTCCGTGGCGGAGAAGTCTTCGGCATCTTTGGGCTGATGGGTGCTGGTCGCACGGAATTATTGGAGTCGATCTTCGGACTGCATCCAGCACGGACGACGGGCACCATTACGATCGACGGTCAGCCGATCGACATACGCTCGCCGGAACAAGCTTTGAGCCATGGCTTGGGACTGGTCCCCGAAGACCGCAAACGCCAGGGACTAATCCTGGGGATGAGCGTGGAGCAAAACATCAGCCTGTCCAGTCTCGCGGAGATTGAGTCCGTAGGACTGCTGAATGCACAGCGGGAGCGGGAGCACGTTCAGCAATGTGTTGAGCAGTTTTCGATCAAAACGCCAACCGTCACGCAGCGGGTCGGTACTCTCAGCGGTGGCAATCAGCAGAAGGTTGTGCTCTCGAAGGTGGTGTCCCGAAAGCCGGCAGTGCTGATGCTCGATGAGCCGACACGCGGCATCGACGTGGGAGCAAAACGTGAGATCTACTCTCTGATCGATCGATTGAAGCGTGAGGGGATGGCGATCGTCGTTGTTTCTTCCGAACTGCCCGAACTGCTGGGGATCGCCGATCGCATCATGGTGATGTGCGAGGGGCGCAAGACCGCTGAGTTCGACCGTTCGGTCGCCAACGAGGAGATCTTGATGCAAGCCGCGGTTCCTGGAGCCGATGCCGAGGAGGACCGAGCAGAATCTGTTTCATGAGCCGGTCGATTACTATGATCTCTGACAAATCTACCATCTGGCAGCATGCCAGCCGGCTTCAATCGCTGCTCGTCTTGATCCTCATGATCGTGGCGATGAGTCTGCTGTCCGATCGTTTTCTGACGACGGCGAATGGCTGGAACATCATGCGACAGATCTCGGTCAACGTCTGCCTGTCGATTGGCATGACGATGGTCATCCTGTCCGGCGGAATCGATTTGTCTGTGGGATCTGTGTTGGCGTTGGCGGGGGCTGTGACTGCGGGACTGATCAAGTCGGCCGTTCCGCTGCCTTGGCTGGGTGTCGAACTGCAATTCACGACCTGGGGAGCGATCGTTTGCGGTTTGATCGTCGGCCTGTTCCTGGGCTGGTTCAACGGACAGATGATCACTCGCCTGAAGATTCCCCCGTTTGTGGCCACGCTCGGCATGCTCAGTATCGCGCGCGGTCTGACAATGCTCTGGACGAAGGGTTTTCCCATCACAGGGTTAGGCGAAGGATTCGCCATCCTGGGCACACGGACGGCGCTGGGAGTTCCTACTCCGGTGTGGATTGCTACAGGACTTGTGGGACTGTTTGTTGTGATCACCAGGAGGACGCGGCTGGGACGTTCCATCTACGCTGTCGGAGGCAACGAGCAGACAGCACGATTGTCCGGACTGAACGTGAATCGCATCAAAGTGGTTGTCTACACACTCGCGGGCGCATTGTCGGCAGTGGCCGGGCTGATCATGACGTCGCGGTTGGACTCCGCTCAGCCGAACGCGGGGATGGGGTACGAACTGGACAGCATCGCTGCGGTTGTGATTGGCGGGACCTCACTTTCCGGCGGACGTGGCTCAATCCTCGGCACGGTCATCGGTTGTCTCATCATTGGCGTGCTCAACAGCGGATTGGTGTTGTTGGATGTCTCTCCGTTCTGGCAACAGGTGGTCAAGGGGAGCGTGATCCTTGTCGCCGTCGCCATCGACCGCATGCGTGAGTCCAACGAATGAACTCGGAAAGACGAAACATCAAGATGTTGAAAAGGACGCGACTCACAAGACGGTTCTGGTGATGAGCGTTGCTATTCGTCTGCAGTCAGCCTGCCAGTGCTTCCGCCACCGAGAACCCGCCACCATCAATTGAGATGGCGACAAACGCCATGATCACGGCCAGG
>CAZFWV010000400.1:0-6013 GCA_964522605.1 uncultured Pirellulaceae bacterium
GGCCCAGCAGGCTCAGCACGATCGCGCTCGGCTCCGGCACCGCCGACACATCGGTCCGCGGTCCGATTTCATAACCGCCGTCCGAGAGAGCGGCCACCAGGTCGCCCGTCCCGAAGACGCCATCGCCGTTCCAATCGCCTTCCGACCAGACGGCCGTGGCGCCCGGCTGCTCGTACTTGCCAATGCCCAGCACCTGGACGAAGTCGCCCGTGTTGAACTGGCCATCGAAGTTCGCATCGCCGATCCACGTGTAACCAATGTCCTTGGCCTTGGCCCACTCGTTCACGTCGTCCACGTTGACCTGGCCGTCACCGGTCAGGTCGAATTCCTGGGGATCGGTCCCCGACGCCGAGGCCGCCGTTAGAAGATCAATGTCTTCCAGGTCGATCACGCCGTTGCCGTTGAAGTCACCACGCGGGCCCGTGCCCGGTTCCACGAGAGCCAGACCGATGTTCCGCGGGAACTGTCGCAACTGGAATTCCTTGAGCGCCACGAACTTCGTCACATCCATCGGGTTATTCACGTAATCCCCAATGGCTGCAAGAATCTGGATGCCCGCGTCACCACCGGCTTCCACATGGGCGGCCTCAAACTCGTACTCGACACCCTCGGTCAATTCGATGAGGCCACTGAAGTTCGTGTTGCACGTTAGCGCATCACCAAACATCGAGTCGGCACCGTCTTCACCGATGGGGAAGATCGACTGAGCAGACACCTGGAAGAAATCTTCTCCGACGATGTGCAGCAGTCCTTTATCGTCGGAATCAATGTGGAACGTGACCGTCAGCGTTTCGCCTTGGACATCGTCACCGTCATCCACACTCAACGAACCAAGGATCAAGGTCGAGAAATTGTCCAAGCCGCCGCCGTTCGGGAATTGCCGAACCGTGTTGGGATCGCGGAAGCCTGGAAACTCGTTGAAGGGACAGCCTTGGGCGAGGTTATTGTCGTCCAGGATCAACTCCGTGAAGTCGTCACCCGACGCGGCAAACGCATCATCTTCCAACGCAATCATCAGATCCTCATACTGCAGATCAAGCGCTGCATTCGGATCGATGTTGTTCAAGTTACCCACGAACAAGGGACCATTCAGGTAAAGGCCGGGACTGTCCGTGTAAGCTGGAAGCTCCGTCGTGTCGCCCAATGAAAGCCACTGAGCCGTATTCACGTTCGGGTGTTCACCCTGGGCACTGGTGATCTCCCAGAAGGCACCACCACCGCGTTCCCACATCACGAACTCAAACTCGTGGACTCCCGCAGTCAGCTCAATCACGCCGCGAGTATCGGCATCGCCGGTATCGGCAGCGAAGACCATCGAACGATCGTAATCCAGCCGACCACCGCCATAGACCGCCTTGAAGGGCGTATTGAGGAATCGCATCCCCATGCCGTCGTCGGAACGAACCTGAATCGTGTACGTTCCCGGTTCCTCCACGCGGACCGCACCTCGGACCACGCTAATGAAATCGTTGTCGTCGAGTCCTGGCGTGTCGGATGGGAAAGGATACGGTGGGTCCGAAAGAATCGGACCACCGTTCGGGTTCGTATCCGGATCGGTAACGTTTGTCCGATCATACTGTTCGGAGATAATTAGATTCGGTTCCAGATCGCCGGACTTGATCTGCTCGATCAGGTCCTTGACGTTCGCCATCCCGCTGACCGTTCCCAGACCGCCGTAGTAGTCGGTAACTCCAACGGTGCCCGCACCGCCGATCGCCAATCCCGGCAGTCCCTCGGTGGTCGGCATCAACGGCTCCGCGGGTCCGATCAACGGTCGCCAAACCTGCGTATTGATGTTGACATCCGGATTCGCGCCGTCGGAAATCGTCATTTCCCAAAAAGCGCCGCCGGCGCGTTCCCACATTAGGGCCTCAAATGCGTGATCCCCGGCCGCGAGCTGAATCACACCCCGGGTATTCGCATCCCCGGTATCCGCGGCAAAGATCATCGAGCCATCGGTATCCATCGTCCCACCACCGTGCACAGAGGTGAACGGAGTATCGAGGACACGAAGGCCCATGCCATCGTCGGAACGAACCTGGATCGTATATTGACCCGCGGCCGGCACGGTGAAGGTTCCGCGCGCTACGCCGATGAAGTCGTCATCGTCCGTGCCCGGAAGTTCCCCGGGGAACGGAAGCGGGGGGGTGATCAAGATGGGCCCACCTGCTCCATTTGTGTCCGGATCCGTCAGGTCGCTAATCGTCATCTGCTCAGCAACAATCTCACCCGGCTCAAGATCGCCCAACTTAATCTGTTCGATATAGTCGCGCGTCTGAGCAAGTCCGCTGACCGTGCCACCGAGATCGTAATACATCGTGATCCCGATTAATCCTGGGTTCCCTTCAAGGCCCGGCAGGTCAGTCGGCATTTGAGATGGAATTCCCGGCGCCGGAATGTTCGGAATCATGGCGGGCGATTCGAGCGGGAATTCAATCACGTACGCTCGCTGCGGGCCGCCCGATTCATCGTTGCTCGTGTTCGCTTGAATGGTCGGTGGCAACGGGTCGTTTTGGAAGAACCCACCGGAATGGTCGTTCCATTGCCCACTCGTATAGAGTTCGGCAACATCTTCAATGCCGGACGTCGCGGTCCCGGCCTGTGCGCCATCCCAGTTGTTCGGCTCGCCGGCAGCCCAGTTGTTAAAGACGAACTCCTTACCGCTCGTCCAGGCCCAACCTTTAGTCCGATTCTCTGCGCCAAAGAACTGTGATTCCTGTGGAGCCGTTACGCCGTAATTCGTCCGCTGCGGTGCGGCTCCTTCCCGGTCCGTCAGTCCGATCCAAACACCTTGAAATCCCGCGTTCCCCAGTAGGAACTGATTTTCCTCCATCGAAAGAATGTCGGCCAAGTGACCGGTCACTCCGTTATACGACTGCGACGCCGCTTCTTCGTTCGCGAGAACCCACTGAACTGGATCGTTCATAACAAACTGGTAGACGTTCCAGGTACCACCCGGCCCGTACGGGCCTTGAATGTAATCCTGGGCCTGGGCGCCACGGGCACCCAGCACCGCCAGAATGGCGGTAGACATTACGAGAAACTTCTTCATAAGTGACAACTCCCTGCGCTTACGCTGTATAGAAGGGCAAGAAAGACAGCAGCACCGCAGACAGACTACGGTTACGCCGCTGTCACAGTGACTTGATGTTGCCTCTTCTTGGAGCTGTCCACCACCTATTAAAACCACGGATTTGAGCGATTGCAAGCGATTGTGCGGGATTTGCGGGAAGAATCGATACGTCACGATCCCCGGGCGGAGCATGGAAACCCGAATCGACAGTTTTGAAGCTGCTCGTAGCCGAATTCGTGAGAATTCGGAGGCCCCGTGCGGGGGACTCATTGACGCCGCTTCCGAATTCTCACGAATTCGGCTACGAACTCGCGCTGCGGGTTCTCACTAGGCCGCGTGGAATGAGCGCTGCGGTTTCCCGGAAAGAACGCGCTCGCAGGCTGCTAGCACCACGGGAACCTCGATCGCCCGCATGGCCAGATTGGGCGCGCTGCGCCGCTGGCGGCTCGTTCCCGATTGATAAAACGCCTGAACATGGATGTTCGCCGATCCGTACGCCCCGGACTGCTCCGGCCGAGTGGGCCCGAACAACCCCACACAGGGAGTTCCCACGGCGGCCGCCAGGTGCAGCGGCCCGGTGTCACCTGCAATGCAGAGGCGTGCTTTATGCATTAACGTGGCGAGTTCCGGCAGGGAAGTGGGTGGAGCCAGCCAGGCATGGCCGCCGCCCCCATTGACGATCTCGACCGCCCATCCATGCTCGCGCGCCCCGGCCCACGCGACTACGGAAGGCAGATCGAACTGTTGCCCCAAATGACGAGCCAATTGGCCGAATCGATGGGCAGGCCAGAGCTTGGAGTCCCAGCCGGCGCCCGGATTCAGCACGGCAAAACCACCGGTGAGATGTGTGTTTTGAATCAACGTGTCAATCGTGTCGTGTTCACGCACCGGCAATTCGAAGCAGGCTCGGGGTGCGGCAGGACATCCCAATGGCTGTAACAACTGCAGGTAGCGATCCACGACATGCTCGGCCGTCGGGGTTACCCGAACATTGTTGAGCACCAAGCTCAACTCACGTCCCTGCGGCGCCGTGAATCCGATTCGCTGCGGCGCACCACTGAGCCAACCAAGTACCGCGCTTTTCGTCAAACCCTGGGGATCGACACACGTGTCGAATCGCTCAGCCCGCAACTCCAGACGCAACTGGCGAATTGCGCTCCAAGACTTCAGCCAATCACGCTTCACCACGATCACCCGGTCCAGCCCCGGGTAGTCCTCGAGCAGACTGGCGGCAGCTCCCTGAACGATCCAGGCCAGATAGGCATCGGGAAACCGTCGTCGCAGCTCGCCCACGAGCGGCATGGTCTGAATGCAGTCACCGATAGCACTCAAACGCGTAATCAAGATCCGTCGCCCGTGACGCTCAACCGTGCCCGTCATCGATTCGATCCTTTGCAGGTGCCGTGAATTGCGGCGGGATCATAATCGCTGGGCAACGTCAGCCCAAGAGGAGAATGGCGGCTGGAGACGGGAGGCTGCAGGCTGGAGGGGGGAGGAGGAGAGTAGAGGGTAGAACCATCGACGGAATCGATGAGGGCCCGGCCCTGTGACGCGCTTGCCCGCCCGCTCAGGGGAGACAGTTGCACAGAAAACTCTACTCTCTGCTTTCTACTCTTTACGCTCCTCTTCCCCCTCCAGCCTCCAGCCTCCCGTCTCCAGCCTCTCTCCAGCCTTCAGCCTCTAAAAACACAAGCACCAACTGCAGCAATGTGACTAAATCGAGCGCGTTGTGGTGCAGGATCGCTTCGACATCACCGAGATTCCCACTGCGCACATACTCGTGATATGCAGCCGGGATGTCACGGCCGGGAATATCACCTGTTCGTTGCCGACCACAGATGTAACGTTCGAGCGTCTGCAATCGGAAATTCGGCAATCGTCCGCGCCAGCGACGACGCGCGTGGTGCAGAAGATCCAGATGCATCGGTTCCGGCCGTTGATGATCGTGGTGGAGCGGCTGAATTGAACCGGAAGACTCCGGTTTCGCGGGAGGCGATTTCGCGGTGCATCGATAGCCGAGCCGGTGGAGCGTGCTGCGGTCGTGGACCTGCGTCCAGTCAAAACTCTTGCCGTTGTACGTGATCAGCAAGTTCTTGGGCTGGACCGCATTCCAGAGTGACTGTAGCAGCGGCTTTTCTTCGCTGTAATCGCGCGCCCACAATTGCACGAGTCGAAATTCACCCTCCGTAATGTATAGCAGGCCCGCGAGAAAGATCATCGATCCGGCCAGCCCACATGTCTCCAGATCCAAGAGGATCAAACCGTGAGGGAAGACCTGGTCAAGAGTCAAGAGTTCGGCTGGAGTGTCCGGCGGCCGGAGGACTTTGTCGTGGCCAACGCGTGCAATTCGACTCGGACCCGCCGGCCACAGTTGAGACAGTGGCTGTTCGATCTGCCAGTGCATGCCCCACGGAGTGGAAATCTCGCGACCCGATGACAGGGAACTGGCAGCGGAGCGTCGTCCTGCTAATTCGGCGCAGGAGACGCGCGGGGCGCTCACTTGCGGCACGGCTGTCCGATGCAAAGCCTCGAGTCGAGATTGGAGTTCCGGAGAAAACATCAATACCGAATCCGCGAAGGAACCTCGCACATGCCGAGCGACACCGAAGATCGAGAAGAGGAACCACGGATCGAACGGACAAAACGGATGTCCACGGATCTGTCCGTATCGATCCGTACCCTCCGTCCAATCCGTGGTTACCTCTCCTCCTTCGGTCCAAACCAAACGCGATATCTTCCGGAGGTAAAGTGACTTTCTCGTTCCCAGGCAGGAGCTTAGGAACGAGTTTTAACGTGTTACTTCACCCTTCCCGTGGCGATTCGTTTAACCCGCAGCCGTTAGGCGAGGTTCGTTTAACCGCAGGCTCACACCGCGCGCATGGAGTCGCACGTTTCCGGAGGTTACGGCCAGCGACAACCGGATCCAGAAGCGGTCCTCGC
>CAZFWV010000401.1:0-6007 GCA_964522605.1 uncultured Pirellulaceae bacterium
CGCCCATCGCCGCCGCGGTGAACATCTATCGCGGGGAGATCACGAATCAAGCGGTTGCCGAGAGTTTTTCCCTGCCGTATGTGCCTCGGTTCGGCTGACCGCGGATCGAGCTGATTTCAAGACCAGGTCATTGATTGAGAGTTGGCTGCCATTTTCCAGCGGACGCGACCGTTCAAGGAACGCGTTTGGAAATACGAAAAACCGGGCTCCCGAGTGTGCCATCGTGTTTGGAGATACGAAGCACCGGGCTCCCGAGTGTGCCACTGGCTCTGCCAGTGCCGTTCCTACATCGAAAAAAGACGCTGGGCATAGCCAGTGCCACCCCGTTTTCCAAACAGCTTCTAAGCGGAAGGACGAAAATCGATGAATTCCGACGTTCCCCAGGTGGGCATCGTAATGGGAAGCGACAGTGACTGGCCGAAGATTCGAGCCGTCGGTGCCGCGCTTCGGGAATTTGGTGTGCCCTTCGAGGTGCGCGTGATGAGTGCTCACCGGACTCCCCAGCTGGTAGCGGACTACGCTTCCCAGGCAGCCGATCGGGGCCTGAAGGTGATCATCGCCGCAGCAGGCGGAGCGGCCCATCTGGGTGGGGTGATTGCTGCTCACACGCCTTTACCCGTGATCGGACTTCCCGTTCCGACAGCCGAATTGGGAGGTCTCGATTCGCTCTTGTCGATCGTCCAAATGCCGGGCGACGTACCGGTCGCCTGTGTTGCGGTGGGAATGGGAGGACCGCGAAACGCGGGGCTGTTTGCCGTCCAGATTCTCGCAACCGCCGATCCTGAGCTTCGACAGCGGTTCGTTGATTTCAAGCGATCCCTGGTCGATAAAATCCTGGAAAAAAACGACCAGCTGCAAACCCGCATTTTCCAAGAGGATTGACGGTGTCGGCCGAATCCCTTCCCCATGAGTCGGTGGAAACGCTTTCCTGGATCGGTGGTCTGTCGGGGCATCTGCGATTGATCGACCAGACGCGACTGCCGACGGAACAGGTGTGGATCGATTGTGATTGTGTCGAGCGGGTGTGGGAAGCAATCCGAGCGCTTCGCGTCCGCGGTGCACCCGCGATCGGAATTGCGGCCGCGTACGGCGTCGTCTTGGGGATGCGGGCGGTGGAGCTCAAGGACGAGGCCGATTGGGACGCGCGACTCGAGCACGTACTCAGCTATCTGGGCGGAAGTCGCCCGACGGCAGTCAATCTGTTCTGGGCTTTGGACCGCATGCGCGGCACGGCGGTCGCGATCCGCAGCCGTTCTTTCGAAGAGCGATTGCGGGGATTGCTGCACGAAGCGCAGCAGATTCACGCGGAAGATCGACGAATCTGTCATCAGATCGGTCAGGTTGGCGCCGACTTGTTGCGCGAAGTGCGTGGTGTACTAACTCATTGCAATGCGGGGGGGCTGGCGACTTCTGAGTACGGAACGGCCCTGGCGGTGATCTTCACGGCGTACGATCAAGGGACGCCGCTCCACGTGTATGTGGACGAAACGCGGCCTCTGCTTCAGGGAGCTCGCCTGACAACCTGGGAATTACTCCATCGCGGGATCCCCACGACGTTGATCTGTGACTCGATGGCCGCCCAGGTGATGCGCGAGGGGCGGGTTCAAGCGGTCATCACGGGCGCCGATCGCATCGCGGCCAACGGGGATACCGCCAATAAGATCGGGACTTACGGACTGGCAGTCCTGGCAGAAGCCCACCAGATTCCCTTTTATGTGGCCGCTCCCTGCAGCACGTTTGATTTGTCGCTGCCCAGCGGCGAAGATGTTCCCATTGAGCAGCGGTCGTCTCGAGAAGTCACGCATGGATTCGGGGTCCCTGTGGCACCCACGGGCGTGCAGGTCTATAACCCCGCTTTTGACGTGACTCCGGCACGCTACATTCGGGCAATCATTACAGAATATGGATTGATCGAGCCGGTATCGGCTCCGCGAATCCGCGAAGTGTTCGACCAAATCACATCAGCAGTAAAGGCAAATCAATCATGATCAACGTGGGCGTCGTCGGTTTGGGCATGATGGGGCTTACGCACCTGGATGTCTATCGCAAGCAGAAAGGTGTCCGGATCGTCGCCATCTGCGACAGCGATCTGAGCCGTCTTTCCGGAAAGGTCCAGGCTGCGGGAAATGTCGAAGGCCAGGCGCAATCGTCCGTCGCCGATCTGGAGGACGTTCAGCGATTAACGGATATCCATCAAGTGATTGGAAATCCAGACATCGATCTGGTCGACATCTGTCTACCTACGGATCTGCATGCCCGGTTCAGCTGCGAAGTGTTGCGATCGGGTCAGCACCTGTTTGTCGAAAAGCCGCTGGCGCGCACTTCCGCGGATGCAGCACAAATCGCCGCCGCCGCGCACCGCGCCAAAGGAATGGCTTTCGTGGGGCATTGCATGCGCTTTTGGCCCGGCTGGACCTGGTTGAAGGAGGCGATCGACGATCAGCGGTATGGCCGAGTCTTCTCCGCTACGTTCCGCCGAGTCGTCAGCCATCCGGGAGGCCCGTTCTACACGAATGGCGATCGTTGTGGCGGTGCCGCACTTGATCTTCACATCCACGACACGGACTTCATTCAGTTTCTGTTCGGAATGCCGAAAGCCGTGACCAGCTTTGGATACTCCAAGATCACCGATCAGCCCGATCACCTGATCACGCATTTCGAGTACGACGATATTCCGATCGTTTCCGCCGAGGGGAGTTGGGCGATGGCCGACGGGTTCCCCTTCAACATGGGCTTTACAGTCAACTTCGAAGATGCCACCGCCGTTTACGATCTGGCGAGCCCACAGCCATTAATGCTTTTCCAGAAGGGGCACGACCCGGAAGCCGTTGTCGTAGAGAACGTGATGGGCTATGAACTCGAGATTCCCTACTTCCTGAACTGTATCGAGACGGGAAAACGGCCTACTGTGGTGACCCTCGAAGATGCCGTGCGGACGGTGCAGATTATCGAAGCCGAAGTGCAAAGTGTGCAGACCGGAACGACGGTGCGCTTGGAATTGTAGTGGGTTCCCAGGACACGAAGCACGGAATGAATCGTTCACACGGGCGTCGATTGCCGCGTTATGAGGCGGATCGAACTTACGAGTGGAACTACGCCCAGCGGCCTGATCCGGTCGAGATCGAGGTTCCTGACTGTCCGGGGAATTGGCAGATTGCGGGACGTCCGATGCGCTCGCCGCTGGGAGTTGCCGCAGGTCCGCTGCTCCACGGTCATTGGATTCTGTACTACGCGAGTCTGGGCTTCGATCTGCTGACCTACAAGACAGTGCGCAGCCAGGTCCGAGCGTGTTATTCGATGCCGAATCTTCGGCCCGTGCGGCAGCAGCGGTTGGTTCAGGCCGGTTGCGACGTGCGCGTACAGTCGCGGATGCGCGGCACGTGGGTCGTGTCGTTCGGTATGCCTTCCCAGTCGCCCGACATCTGGCGTGCCGATGTCCGTTGGACGCGACAGAAGCTCTCTCGAGAGAAGCTGCTTTCCGTTTCCGTTGTCGCCTCCGTTCAGCCGGGGTGGGACATGGACGAAGTGGCGCAGGACTATGCGCGCTGCGCCGCCTGGGCGGTCGAGAGCGGCGCCGACTTGGTGGAGATTAATTTGTCATGTCCCAACGTCGAGACGTGCGACGGACAGTTGTATCAGCAACCCGAGAATGCGTCGGTGGTGGCGCAGTGCGTCCAATCGGCAATCCAACCGACACCTTTGCTCGCCAAAATTGGCTATGTCCCCGACCCGGGTCAGGCGGAGCGGTTGTTGTCCGCGTTAGCTCCTCATGTCGATGGACTCGTGATGGTGAATGGGTTCTCGGCACGCGTACTCGAACCGTCAGGCGAAGCGTTGTTTGATGGGCAATGGCGCGGGATCTGCGGAAAGGCAATGCGCGACGTTTCGCTGACGCAGATTCGTCAGTTCCGCCTGCTGCGTGACCGGTTGGGTTTGACGACTCAATTGATCGGAGTCGGCGGAATCTTCGATGCGACCGATGTTCAGGCCTACTTCGAGGCCGGAGCGACCTCACTCCAGTTGGCCACAGCCCCCATGGTCGATCCGTTCGTCGCGATCAAGTTGCGGGGCGAGCAATCTTGGAACCCGCGATCCCAGGCGTAGAGCGTATCAACGCAGCGCGGTAAGGCCGACACCAAAACGGGGATGGGGTGGCCGGCGGGAGAGCGAAGCGATTCGCCAGGCTGAGTGCGCGGTCGCTTTGCCGAGGTAATTGCGCGTAGCCGAATTCGTGAGAATTCGGAGTCGCTGTTGGTGCCTTCCCAGACCGAAACATGTCCGAATTCTCACGAATTCGGCTACGTAAAACTGCGAGCCGTCCCACGTCCCGATGCGATTCGCGACTTGCCGCCCGAATCCTACACGCCGCTCTACGGTTTTGCTGTGAATTCCGTTACGCTGCCGTCGGCGACCTCGGTGATCCGCTCGGACCAGACGACGGCCAGAGACGCATCGAACACCTCGATAATCGCATCCTTCAGGCGATCCCCACAACAATCAGCCCGATTGTGGATCACGATCTTGCCAATCTCCTTTGGCTCGCCCAGATCCAAGAGCCACCAGGGATTCGTTTCTTCCTGCGTGTGAGAGACGGAGCCCTCGGAGTAAACGCCATTGGTGTTTCCGTCTCTTGCGCGATCGGCCGACGGTTCTGCATAGTCGGAGGACTGGCGGGCTTGACCGGAAGTCTGCAGTTCCTTACCCGTACCGGTTTCCAGGATCTGGACTTCCGCGAGCGATAGGATGCGTTTCTCGCCTTCCAATCGGACCTTCACATAGCGGCCAGCGACTAAGGTCTGTGTGGGTAGGCTAGGCTCGGCGTCCGCACCCAGGTTGATTTCCAATTCGGGTAGCGCGGCCTGAAGTGGTTCCAGAGCTTGCTGCGTCACCTGAGTTTGCCACAGGTACAGCTTCTTGAGAGATTTCAGCTCCTTCAATGGCTCAACTGCCGCATCCGTGACTTGGGTTCCGTACAGATTCAAGTATTCCAGTTGGTCCAGTCCCTTCAAGTGACCGAGTCCGGCATCGCTGATTGCGGTTTGTTCCAAATGCAGGCGCTTGAGTGACTTCAAGTTCGCCAAGTGCTGTAAACCTGCATCGGTGATTTGTGTACCGCGGAGGTTGAGCCAGACCACGTCGGGAATCTCCTGCAGAAAGACAAGTCCATCGTCCGTCAATTCTCGACCCGTCAAATGAAACGTGACTTCCTTGTCGGTCGTGTTTTGGGCGACCGTCCGCACCGATCCGCCCCGTTTCTGGACTTCCGCGATCGCCGATGCTTCGTCGGCCCCAGCGTACGTGCTTGGGAGGATCATCAGGAAGCAGGCCAGAATGGCAGCCGAATGAATCTTCATCTTCTGAGGTCCCTCTTGTATCATCAGCGATAGAAGGCAGGTGAATCGACTCGGGCTTCTGCGGCGCGGGTCGCGCCGTCTGACCATACTCCACCCAAACGTCCAGCCGCTTCGCGATTGTAGTCGCTTGCTGCCCGCCATGCACGCATCGCGGGCCCGAAAAAGTCTGAGGGATGTGTTTTGTTTGTTGCGGTCCGTCAAGTCCTTGTGACACTCGGTTTGTTCGGTGGGATACTCTACCCCACCTTGGTAACGCGTGCCGCGAATCCCTTGGAGTCGGGGGATTACCGTCATGTCCATCGAGAACTCGCCCGCGCCGCCAGCCACGGGGACTTTGAAAGCCTGCTGGAGCGGTCTCAGCAATTGCTCGAAATCAGTCCACAGGATGCCGAGGCGTTGTTCTTTCAGTCCCTCGCCTACGCGGGATTGGGAGACCGAGCCGCGAGTCGCGAGGCGCGGCAGCGCGCATTGCAGGCGGGGTTGCCGATCGAACGTTTCCTGGTGGGCCCCCGATCGTGGATGCGTGCGGCACAGTATCACGTGGATGAAGAGGAGTTGAGTACATCCGGTGCGCTTCAGCTTTTGCATGGGCCGATGGTCGGTGCCGTGACAGATCGTTCGGCAACGATCTGGGTTCGGACGGCCACTGCAGT
>CAZFWV010000402.1:0-5978 GCA_964522605.1 uncultured Pirellulaceae bacterium
TGCGGGCAACGCCCCGCGGGTAAGCGAATCTCTCGCGGCCCGCTGGGCACGCGGTTAAACGAGAGGACCGAAACTGTCCGCCCTCCCCGTAAAACATATTTGAGCAAGGTAGATGGCATCTCTTGAAATCGTCGAATCATTGTGCGTGCGTTGTGCCCGGCAGCGTCGCACTTGTTGTCAAACATCCGAGATCTATGTCACACCGGGAGACGTACAGCGGATCGCGGATTATGTGGACCACGAGAGTTTCTTCGAATATCGGCCTCCGGGAGTGGAGACCTATTCGGATCAGGATCATGACCCGTTGTGGCGAGATCACGTGTACTATCCGGATGGCCGGCGACGCGTGTTATGTCGACAGTCGAATGGGGACTGTACGTTCCTGGGGCCAACCGGCTGCCGGCTGCCACTGCCTGTCCGACCGCTGATCTGTCGACTGTATCCCTTCGATTACACGGCCGATGGATTGCGGGATGAGCTGGCGATCGGATGTCCCGTCGAGTTGCTTCGAGCGGGTGAGAACCTGTTGGGTGCGTTGAACATGCAGCGTGCCGAGGCGGAAGGCTGGCACGCGCAACTGTATGCCGAAATCCTGGAAGAACCCCATGCCGCGGTAGGAGCCTGTTACGATGCAGATCGGCTTGACATATGACCTTCGATCCGCCTATCTGGCCGCCGGCTACGGCGAAGAAGAGACCGCCGAATTCGATCAGGAAGGAACCATCGACGCCCTCGAAAGCGGATTGAGGCAACTCGGGCACGAAACGGATCGTATCGGTCATGCGCGACAACTTATCGCACGCTTGGCCGAGGGAGACCGGTGGGATCTGGTCTTCAACATTTGTGAAGGTCTCCACGGAATCGGCCGAGAAGCACAGGTCCCGGCCATTCTGGACGTCTTCGACCTCCCCTACACGTTTTCGGATCCCCTGGTGATGTCTCTTTGCCTGCACAAGGGGCTGACCAAAACGGTGGTGCGGCAGGCAGGCCTTCCCACACCCGATTTCTCCGTCGTGCACCAACCATCCGACCTGACCGCAGTGGGGCAGCGTTTTCCCCAGTTCGTGAAGCCGGTGGCGGAAGGAACAGGGAAGGGCACGAGCACCACATCGATTGTCTACGACGTGGCACAGCGGCAGCGAGAATGTGATCGACTGCTGGAGAAGTATCGACAACCGGTGCTCGTGGAGTCGTTCCTTCCGGGACGAGAATTCACCGTCGGCCTGCTCGGTTCGGGTGACCAGGCGGGCGTGGTGGGCACGTTGGAGATTGTCCTGCGGTCCGAGGCCGAGGCGGGCGTGTATTCGTATCAGAACAAGGAACAATGCGAACAACTCGTCGAATACCGTCCCGTCAAGGCATCGGAAACGGTCGTTCGCGCGGCCGAGCAAATCGCTCTGGCGGCTTGGCGCGTCTTGGGTTGTCGCGACGGAGGCCGCGTTGATCTGCGGTGCGATGAACAAGGACAGCCTCAGTTTCTCGAAGTGAATCCGCTGGCCGGCCTGCATCCGACTCACTCCGATCTTCCCCTGATCGCCACATCCGTCGGGATGACCTACGAAGAACTGTTGGGACGCATCGTCCACTCCGCGACCCGCCGTATCCCTCATTCGCACGGCCAGCGGACAACCGGGCGTTGCACGTTCCCCACATTGCGCGCTCCGGTCTAAACGACTGCCGCTGTCTCCCCCAGAACCGGAGAACCGTTTCGCGATTTCCCTGAACCGCTTCGAATCGATCCCAGCCGTGACAAAAGCCCGACGCGTGGTAATTCTGTACAACGATACACGGCCCGATGCACCGGCCGATCAGCGCGACGTGCTGGTGCAACGGGACGCGGTCGAAAGAGCGCTGCAGCGGCTGGGCCATACGACCCACCCGGTCCCTTGTGACTTGGATTTGGCATCCATTCGGCGGAAGCTGGAAAAGATTCGACCGGATCTGGTGTTCAACCTCGTCGAATCCCTTGCCGAAACCGACCGGCTGATGTGCGTCATTCCGCTGCTGCTGGATGCCATGCTGCTGCCGTACACCGGCTCCGATAGTGAAGCGATCTTCTTGACCGGCGACAAGATCCTGGCCAAGCGCTGGCTGCGGACTGGACAGCTGCCCACACCCGACGCATGGCGAGGCGACGATCCTCTCGGTCGGTCGAGTGAGCTCGCATCACGCCATCGCACGGAAACCGATCGCCAGTGGATCATCAAACCGATCGCCGAACATGCCTCTCGGGGAATTGACGATGCGTCCGTCCTTCGAACGGCAGAGGAAGAAGAGCTGGCGCAACGCATTCGCGAACGAGAGCAAGAAACAGGTTGTCCCCATTTCGCGGAAGTCTATGTCGAAGGTCGCGAATTCAATCTCTCCCTACTTGCGATCGACGCGTCGCAGATGGAGGTTCTTCCGCCGGCCGAGATTGAGTTTCGTACATTCCCGACCAATCGACCGCGCATCGTGGGGTATCAAGCGAAGTGGGACGAACAATCGGTTGAATACCAGCAAACGCCGCGCAGGTTTGATTTTCCACCCAGCGACTGGCCGATGCTGAATCGATTGCGTGAATTGAGTCAACAATGCTGGAATCGATTTGGTCTGCGTGGCTATGCAAGGGTCGATTTTCGCGTCGATGCGGATGGAGTGCCCTGGATCCTCGAAATCAATACGAACCCGTGCCTGTCCCCCGACGCAGGTTTCGCCGCAGCGGTTCAGACGGCAGGAATCTCTTACGACCAGGCGATCGCCCGCATTCTGAATGCGGTACCCGTTTGACATTTGGGCTTTCCCGGAGGCAAGCATGTTTCGCGTTCGCCGCATCTATGATGATGTTCTGCCGATCAATCAGACGGCGATTGGTGAAGTCCAACAGCTGCTGGCCGATCAATTTTCGGCGCTCGCACCCGAGGAAATCGCGACGTTGCCGGAGAAGCTTCGAAACCCGTTTCGTCAGCGATTCCGCACTGTCTTGTATGTGGCCGAGAATGCGCAGGGACGCGTGATCGGCTTTGCGATCGTCCTGCACGAACCGGTGATCGGTTTCTGTTTTCTTGATTTCCTCGCCGCCGGAAAACGAACGACAGGACGCGGCGTTGGTGCAGCGCTCTACGAACACGTGCGTGATGAAGCTCTCGGCATGCAGGCGCGGGCTCTCGTGTTTGAATGCCTTCCAGACGAACCCAATCGGTGTCTGGACACCACGGTGCGCAAGCAGAATGCGGCGCGTCTGAGATTCTATGAACAATATGACGCCCGACCGATCGTCGAGACAGCCTACGAGACCCCGGTTCCCAGCGGTGACAGCGACAACGTTCCTCACCTGATGTTCGACGGCCTGGACCACTATGTTCTTTCGGGTGAACCATTGACTTTGCAAGTGGAATCTGCTCGACAAGCGCGGTCACAAAGCGCGCTGAGCCCCGACAGTGGACGACCGTCCCCACTCCGTGCCGTCTTTCTGCGCCAAGTCGTCCAAGCGGTGCTCGAACGCAAGTACGCGGATCTTTGTCCGCCGGATTACGTTCGGAAGGTAGTGGCGTCGTTCCAAGATCCGCTGCGTAGGCGTGAATACCGCTATCGAAAGGCGCCGATCGAACACCGACCGGCTGTGGCCCCGCCACCGCTGACCATCCCCGTCACCATGAACGACCGCCACGAAATCCATCACATTCGCGAACGCGGGTATGTGGAGGCTCCTGCCCGAATCCGAGTCATCGGTGGCGAGCTGTCCTCGAGTCGCCTGATCGAAGTCATTCCAGTGAAGGCCTACTCCCTGGATCCGATCCTGGCAGTCCATGACCAAGACTTCGTGGACTATTTAGAGCGGGCGTGCGAGAACACGCCGGCAGGCAAGTCTGTCTATCCGTATGTGTTTCCGATCCGAAACGCGACCCGTCCGCCGAAAGAACTCTCAATCCGCGCGGGATACTACTGCATCGACACCTTTACGCCAATTCACCAAAACGCCTTCCCCGCCGCCAAACGCGCGGTCGACTGTGCGCTGACCGGTGCCGAACAGATCCTGCGAGGCGACCGCATCGCCTACGCGTTGGTTCGGCCCCCGGGACATCACGCGGAACGGCGCTGCTTCGGAGGTTTCTGCTATTTCAACAATGCGGCCGTCGCGGCTCATTCCCTGAGTCGCTACGGAACGGTCGCGATCCTGGACATTGATTATCATCACGGAAACGGTCAGCAAGATATTTTCTACGAACGCGCGGATGTGCTGACCATCTCGATTCACGGTGACCCCAGTTTTGCCTATCCCTATTTCACCGGGTTTGCGGACGAACGGGGTGCTGGGGCGGGAGCCGGCTTCAATTTGAATCTGCCCCTACCGGAACTCCAGGACGGTGCTCAATATCGTCAGGCACTCGATCAGGCATTGCGGCAAATCGCCACGTTTAAGCCCGCGTTCCTTGTCGTCGCGCTCGGCCTCGATCCGGCAAAAGGCGACCCCACCGGGACCTGGTCCCTGACCGCAAAAGACTTCCGAATGAACGGTGAGGCCATCGGCCAGCTCCGGTTGCCCACGCTGGTCGTTCAGGAGGGAGGTTACCGGACCCGCACGCTGGGCGTGAACGCCCGACACTTTTTTCAAGGACTGATCGCCGGAACGAATGAAGGCAACCGGCCTACTGGGAGGAAATCGTGACCCATCACGCGCCGCTTGAGAAATCCCGCGCCGGGCAGTCGATTGCTTGGCGGGAGCATGTCGTGCCGGGCGATCGCAATACGGTCCAATCCATCGTCGCCTCCACCGGCTTCTTCTCCGACGAAGAAGTGCGCCTCGCCGTCGAACTGGTCGACGACTTCCTGCACCGCGGTCACGAGTCGGGGTACGCGTTTCTTTTTGCGCAACAAGGAGAACACGTGCTCGGGTACGCCTGCTACGGGCCGATCCCGTGCACAAGGCACAGTTTTGATTTGTACTGGATCGCCGTCCATCGCACCGAACAGCGACGGGGACTCGGGCAAGCCATCATGCAGCAGGTAGAGACCCGCGTTCGAAAGGCGGGAGGTCGACAGCTCTACATCGACACATCTGGACGCGCACAGTACGCTCCCAGCAGGGCGTTTTACCAGCGATGTGGCTACGATCAAGTCGCCACGCTGCCAGACTTCTACGCGCCGGGGGACGAAAAAGTGATCTACGTCAAGAAACTGGTCTGACCGGCCCCGCTCTCGTCAGGGAGCCAAACGCACAATGGACCATTGCCCATTCGCCTGAAGTTCGTAGAGAAACCGATCGTGCAGCCGGTTTTCCTGCCCCTGCCAGAATTCGATGCGCTGCGGCACAATCTGATATCCGCCCCAGAAGGATGGTAGCGGAACCTCGCGATTGGCGAACTTCCGTGACACCTCCGCCAACTTCATCTGCAGGAGTTGTCGCGATGAAATGACCGAGCTTTGCGGCGAGCACCAAGCACCCAGCTGACTGCCGCGTGGCCGAGTCGCGAAGTATTTCAACGACGCCGCCGTCGAGATCCGAGATGCCACGCCTTCGATCGTAACCTGCCGCGACAACTCGGCCCAGAAGAACATCGCCGCGACCGCCGGGTTCTCGGCAAGCTGAACCGCTTTCCGACTCTCGTAGTTCGTGAAGAATACGAAACCGTCGCGATCAAAATACTTGAGCAATACCGTGCGCAGCGAGGGGGTGCCTGTCGGCGACACCGTGGCCAGGCTCATCGCATTCGGTTCCGACAACTTGGCGCTGCAAGCCTGATGGAGCCATCGCTCAAACTGCTGGTACGGATCGGCCGCCAACGTATCCAGGTCCAGCACTTCCCCGGAATACTCCCGCCGCAACTGTGAAACGTCGACCATCCTCTTCCTTCGGTCCGGGTACGCCCCCGACGATCATTCGCCAACAAAGCACGGGAACTCAATGTTCTGGACGCGGGGGCGATTCGAACATGATTCGGAAGTCTCGCCTGCCGCGTCCTCAAAAACGCCTCTCGTAGACAATAGAGTACGACTCC
>CAZFWV010000403.1:0-5965 GCA_964522605.1 uncultured Pirellulaceae bacterium
CATCCGGCGATGCGTCGATTCGGACAATCACGGCATCGGCCGTGCGGTGATCCAGGCAATAAACTCGTCCGTCGGGGACGATCAAATTCCACTGCTGCCCGTCTCGGCTACGCGGTCCGACACGAATCTGCATGCCGATCGCCATTCCGCTCTCCAACGCCGGTTCCTCGAGCGCGGTGACGGTTGCCGTGCGTCCTTCCCGTAGCAGGCTGACACGGACTTCCGCGCCTGGGCGCCATGCCAGGGCATCCTCGGGAATCGTTGCCCCGTGCGGATCCTTCAGGGGGTGGCCCAGCTTGTCGTCCAGGTAGGCGACCGTGGCGGGATCGTGCAGATGCTCCAATTCATGGGCTCGTTCGTGTATCTCCTCCGCCGGTGTTCCGACCTGGTTCAGATAGGTTTCCCAAAGACGATGCGCTCGCACCAGCATTCGCGCGCGGCGATGACCGGCCTCGGTGAGCATCAGGTTGGATCCGGAGACTTCGATCAGCTCTTGTTTCTGCAAGGAGCGGATCGCTCGTTGAATCTGGACCGGACGTGCGTTCACTGTTTGCATGACCGTTGAAACCGGAAGCGTGTTCTGTTCGCCGTATCGAAAGCATCCCAGGATGTCTTCAATGATCTGCTGCGGGACGATCGAACGCCGACGCCACCAGTCGGCAATCAGCCCGTATCGGGGAGCGACGGCTAACACGATTAAGAATTGGAGTGTTGTCACCAGGATGATCGATGGGCCGGTTGCGAGATTCCCAATCCACAGAGACACGTACAAGCCACCCACGACGCCCGTCACACCGAACGCCGCTGCCCAGATCATCATGCGGTCAAGTCGATCGCTCAAGAGATAGGCGGTGGCCGCGGGAGTTACCAATAGGCCGACGACCAAGATGACGCCCACGAGACTGACCGCTCCCACAACCACCAAAGACGTGCAGGTGGTCAGCAGGTAGTTCATGGCCAGAACGGGAATCCCCAGCGAAGCAGCCATCACGGGGTCGAATGTCGTGATCTGAAAATGCCGGTACAGGAGGATCACAGTTGCCAAAACCAGGCCGGCGATCCAGGCCATCATCCATAGGTCCGCATCTTCAACGCCAAGGACCATTCCGGTCACGAAATGGTAAAGGTCCAGATGGATTCGATGGCTGAAGACGGAAGCCAGGACGCCGCCGAGGGCAAAAATCCCGGTGTACATGATGCCGATGGCCGTGTCGTCCTTGATGCGAGAAACGCGGGAGACGAACCCAATCAGGCCGACGGTAACCAATCCGGCAACAATCGAGCCCAATAGCATGGCGGGCGCATGGGCCTCTAGACCAAAGAAGATCTGCATGAACAGGTAACCGGCAGTGACTCCGGCAAGCATCGCGTGGGACAAGGCATCGCCGAGAAACGCCATGCGGCGGAGGATGACGAAGCAGCCCATCACGCCGCAGACGATGGCGACAAGACTGCCGCCGATCAGCGCCTTCTGAAAGGCTTGCTCCGTTAATGGAGCGATCCACCAGTTCCACATCAGCTGAGACATGCTCGTTGATTGCCACCTTCCGGTCATTGCTTCTTCGCCCCGGATCCCGTCGGATTTCCGGCGACGAAGAACTCGTATTTCGGTTTACCGTTTCCGCAGCGGAGGAAGGTCAGCAAACGTACGCAGGTTGCCTTCATAGACCTCGCTGAGGAATTCCGGATGCAGGACAGTGGCCGGCGGCCCGAACGCGTAAAGTCTTTGTTTCAATAAGACGAGCAGATCAAAATACTCGGCCGCCGTTGCCAGATCATGGTGGACGACCAACAAAGTTCGACCGGCGTGCCGTGTTCGTTCGAGCACATCCAGAATCGCGCGTTCCGTTGCTGCATCGACCCCCGCAAACGGTTCGTCCAGCAGCAAGATTTGGGCTCCTTGGGCCATTGCCCGGGCCATGAATACCCGTTGTTGCTGACCGCCAGAGAGTTGTCCGATTTGCCGATCGGCATAGGCGGACATCCGGACCATCTCCAACGCTTCGTCGGCGATCCGCCGATCCTGCTGGCTCAAGTCCCGCCACCACGGAACGTGGCCATAACGGCCCATCCTCGCGACCTCGCGCACCGTAATCGGAAAGTCCCAATCCACGGTTCCGCGTTGGGGCACATACGCAACCTGTCCCTTCGCCTTCTCCGCCGATTCGCCAAAGACTCTTACCTCGCCCACATCCGGCCGAATGAATCCCAGGATGGCCTTGATCAGCGTCGATTTTCCCGAACCATTCGGTCCGATGACACCGACCAACTTACCGCGTGGGATCTGCAGCGTAACATCCAGCAGCGCCGGGACCGTTCCATAACTGACCGTCAGGTGTTCGACCTCAATCGCCGGCCGACTGTCCTCCGACGCTTTCTGCGGCGGTCCATGATGCGCTGCCGGTTTCATCGTGTGTCGCTCGATTCCGTCGAGGCTATTGGCTTGGACGCGGTACCGGTTCCTGGCGGAACGTCGACGACAACGGCGCCTTCGACTGCGCCTCCCGGTTCGGACCAGAGCGTTTGTTGGGCGATCGGATGTCCATCGCGATAGACACGCAGTCGAACGGCACGCGCCGCGAGTGAATTGGAGTCCTGGGGCGTTGCGCGCAGGAAGAACTCATTCGCCCCCACCGCCACAGAATCCAGATCGTCTCGTCGTACGATGGCTCCCGGTTCGAGGATGGTATTCTCTCGAAGGATCTCCTGTCCGCGAAAGAGCACGAGCAGCGAGGGCGCGTTGTCGGACTCGAGCGCATAGGGATCGGGACCTGCGGCGAAGGACAGAGTCACATCGATTGCGAAACGTCCGGCAGCCGACGGTAGCAATTTGGGCGGCGCGGAAATCTCGCGGGAAGGGCGCACGGCCATATACAGTTTCAGGCCGCCGAGCAGAACGCCCAGGATCAGAGCCGCCAGCAGGGGTCGCATAGGGGGCATGTTTTTCTCGGGCGGAGTTACTTCAAGGATTGAACGATCGTAATGACGTTTTCCCGCATCATTCCCAGATAGCTTTCCCCGGCCGATGCGGTGGGGCCCATCGAATCGGAATACAGCGTGCCGCCAATTTCCACACCAGCCTCGGCGGCGATTTCGCGAATCAGTTTCGGATTCACGCTCGTTTCAACAAAAATGGCCTTCACGCCATACTCCTGAATCGATTGGACCGCGGCACGGCGTCGCGCGGGTGTGATGCCGCCGCCAATCTCCTGTCCCGTCGACCAGCCGGCGGGTGCCGCAGACTGAAATCCGTAACGCTGACAGAAATAGCCAAACGCATCATGACTGGTCACCAGAATCCGCCGCTCACGCGGAATCGCATTGCATTGCTTCAGAATCCAGGCATCCAATGTCCGCAGCTGCGCTAGATAGAGTTCCGCCCGCGCACGGTATTCGCCTCGTCGCTCGGGATCGACTCGCTCGACCGCACCCAGAATATTGCGGACATAGACCGCAGCGTTTTGCGGATCGAACCAAGCGTGGGGGTCGGGGACGGGCACGGCCGCTTGACCGGTTTCCGGTGCGATCTGCAGCGGAGCGATGCCGTCGGTGCACGTGACGAGCGGCTTGCTCGCGTCGAGGGCCAGGTTACGCATCCAGTCACTGCCTTCCAGATGCAGGCCATTCTCCAGGCACAGGTCCGCGTCAGAGACCAATCGCACATCGTTGGGAGTGACGTGGTACAGATGCGGGTCCTGGCCCGGTGCCAATACACACTGCACCTGCCAACGGTCGCCGACGACCTGGCGCGCAAAATCAGCGACCTGCGTCGTGGAACAGACGATCTTCCGCGTTACCGGTTCCGCTGCGCGGATTGTTCCCAACAGAGAGACAAGCAGGAGAATCGCAGTGCAGCCTTTGGCCGTAACCAAAGGGGGCGCTGCCGCACTCGGCGCGATGGGTGTGCCACTGGCTTTGCCAGTGTCCTCCTGAGTCGAGGAAAAGCACTGGCAAAGCCAGTGGCACACAACGAAGCAACTTCTTGCCGCCCTTCGACTCCCAGGCCGGCACTCGGTGCGGGTCTGATAACTCGGTCGTTGCGATTGTGCAAAGCGGATTGAATTCATGAAGGGAGTGCCTGGCGAATCAGCGTTCGCATTTCAAGGGGCACGCCACGGCAACTCGCCGTGGAGTTGAACTGGATTCCGGACAAGAGATGCTGGCCTCTTTTTCAACAGGATCCTCAGGCAAGATCGCGATCTTCAAACAACAGTAATGCCAGCAGCAGTGCAATTGTGCTGTAGAGCACACAGTAGACGAATGCCCACCCGAGATAACTCATCGGAACCTGAATTCCAGCAGCGACGGCCGCCTGGATATTGAAATGTTCTAGCACCGGCAGAATCGTCGCAATGAACTGCCCAATAAAGATCACCGGCGCGAAAGGGATCGACGATTGAACCAGCAAGGGAGTCAAGTGGCCCAGAACATAGATCGAAAAGCAAATCACGAAATTCGGCAGCAGCGGCAAGCGTGTGGCAATCGCGACGCTCAGCGAGGTCAAAACTACCGCTTCGAAGAAAGCGAGAATCAGTCCCGGGACCGTCCGCACGACCTCAGGATGAATCAGATCCCAGGGAGGCGTCTCCGCGCCCATCTCGCGCGCATCATAGACCGGTTTGTAGGCAATCCAGATCAAGAACCAGGTTCCCAGGATGACAAACAACAGCACGAGTGTCCAAAGGATTCCCAGCCATTTCCCCAGGATGAACTGACGACGTCCGACCGGTTTGGATAGCACAGTGAGCGCTGTGCGACCTTCGATTTCTTCCGAAACGGAATTGCCTGCGGACCAGACTCCCAGAATGATCGCCAGGATCATGACCAAGGTGAGTCCGGAATCTTTGAGCATCTTGATGTCTTCGCCAAACGTGTTGTAAGGCAGGAACACGAACAACAAGATCAAGAATGCTCCCAGCACGACGATGATTCCGAACAGCGGCTGCGCGATCTCCGACTTGCTCGTGGCCAGCGCAATGGCCGAGACGCGCGGAACCGCCCAGGCTTGGAGGAAATACAGCAGATAGAGTCCCGCAATGCCCATCGCGGCCAGGGGAATCACGGCGACTTGCGGGTAACGGGGGCCGGTCGCCAAAACAATTCGCAAGTTCGCCTCTCGTCCCGAGAGATTCGTTACGTAAAACCGATCGACGTAATCTCCCTGGAAGGGCGGATTTCCCTCCCGGGGCCGCGACCAGTTGTACGATTCGGAGGGACCAATTTCGAGCGGCGAACCGCGCATTTCGTCATCCGTGGCCCCATCCGCAATGGAAACCAATTGATCCGACTCGATGCGCAAGGTGAGCAATTCGTTCCCGGCAAAGTCGACCGCCACGGGGAACGGTTCGTCGGCACTTGCTCCCTGACCTGCCGGGGGAACCACGACCTGCAGATCACGCGCTTGAGAAAATGGCAGGCGGGGCACAGAGGCCAACAGGCTGAACGGTTGCTGGACCAGTAAAGCGCCAACCAATCCGAATCCCGCCACCCCGACGACCAGCCAGGTGATCGGCAGCAGGACACCCTCCGCAAGGATCAAGGGAACCTCCCGCGCGGCGGCGGGGCGAATCAGGAACAGCAGCCCCCAGAGCACTCCCAGCACAACCAACGCCGCGAGCGCGCCGACTCCGATCAACCAGAGCGGCGTCAACCAGGAAGTCACCCAGAGGGGGACAGCAGCGAAGAGAATCCCGTGCATGCAGTCAGTCCTGCTCCGAAGTTGTGCCGCCGACCGACGGCGACAGATCCTCGGGTAAAGAGGTTAGAAACGTATTTCGAATCCGTCAAATTCCCCGCTGGCCGGAATCCGATGGACGTCACAGTGTCGAATGTAGTCCGCCATCGTAGTACGCAGCTCACGCACGAATCGATCGATTTCCGCCGAATCTCCCTCGGCGACCAGTTCGACCCGCCCGTCCGGAAGGTTGCGGACGAACCCGGTGACGGGATGACGGCTGGCCATGCG
>CAZFWV010000404.1:0-2998 GCA_964522605.1 uncultured Pirellulaceae bacterium
CAGTCGAGTGACGCTCCCCAGAACGTCAGTTGGTCCCCGAACTCGGCTTTCAGCCGGACGGGATCCATACCGTGCGCGCTCGTCTGCACGGGATTCAAGATATCGACGCCCATCTCGATCAGCGATGGAATCAGCGGGTACAAGGCGCCGTCCGAGTGGAGCATGACCTTCATCGATGTGTGTTCATGGATCCACTTCAAGCCTCGCTGATAGAAGGGCATGACGCGCTGTCGGAACATCGGTACCGATAAGAACGGTGCCTGTTGTGTCCCGAAGTCATCACAGATCTGGAGAATCTGGACTCGATCGCCAACCGCCTGCACGAAACGCTGCAGATTCTGGAGCCAGGTATCGACGAGTTTCCCATACAACTCGGCGATGTAGTCCGGTTCCGTGGCGAACGTGACGATCCAGGACTCGAAATCTCCTTGGCCCAGCCCGTAGAACAGTTCGTAGGGCGGGCCGAGGGGAGCGACGATGGCAAAGTCGGTATTCTGAAAAAAGGCTTCCGCCTGAAGTCGATAGAAGTCGCAGTCCTCATCGCTCAGCACGGGAGGCTGAAAACCGGAAAGTTCCACGTGTGCGGCGCCCGGATAAGTTTCCAGCCGATCGAAATAATATCCGTCCTTAGGCATTCGGGCGATCGGCGTCTGATCCCGCAGCAGAACGAGATCGCCATTCGGTTCGGTGACCGGATGAAAACCTCCCGGCATTTCGACCGGCGTTCCGTCAAACAGTTGCCACGGCTTCCAGTCGTCATTGCGAATTCCGAAAGCGACGACCGGTCGATACAAGCCGATCACATCGGCGCCGAAACGCTCCTGCACGGGAGCCTCAACCTCTGCGAGCATCTGAAAGATATCGAAGACGCGCGTGGTCGACTCGATCTGCAGCTGTTGTTTCAGGCGATGATACGTCGACGCGGCGATTCCCGATTGTCGCGTGCCACCGAGATCGATCGGCACGCGATCTGGCTGCTGATGATGGATCGCCCGCAGAACGCGTTCTCGCGAATTCATGTCTTGATCCGAGTCCGAAGGGCACGAATGTAATCGGGGCCAGTTCCGCAACAGCCACCCAAGAAGCTGGCACCGGCGGCGACAAGATCGGGACCGTGTGCGGCGAACTGCTCCGGAGTGCTCTCGTAGACGACTTGATCCCCGATCATTTGCGGGACACCCGCATTCGCCTTAATCCAGATCGGGAGTTCGGTTGCCGC
Source organism: uncultured Pirellulaceae bacterium (assembly GCA_964522605.1). Classification (GTDB taxonomy): domain Bacteria; phylum Planctomycetota; class Planctomycetia; order Pirellulales; family Pirellulaceae; genus CAVZLD01. Next base: position 1,220 of record CAZFWV010000404.1, read on the forward strand.
ATGGAGACGCTGACAGATTGGAACGTAGGAGGCGATTCCCTGACCGCAGTTGGCTCCGACGACATCTGCTCCCGCCGCGGCGAGTTCCTCGGCGACCTGTTCGGGCGTCCGACCGGTCATGATTCGGTCCTTGTCCTTGCCTGTATCGAAGACCATGCAGGCGACGACCGGCAATCCTGTTGCCTTGGCCGCAGCCAGTGCAATTGTCGCCTCTTCCAGATCTGACATGGTCTCGATGATCAGCGCGTCGACACCCGACTCGGCCAGCGCTTCGGCCTGTTCCGTGAAGGCCTCCTGGAGTTCCTCGGCCGTGACCTCTCCGGCGAATAACATCTTGCCGCTCGGTCCGATCGAGCCAAACACGCGTGCGTGTGTGCCGGCGGCGCGTCGCGAGATCTGACCGCCTGCGAGGTTAATCTGCCGAGCCTGTTCGGCCAGTCCATAGCTCTGCAGCGCCAGACGATTGGCTCGAAACGTGTTCGTCAATACGACTTGGCTTCCGGCCTCGACATACGATCGCGGAACGGTTTCCACGCGATCGGGATGCGAGAGATTCCATGCATCCGGGCAGGCCCCGCTGGGAAGCCCAGCATCCTGCAATTGCGTTCCCCAGGCTCCGTCGGTGACGACCGGGCCATCCGCGAGCAATTCGGTAATCAGTGAAGACATCCAACATTCCTATCACGCGACGGGGCCATAGTGCGGCCCCCATTGCTGTGCCAACTTCCTGCCAAGAGAATCCAGCTGTGATTGTTCTTCTTCGGTCAGAGGCTCGTATTCCCGTACCATTTCGACATTCTGTCGAAGCTGTTCCACGGTATGGGGGCCGATGACCAGCGATGCGACACCAGGTAAACCGAGTGCGTATCGAACCGCCAGCTTCAGGTACTGCAGGTCAATTTCTGGGCCCGTATTCGGACCGTCCGCTGCGGGAAAGCCGCCTCGCATGCCACCAAAGACTTTCATGCAGGCCACACCAACCTGATGTCGATTGGCAACCGGCAGGACCTTCTCTTCAAATCCGTAAATGTGACGATCGACGAAGTTCATCGCCATCATGACGACATCGATCTGTCCCGTCTCGAGAATTGGAATGAAGTTCTCCACCATCGAATGTCCCGAGATCCCGACAAAGCGAATCTTGCCCGCCTCCTTCTGTTTCCACAGATAGGCGAGTGCTCCGTCTGACGATAACGCCTTTTCGACGTTTCGATTTCCCACGCTGTGCAAATAGACCAAATCGATGTGATCCGTTCGCAAGATGCGAAGAGATTCCTCGAGCGATTGTTGCGCCTCGTTCCGATCGTCGGCCCAAACCTTGGTTGTCAGGAAAACCTTGCTCCGATGCGGTCCCAAAACGCGTCCGATTCCTTCCTCGGCTTTTCCATAGTTGTGGGCCGTATCCAGGAAGTCGATTCCCAGTTCCAGGGCTTCCTCCACCAGGCGGCCAATATCCTGGACACTGACCGAGTCAGAGCGGCCGCAGGGCCAGGTTCCGAGTGCCAGCGTCGAGACCTCCTGTTTGGTCTTGCCGAGGACGCGACGAGACAACGTCTGCGTGGGGGTGCTGAGCTGAGCCCGAGAGGGTTCCGTTCCTCTCAACAACCACGCTGCGCCACCGGCAGCACCGGCTCCTTGAAGAAATGCACGACGCGAAAGGACGCCCCGTTTAGAATCGGTCATGGCTCTTACCTCTCAGCTAAACAACGGTTTTCCTACTTCCAGACGCTTTGGATTAAACGGATGAATTGCATCCTTGAGGGCGAGTCCACGAACTTC
>CAZFWV010000404.1:3098-5959 GCA_964522605.1 uncultured Pirellulaceae bacterium
GCCCGCGGCACGCGGTAGCTCCAGTGGCGAGATGACTCGGGATCAACTTCCTGCGGGACTCCCGCCGGTGGCTGGCGAATGCCGCGGTGGAGTGTATCTCCGCGGGCGGAGACGCAGTTCTCGTCGACTGAAGGATTTCGATTCTGATCGTAGTTGTCTCCGTAGATCGACGTGGGTGCGATCCCGAACAGGTTCTTCACCGCAACGGTAATCCCTGCGTTGGCGTGGTCCTTCAGTTTCGCCAGGGAGACGAACACATCGGTTTTTTCGTATCGGCTGTTCAGATCGAATGCCGGATAAAGATATCCACCCCAGGGTACCTGCAAGCGACTGTAGTTCGGCCAACGGCCCTGGTTGCGCGTGTCCTCCCAGACGACTTTTCCTCCGCCAGCCCGTTGGATCAAGTCGAGGTTCCAACCGCCAGCAGTCATAATTTCTTCGAGCGACTCCCGCGCATAACTGCTTTCCACCAGGACAATCCGTCGGGCTCCTGCCTCGTGGAAAACGGCACACGCGGCGGCCACAAAATGCGGATGAACGTGATACGTGCGAAACGAGGGCAAGCCGCCCAGTTTCCACTGTGGACCGCCGGTCAGGTTGAGTTTGACGGTGACCGTCTTGTCCCGTACGAGGCGCTGCATATCACCCAGCAACGCCACGGTCTGCTTCAGCTGGGCAAAGACCACGTCCGGTTCGTACGAGGCGCAACGTCGAATCGCCACCGGCAGACTTGGTGCGGGCTTTGTGGCCACCTGCACTTCGCGAGCTGCCAGCGGGGGCAGGAGTGCCTGGGCCGAAGCCCAACCGACCGCTGCCGCCCCACAACGTAACGCCTGTCGTCGAGTGATGTGTCGATTCATGAGATCACCTGATCTTCTGCTGGAAGAGCGAAACGCTTCACGCGTGCACGTATTTCGCCTTCCAGCTTGAAACTGCTTCGGAGCTGGGGTCCCCGGAATGTAGCCGACGTCGTGAGACTTCGGAGATTTCGGGGTGCCCCCGAATTCTCACGAATTCGGCTACGAATCGGACCTGGCTCATGTAAGCAGGTGAAACTCGTAATCACGCGTTTCGCACCGCCGACGGGTCCCACTTCTTTTGATCCGGTCGAATCCACCGAAGATGCCTCATTCTAACGCATTTTGTGACACGCTACCGCCCGCTTCGTGCAGACGTCCGGTCAATTCTCGGACAACGTGTTCGTCCGTTTCATCGACCAAGTTTGCGGTCTCGCCGGGATCTGTCGTGTGGTCGTAGAGCATCCGGGCGATCGGCTCGCCGTTGGGACGCGTGTATTCCGAGAAGCGAAACTGTTCGGTTCGAATCGTATCGCCATTGCGATATCGTCCGATGGCGGCGTCCTTCCCGGGAAGTGAGGGATCCTTCAGACGGGCCACGAAGCTCTGCCCCTGTAAATGGGGAGGCAGCTCCAGTCTGGCAAGTTCGCAAAGGGACGGATAGATGTCGATGAATTCCGTCAGACCGAGCGTCTGCTGACCTCTTGCGATTCCCGGTGCTCGAACGATGAGCGGAGCGCGCATTGAAGTCTCGTAGCAACAGTGCTTGCACCACAGTGTGTGCTCACCCAGATTCCAGCCATGATCTCCCCACAGCACGACGATCGTGGAATCGGTCAGGTTCAGCCGATCGAGTTCGTCCAGCAGTTTGCCGATTTGTGCGTCTGTGTAACTGACGCAGGCGTAATAGCCATGGATGAGCTGGCGTCCAAGTTGTTCCGGAATCGGACCGGTGGGTGGGACTCCCGCATAGGCGCGCAGCTCTCCGGAGTTGTGCAGCGATTCCGGCGGAGCATCCCGTGGCGGATCCTTGTTCACCGGGAGTTGGATTTCATGGAAGTTGTAAAGATCCCAGTATTTCTTGGGAGCAACAAACGGTAGATGAGGTTTCATGAACCCGACGGCCAGGAAGAACGGTTGATCCTGCTGGCTTAATCGCTTCAGATCCGATACCGCACGCTGGGCCAACAAGCCATCCTGATACGCCTCGTCCGGTACGTCGGCGGATTCGAAGGGGGGACCGCGGCGCGGCTGCCCGTTGGGTCCGATCGAGGGCGGGGGCAACGGCTTTTGATACGTTGCGACACCCTGCGGACGCCACGCCGGTTCGGACCAGCCCTCGGCATGATCCTGACGATGATGAAACACTTTTCCGAGAGAGACCGTGTAGTAGCCGTGATTTCGGAAATGCGTGTTCAACGTGACCGCATCCGGTGCATCCTTTTCCGCCCACGTCAGGTAATTCACGAAACGCGTCCGCGTTGGTCGAATTCCTGTCATTAGGCTGGCACGGGATGCTCCGCAGGTGGGAACCATGCAATATGCATGCTGAAACGCGACCCCCGTTGCCGCCAGGCGGTCGATGTTAGGCGAATGAATGTGCGATGCGCCGTAACAAGCTAATTCCGGACGCAAATCGTCCACGGCAATGAACAACACATTCGGCCGATCGCCTGCCTGCACACAGCCGAATCCCCACAGGAAGATCGCGAGTCCATAGAGTCGGGTTTTCATTGGGATTTCCTATTGGAAACGGTAGATGCCGGGCATGGCGACATCGGGGATCGGATACGCTCCGAATTCGTAGCTTTCGGGGCCCAGTCGGGTCGTCGATTTCATCGCCTCGTCCCAGACGATTTCCTGACCGCTGTAGACGGCTTCACGGCCGATGATGCCGGTCATGGTGGCTTCCGCGACCGCCTGGGCTTCGTTGATCGGATTCCCGGCCTGGATGCTGGCGACCAAGTCCTCGTGTTCTTGCCGGTACGCGCTGGGCAATCGTTCCCGAAACCGCCACGACTCGCCGCGTTTTGGATAGATTCGATTTTCGCAGTTGCTGGTTCC
>CAZFWV010000405.1:0-5958 GCA_964522605.1 uncultured Pirellulaceae bacterium
TCCACTGCCGGCAGAATCCACGTATTTCTCGAGGTTTTCGCGAATTGCGTCCTGATCGCCAATCCGCCATCCCCGGTTCGAATCCGGGCGGCGCCTCTGCTGAATACCCCCCGATTTCCCGCCTAAATCCTCCCTCGGCAACACGTTCGGCGCCGGGCTCTCTGCGCTCGCCATTTCCCCCTGTTCCGCCGGATTGCGTCACGTTCCGCCATGATCCTCTGGTCGACGCGCACAGTATCCTGGCCGATATCGGGCGGTAGTCGCCGCACGCCTCCATTGGGCAGCTCAATCTCCACACGTGTCGCCTGCGACGAGATCGGTAGGAACATACCGTTCCAAGCGACGCTGCCACTCCAGATAATCATGAACTCCACTGGCCGGACGTCCCATGGTTTGACTCGCAACAAGGCGCCGATGAAAACGAATAGCCGACAGAACGCGTCAAATGTGAATTCGCCGGACGCTTACGAGTGGCTTTGTCGCATCGGCTGGAAGGAACATGGGTCAATGCAATGAGGTCGGCCATTGCCGCCATCGCGGCAATAGGTGTGATGTCGTTTTAGCCGCCGCCACATCCACCGCCGCCACATCCACCGCCGCCACATCCGGAGTCACCTCCGGAGTCACCTCCGGAACTGCAGCCGCCACCGTCGAAGAACCACCATGGGCCGACGTCACCACCAGAACCACCTCCCCCTCGACCTCCACGTCCCGCTCGAAATACCAGCCAGAAGATGAGCACAATCATGCCAAGGCCCAAGAAAGGGCCGAACTTGTCCCGAAGACTCGTCGCAAAGAACGGAGTCGTGCAGACAGCCAATCCGGGAATCGCTGCAAGTCCGTAGGTGGAGGCAAAAGACTTGGGAATGACCCAGTTCCGTTCGGTGTTTACGCGTCGGAAGTTCACATCTTGCCCGAACCGAATGGCCGATGGGGGCCAAATGTCGTCGGGGGGTCGTTCGTTGAAGAACGCTTCGTAGCTTTGCTTCGTTTGCTCATACCAAGAAACGAATTTATCGTTCTCCGCATGACCGCCCTTCGTCGGTCCATGATGCATCGGTATGCCGAGTATCTCTTGGCACCAGCGATCCCAGTAGGAACGAGTGTACACGAGATGCAGGTGCCAAACTTGGTCCACCTGGTCGGACGGAGTCACCGGATGCCCCGCGACAGTCGCCAAGAACATGAAACGACGATATTCTGCGATAACCCGCGACGCATAGGTCTCACTCCAACCATTCTCTTTGCTCAGACGATGCGAGAATGTCAGTGACTCATCTCCTTCGTCAAAAGAGAAATCGGATATGCGCTTCCACAAGTTTTCATGTTCTGCACGCATGCATCGCCTTTCCGCATACTCGTCGGCGTTCCTTGGTGGCTGGTCGGTTGAGCGGCAGTGGCCGACTAACTGCTGATTGAACTCGACCGTGAGCAGCAAATCGCAACGGGGTGGCCCAAAGAGCCACTTTGAAGGGACGCCGGGTTTCGTCCAAGGTGGAGGAACCCGGGGTCCACTCATTCCCCGTCACGAAAACTGGATTGGTTCCCGCTGTGTCCTACTCCGATTAGGAACGCGAGGGTGTGACGCGGCTCTCGGATTGAGCGTACAGACGCATCTCGCGAATCACTGGAGGATGGGTCGTCCGGGTCTCGAGGGACAATCGTTGTCCACCGGCACGCCGAGCGAAGGCTCAGAAAAGCGACACTCCGGATGTGTCGCCGATGGAGCCCAATCGGAGATCACGCCACGGATTCACGCTGTCGAGCAGGATGCTGGTTCTGAGCGAATCGCCGGTCCACGGCAGCGGCGACTTCGTACGTGTTTCGCGTGCTGGCATGGCGATCGGGGGGGTTGGGAGTCGAGGCCGTCCGCGAGATCCGGCGCATTTTGTCGGCAGGGTTCGGCAAGGCTTGCCAGCGTTTCCCAGGCCTGCTTCTCGCGTCCGTTCCGGTTTTTGTTGCACGGCAAGCCGAAGGCGACTGCTACTGTTTCGGATTCGCCGACGCCTCCGGCTCGCCGTGAAACGAGTTGATCGTGCCCTCCGTAGATCGTGTGGGCCGCGCAACCCCGCTCTGTGCCAAATTGTCGCGGAGGGAGAGTAAGTTCATTGCAGCCCGCCCACCGGGGTTCCGTGAGCGGCTACCCCCAATTGAGTGAATGCCGTAACCTGGCGCTTAGACGGCACTTCTCGCAGGGCGACGGTGAAGACTCGGTAACAGTCCCATCAGCAACAGCAACCAGCCAGCCGGCTCCGGCACCGCCATAGCATCCGTCCTCGGCCCCTGCTCATACCCACCGTCCTCGAGCGCAATCACGAGGTCACCAGTCCCGAACACGCCGTCGCCGTTCCAGTCGCCTTCAGACCAACTGGCGTATTGCTGTGTCTCGTACTTGCCAGTCTCCAAAACCTGCACGAGGTCACCCGTGTTGAACTCGCCGTCCAAGTTTGCATCGCCGTACCACGTTTGCACTAGGCTCTTGACCCAAACCGTTCGGTCCGCCAAGTCAACCACGCCATTTGCATCCAAATCGAATTGCAAGTCCGTGGAACCAGGAACCAGGCGATCTATATCCGCAACCGTGAGAAGCCCGTCTCTGTCAAAGTCACCGAGCACTGGCACAACAACGACGGGAGAATCGAGAAATACAATCCAATTCGTTTCTCGACCTTCGTAATCGCCCGAACCTCGTAGCACTTGACCGTTGGCTGAGATCTCGTCGACATAGGTAAGTTCCCAGTCAGCGAGATGGTCTCCCAAGCCGTGGTCACGAATTAGCACGTCTTGAAGATCTTGCATCCCGTGAGAATCATCCCAGACAAAGGCGCGACGGTACCATGCATCGTCATCCAACGCCTTTCCTAAGGACTCGCCAACAACGATCGCGCCGTCGGCAGTGATTGAATTTGCTTTGCTTCCTTCCCCGCCGGGCAACACTCCCAAATCGGTCATACCTGACTCGGGCGTCCAGCGATACGCATGACCGTTTGACCACGCGGGTCCGGTTCTGTCTTTTGATAACTCGATCCAACCGATGATCGAATTCCCGTCATGAGAAACGTCGACTGCATAGTGGTACTCCGAGGGACTTCCGTCCAGCAGAACGGGACCAGTCTCCGCGGTCCAGCGGAAGGAATAGACATTCTGATCCGTGTCGTACATCCCTCCTACCACGACCTTCCCGTCTCTCGAAAGGTTGAACGGCGTGATCTTGCTAAAGCCATCAGGTGGTGAGAATTCCTGCATCCCATCTTCCATCGTCCAGATAAAAGGGCGAACGTCTTCCACTGTGGCCCACTGAGAGTCAAGAGCAGCGAGGTTCACGAAAAAACTTTGGCCAACAACCACGTTGCCATCTTCCGACATGGCTCTTGGGGTAGATGAATTATGACCTGGCAGAGCCCCCAGCGGGACTGCGCCCAGTTGCTCGGTCCAGCGGAAGGCTCCTTGCACGCTTGCGCGCCCTCTCGGGTTGATATCGAACGCAACCTCTGCGCTGTACAGCACGACGTTTCCGTCATCCGATAACTCGCTGCCGTACGCGGCCCATCGAAAGACATTCTTGATCGCATCGGCAAGGTCATTCGCGATAACCTCGACAGGCGGTTTCGGCAGAAGCGTGGCCTGCTGCGTCTCCTGGTCCCAGCGATAAGCGAGCCAGCCATGCTCGGGATCGAAAATGTGGGGCTTAATGTGGACACTCCCCGTAATGACGGATCCATCGTAGGAAAGCCCCTCGATACTCCTGACGTTCGGATCGATGATCTCATCCAACTCATAGAATTCTGCGGCCGTCGCGGACTTCGGCAGCATGAGCACCAGCACCAGCACGCTCATCAGGAAGATGTAACCGTATCGCACGTAAACCCTCTCTGTCGCTCTACTTAGGTAGTGGATGACTCGTCGCCAGCCCAGTACAAATGGCGGCATAAGCCCCGAATGGCCTAGCGCAAAACGCCGCCGGCGCGCCTCACGAAAAGGGATTTTTTTGGAAAGAAAGAAGCATCGAAAACCGGGGCCACGCACGGATGCTCTTGGGCCACAATCCTGAGCAGACTCTCCACAGCAGCAGGTCTTATCGACGGCGGCGCAGCCGATGGACCCGGGCGACCAACGGAAGCCCGGAAATCATGGGGGCAACGTGACTTCGGTGGTCGGTCCCGCCGATAATTCCACGGGGAGTGATCGAGACCGCTGTTCGGCCGACGAAGGATTGGGAGCGCCCCACAAGACGTAGCGCCCGGGAGGCACGTTGCGGAAAATAATGCAATTCTCGTGGTCAATTCGTCCGGATCCCGACCACTTACCGACCGCGGCTCCGCCTTCCGGCTCCATGTGGACGAGGTATTCCGCAGGACTTTCCGTGCCGGCAAAATCGACCCGCACACGAATGCTGGCCGATTCGTGCATCACCAGCTGGATCTCCTCCGCAGGGAGATGAATCGCCGGGCCGAGTCCCGGCAAGAAGTAATCTGCCTTGTCCAATCTCACGGTCGCATTTCCCGTCGGAACATTCTGTAGAGAGAATTGGCCGTCCGCGTCCGAGAGCGCACGATCTTGATCGGGCGTCTCGTACCGTCCATGACTTCCTGCGACGACATTCGTCAGTCGCACGACGACTCCCTCAAGTGGTTCGCCGTCGACGGTAACGACGCGACCGGAAACCGCTGCCGCGCGAGCAAGTTCACATTCGCGCGAAGACCAGCGTGGCTGCTCGTCGATCCGCACATAGTCGATGACTCGCGAAGCATACCCCTTCGCCTCGGCGACTACGCGGTACACGCCCGGCGAAATCTGCTTGAGAACCCACCGGCCATTCGCGTCGCTGAGGACCTCCGACGTCACCACGTATTCGGATCCGCCTTGCGATTGCGTTTCCACTCGCTGCAGGAGGATCCGGGCGACGAGCGGATGCTCGGTCTGAGCATCGATCACGACACCTTCGAGCACGCTCCCGTCGGCTGGCGCGTATCCATGCGTCTCTAACCGTTCGTCGACAATCTGCAGTCCCTCGGGCACGGTGACATCGGTCCCACGAAGCTGACCGCCGACGTAAATATTCAATTGCATCGGAGCTTCCTCGTCCGCACGATACGAGTCCGCCGGTCGCAGGTCCGCCGGCAGTTGACGAAGGCGTTCCCATCGCTCGGGTACCCACACCATAAAGCACCAATCGATGGACGCCGCGGCGCGTTTTGCGGGTTCTCGATTGGGGTTAAGCCAGAAACTGAAACCGACACCGTCGTGAAGAACCACCTGCTTGTTTTTTGACGGCAGACGGGCAAAGTCGGCGAGCACGCTGTTCAACGCCTGCGCATCCCCCCGACACTCCGCATGCCACTGCCCACCGCCGAACGGAGGCCCTTCCCACCAGGCAATTCGCCCCGGATGGTTGAAGATCGCTGCCGCTCCCGCCGGCCATCCCGGGTCCGACAGCGGCGAGTTTCCTTCGCCACCCGTAATGAGTGCGAAAACAGGATGACTCATCGCCGCGATTAGCGCGAAACCAATCAGAAATGACGCACCAAGCCGTCTGCACGGCCGGCCCCCAACGAATCGTTTCTGCAGCATGACTGTTCTCCACCGCGGATCCGGTCCCAAGTCCCAGGAGTAGACGATCTGGGAGTGGACCGAGTTCCCCGAATCCGCCTGTAATCAGAGCCCGCGGCATGTGCCGTTCGGATGCCGGCCAAGACTGCCATTTTGGCTTCCTGCAGCTGACAAAATGGCATTTTTTCACCCGGACGCCCACGGCCGATGAGGGAAAACCTTGCGTGAACTACGGGAAAACCGACGCCGCGTTTTGGCACGCTCGTTGCTTATTTGATCGTCGGGTCTGCGATTCCAAAATCGAAGATCCAATTCAGGAACTAGAAAGTCCAACGTGGAAACACGTAGCAACGGGTAACAGGTAAGAGAAGAAAGTGAGGTGCATGATGTTAGCTCGATGGCAACCAT
>CAZFWV010000406.1:0-5942 GCA_964522605.1 uncultured Pirellulaceae bacterium
CTCTGCACTGCTAACGGTGAATTTCTTGTCGGGGCAAGCGAATTCTATTACGCGGCAGGGCTGCGTTGTGCTTCTACTTGGCTTTATTGTTGGCATTCTGATGTAAGGCACATCCTTCCGCAGCAACCGCACTGTGTGCCACTGGCTATGCCAGTGCTGTTCCTCGACTCAAGAGGACACTGGCAAAGCCAGTGGCACACCCATTGCGACGAACGCGGCAGCACGCCGTTTGGTTGCGGCCGAAGGCTGCGCTGCGGAGAAAGAGAACTGCGAACACGACTCGAGAAAGGGAGAGGATGGTAGTGAGACAACAAAAAGCAAATCGCGTGGATCATGATTCGATTAACTGCTGGGATTCGTGGATGACTTGCTGAAGACGATCATCATTCTGGAGGGCACTTGGCCGCAAGGATTGAAATTGCCTGTAGTAGCTCCGTGCCTCGTCGTGCTGGCCGAGTTGCCAATGTGCCATGGAGAGGAACAAGAGTTGGTAATCGGTTGGTTGTTTTCCGAGAGAGCGTGCTTTTTCGAGTGCCCGCACGCATTCGGTCCAGTTTCCCAATCGATATTGTGCCACTCCTAACGTTTGCCAGCAGTCTGGTGAGGCGGGTGTCTGTCGGAGGGCAAGTTCGGCCAGCTCCAGGGCACTTTGCGGGTCACGCAATTCCGGGTCGGGGGATGTCGCCAGGAACCACGCAAGGCCGTTGTAAACGTCGGCCAGTTGTTCCCGGCGCGGCGAATCCTCAGGAACTTGTGCGATCAAACGCTCGAGAAGCTCGAATGCCCGCGTGTAATGTTGAGCGGCTTCACGATAGACAACACGCACGCGTTCCGCCTCCAGATCGGCCCGCTGGCGTGCCGCAAACTCATCCCGCGCCAACTTGGCCTGCCGCACGGCAACCACCGGGCCGCCGATGGCGAGCAAGAGCAGCGTTGCGGTCAGCAGCGAAGCAAGAACGGCTTGACTCGGGTTGCGCCGACACCAGCGATGAATCCGCATCAAGCGAGTTGTGGGTCGCGCCAGGATCGGCTGCTGATTCAGGAACCGCTTGAGCTCGGCCGACAAATCGGCGGCCGTCGCGTAGCGCCGCGACGGTTCCTTCTCCAGGCATTTGGCGCAAATCGTTTCCAGATCGCGAGGCACGCGCGCATTCAGCTGCCGCGCGGAGGGGGCGTCTTCGTGCACAACCTGGTGGAGCAAAGTACGCACCTCACCTCGAAATGGCAGTTCACCGGTGAGCAGTTGAAACAGAACGACTCCAAGCGAGTACACATCCGCTCGGCGATCTGCCTGATGGGAATCCCCTCGCGCCTGCTCGGGAGACATGTACGCCGGGGTTCCCAGGATTTTTCCCTCATACGTGATACTCAACTCCCCCGCATCACGTTTGGCCAATCCAAAGTCCAGCAGGTGAGGTTGACCATCGGGATCGACCAGGATATTGGAGGGCTTCAAGTCACGATGAACGATTCCTGCTTCATGCGCGTGGTGGAGCGCATCGGCGATCTGGGCGCACAAGGCTGCGGCTCCACTGGTGGTGAGAGGTTCCACCTGCTGCAGTTCTTCCAGTGTCCGGCCTTCGATGTAATCGCTGACAATGTACGTTCGACCGTCGATTCGTCCCGCCTCGTGGACGCGGGCAATGAATGGGTGATTCAGTTGAGCTGCCGCGCGAGCCTCACGTAGAAACTGCTCCGCCTCCGTGGACGACAACCTTCCCTGGTGCGGTACTTTCACGACCACGATCCGATCAAGCTCTCGGTCACGTGCCTTCCACACCGTTCCGAAACCGCCCGCGCCAATTCGATCCAACAATTGAAATCGGCCCAATGTCGCCTGTCCTTCCACCGCCTCGTCGATCAGGCTGAAACGCACATGACAGCTTGGGCATTCGGTGTCTCGCAAGTTGGTATCCGAAGGAATCCGGACCTGTTGATGGCATTCCGGGCAATTCAGGCGAATACTCGGCGGCTCGGAGGGAGTCTCCATTCCGATCTGCAGCAGGCAGCGGCGACACAGGCCCGCCGGACTGGTCGCCTCGATGGAGATTCCACATTGCGGACAAACGGCTTCATTCATTACGTCATGATCTGTTCAAACGTCGCCAACGTCTGGCCCTCGACGGCCTGTATCTGGGCTTCGCGCAGCTCCGAATTCGCGGTCGCCTGTCGCATCTGTGCCGCATCAACCATCTGAAAGCCGATTTGCAGCAGCGAATCGATCGAAATCTTCTCCGGAGGTTGAGCCAGTGCGACGGACTGCTCTGAACCGACCAGCACGTGCAACAGGTCGGCTTGCACCAATTGATCGACCATCTGTCGCACGACCGGCTCCGGCAGCCCGGACTTGTCAGCCAGCACCTTCAGCTTTGTGGGTCTTCCGTCGCGAAAATTGCGGGCGACGATTTCCATGAGGAGCAGGACCGAGGCCGGCTCCACAACCGAAGTGATGGGCCGCCGCGGTTCCAGATGGTCCATCCGGCCACTCTGAACGGTCTCGAGGATTGCACTCACCTCGAGACCGAACAACACGACTAACCACATCAGGTAGACCCAGAACATGAAGAGGGGAATCAACCCCAGAGATCCGTAGAGTTGGCTGAGTGATAGTGCATTTTGCAGATAGGCGCCCAGGGTATGCTCGCCCACGATCATCAAGAATGACGCCACGAGTGAACCGATGATTGCCGGTCGAAACTGCACGTCTGTGTTGGGAAACAGAAAGTAGATCAGAAATAAAACCAACCAGTGTGCAGCCAGAATGCCGAGAACACCCAAGGTTGCCGACAGCCAGTTCCAACCATCGTAAACAGACCACCAGGTTCCGAGACGGCTGCGAACGTAAATTCCGAGCACGATCGCCAACGGACTGATTGTGAGCATGAACCAGTAGAGTGGTACGCGTCGAGTCCAGGGACGACCACTTCGCGCGCGGTAGATCGTATTGAAACTGTTTTCGATATCGACCATCAGTCCAATCGCAGCGTAGGCCGTCACGGCCACGCCAACCCAACCGACTGCGGTAATGCTGACTTGCTCAGTTGCTTCTCGAATCAGAGTCTCCAGCCAATGGGCGAGACTGGTTGATTGATTCGCCGAATCGGCGGGGGGAATGATCCGCACTTCATCCAACCCCATCATCGTCAGCAGCTCACTCATTCGGCTGAGGTACATCTCTTGACCCGCCATCGCCTTGACCAGGACCGTGGCAACGACCAGGACCGGCATCAAACCAAACAGCGTGCGAAAGGCGAGTGCAGCGGCCATTTGCGTGGCTCGGTCGTTGTCGAGCTGCCGCAGTCCGCAACGCCCCAGGTCATACACGAAGCGCGCCGCCTGTTGCCAACGATCCAACTCGTGCCTCGGCTGAACAATCGCCTCTTGCAGACGGTGCATCATCTTGCGGATGAACGACAGCATGAATCTGCTCCGGAAACCAACGAATACGAAAAGGCGATTTTCGGCCAAAAAGCTGATTCCAGCTTACGCCCAAACGGCACCAGCAAGCAATCGCAGAAATGCAGTTCGAGAAGTTAACGTCGGATGTGCACGTGCGTAGAATTCCTTTGTCCTATGAGCACCCGGTCTGCGGTGCGGGCTCTTTACCGCGGAGATCGGAGGGTGAGATCATGGTCGATCGCCAGAGTCTTCGGCGTCCTTGTGTGGGTAAGCTCCCGATTCGAGCTGCTACCAGAATCCTGGTTTTCGGCACGCTCCTTTTGTGCAGCGTTGCGACCCGCTCTCTAGCACAGAACCATGAAACCACATTGCCCGATTTCTTCCCCGGGCTGAGACAGATCGCACAGCAACCGAAATCCGATGTCCTGCACACACAAAAACGTGTGTATATAACCTATTCGGGGACGATCATCTTCCCATTTTCGAACTACGATATTCGAATCCCATCCAGCCGCGGCGAGTTCCCGAGTGAGAATTCGCCGGGAGCTCCGGTTGTTGCCAAGAACAGCTGGGGAATGTACTGGAATGGAAGCAATCATTTCATCAGCCCCAGCTACGCATATCGGGAGCTCACGCGCGATCGTTATATCTTGAATGTGATCGGTGAATCGCCACCCCTTCAATGGCCGTTCGAAGAGCCGTGTCGGGGCGCCATGGTGAAGGCGCCCGATCGCAGGCAGCTGAAGCCGGCACCCGTGTATTCGTCGGTCGCGCTGCAACCAAATCACTCTCCGGCAACGCTCGGCATTGCCTTCCCGTGGCCTCCCCAAGTGTCCACTCTGCAGCCGAAGAAAGAGGCCGAATCCGTGGCGCCAAAGCTGGAATTGGAATCGGACGAATTCCCGACGTTCGACGCGAGCGCCAACATGTTCACGCGCCCCATCTCCGCTCGAAGGTAGAAGTCGAGGGCGTGGTGCTCTGCGAGTCGACGGGACGGAGCCGCGGAGATGCGCGGAAAGACGCGGACCACGGCGCCAAACCGCCCCCTCTGATGCCACTCTTGCGAAGCTGCTCGCCGTCCGTCACGATGGGTGACAGGATTTACTCTATCACCCAAGCTGAACGACAGCTTGAAGGAGTTCAATCATGACACGATGCGCAAACGAACGGATCCGGTTCCGCGTTCCCACGCTTCTTCTGTTGCCGTTCGTCCTGTGGAGTGCCGTGAAATCTCCACTTGCTGCCGACGAGTCTCCACGCATTCAGCCATGGTCGCAGGACGCTCGTTATTGGCAGTATCAAGGCCAGCCCGTGTTGCTGCTCGGGGGCAGCAAAGACGACAACCTGTTCCAGATTCCGGATCTAAGGGAACACCTCGATGCCATGGTCAAGGTCGGCGCGAATTACATTCGCAACACGATGAGCGATCGACAGGATCAAGGATTCGAGGTCTATCCCTTCCAAAAACAACCAGACGGCAAATATGACCTGGACCAGTGGAACAACGAATACTGGCAACGTTTCGAAAGAATGCTGCAGTGGACTCATGAGCGAAGCATCTTTGTGCAGATCGAGGTCTGGGATCGATTCGATTACACGCGGGACAACTGGGAACCGCATCCTTACAACCCGAAGAACAACGTCAACTACAGCTATGAAGAATCGGGGTTCGTTGAGCACTATCCGGACCACCCTGGGACAAACAGACAGCCGTTTTTCTTCACGACACCGCCGCAGCGAAACAACACGGTTGTGCTTCCCTACCAGCAGCGATTCGTCGAGAAACTGCTTTCTTACTCGCTGAAATACGACCACGTACTCTACTGCATGGACAACGAGACGTCGGGCCAGGAAGCCTGGGGCGCCTACTGGGCCGATTTCATCCAGCAACACGCACAGGAAGCGGGCGTTCAGGTGTGCGTCACGGAGATGTGGGATGCGTGGAATCTACGAGAGGAAGAGCACCGTCGGACTTTGGATCATCCGGAACGCTATGAGTTTGCCGATGTGTCGCAGAACAACCAACAAAAAGGCCAGATTCACTGGGACAATTTTCAATGGGTCCGCGAGTACATTGCCAAGCAACCGCGTCCGCTGAACACGGTAAAGACGTATGGCGCGGACGGCGGACGATTCGGTAACAACCAAGATGGACTGGAACGTTGGTGGCGACACGTCATCGGGGGAGTTGCCGCGGCGCGATTTCACCGCCCCGATTCCGGACTCGGACTTTCCGATCCTGCCGCCCAGGCGATCCGAGCCGCGCGAAAGCTCGAATCGCGAATCCAACTCTGGGATGTCGAACCCGCCAATGACTTGCTTCGCGATCGTTCGGAGAACGAAGCCTACCTCGCAGCCAATCCGGGTCGCGCCTATGCGTTGTATTTCACCAACGGCGGCGAAGTCGGACTCGACCTACAGCGCGCAGAAGGAAGTTTTCAGCTGCAGTGGATCGACATCGCGACCGGCGAGTGGGGAACCGAGGAGACGCTGAAGGCGGGAGCCATCGTTTCGATCCGTGCGCCCCGTGACGGACACTGGGT
>CAZFWV010000407.1:0-5936 GCA_964522605.1 uncultured Pirellulaceae bacterium
GACTGGAGACTGGAGACTGGAGACTGGAGACTGGAGACTGGAGACTGGAGACTGCGGCCTACAGCCTCCAGCCTCCAGCCTCCAGCCTCCAGCCTAGGACACCGGCTGTTTGAGTGTTAGGACGGGGCATTCCGCGCGTCGCACCACGGCTTCGGCGACACTCCCCATCAGCAGTCGCGCCATTCCAGTGCGGCCGTGCGTGCCCATCACGATCAGATCAACCTGATGTGTCTTGGCAAACTCGACGATCGCATCGGCAGGATAGCCGAACAGCAGATGGTGCTCGCACTCGACCTCCGAGATCGTTGGTACCGTTTCGTTCAGACGCTTTTCCAACAACTCGGTTTCATCCGGTGGGGGAACGTATCCGGCGAATCCCGCATCGTAAGGAACCTGGCTGTCGTCGACGTAGACCAGCAGGAGTTTCGCGGAGGCCTCCTTCGCCAAGGTGGACGCGTATGCGAGCGCGGCATCGCTGTGCGCGGAGAAGTCGATCGGGCACAGAATCCGTTTCGCTGTCATGGTTCGTCTCCTACACAGGGTAGATCACCGGCCGAATTGAGAAGGTCCTCACTGCCAACGACGGTCGACGAGGGGCGCAGTCCGTCCCAGCACCAGGGTCGATCGAAGTGGGACAGATATTGCGTCGCAAGATCCAGGTAGGCTTCCGCTTCTTGAAGAAATCGACACCGACCCGCACAGGGTCGCCGGGCAGCCGACAGGATTTGGAATCGAGCACGAAAACTGGCGCGATAGGCTTTGTAGAACGCCAGTAGCGGTTCGCACGGACGATCTCCGGTCCGTGTTCCGTACTGCAGCAGCAACTCGCGACCAATTTGTGGGAATCCCAGCTTCTCGCATTCCATCGCCAAAGCACTGAATTCGTCCACGATGTCGACTTGGCGCAACGGTTTGGAGTACTCCACCGCGTCAATCACAACCGGCGGCGTCAGAACGTAGATGTGATCGGGTCGCAGGTCGCCGTGGCCTTCCAGGACACGCCCGTCGCAGACCCGCCGATCGAACTGTTGCGATTGCTGCGCCAAGTAACGCAGCAGTGCACCGTGAATCTGTTGGATCGACATCACGTGGGATGGAAGATGGGCTAACAGGTCGCTCTGACTGTTGCGGACCTGCTGTGCAAGATGACGCCGATAGCTGTCCGGTCGTACCGTCAGCGGTGGTTGTCGGCTGTAATGGAGTGCCAGTCGCCGGGCAACTGCGTCCAGATCCAATGATCTCAGCTGACGGCGGATCAGCAAGTTCCGCAGACTGCGTTCGCTGGGCAGTCGTCGCATCTTCAACACCCAGTCGACCGGACGGCCGCCGCCATTCAACTGCAGCCGCCCGCGCGAAGAACGCGTGATCGGCAGCACGGCCAGGTAGACGTCGGGCGCCAGACCCTGATTGACGTGTAACTCCTCCTGGGAGGCGCGATGACGTTGCTCGCCCGACGAGTAGTCGAGGAACTCAAAGCGGACGGGCTTTTTCAGCTTGTAGGCAAATCGATCGGTGAGAAACACCCACGAGAATTCGGTTTCGATCAACTCCACCGACTCGGGTCGATCCGGGTAGGCAGCCCCTTTCCGCAGCAATTTGACACTGGCATTCGCAACCGTCGCCGGGCCTGCGGTCATCGGAGACAGTCCTCTGTGCCAAAGTTGGGAATACAAAGTCAGATCGATCGGCGCAAGAACGGGGTCTCCACGCCCCGAAACGGGCGCTGCTCCAGCCGACTCATTCCGACTCGCTCCGACAGGACCGCGACCGGCGGGGATGCCCCACGGGGGCCGGACAGGGGTTTCGTCTATCCGAAGACTTCCACGCGGTTCTCGATCTGCCGAATGCCCGGAACGTGTTTCAGGTCGGTCTGCAACGCCTGCTTCAGGTAGAATGAGGGCAACCGGCCGGTCAGGACCAGCACTCCTTCCGCGACCTCGATCCGGATCGTACCGGACCGACCACGGAAAAGCTGATGCTCGTCCAGGCGACGACGGGCTTCCCGTTCCAACGCAGTGTCTCGTTCTCGTTCGGACATCCCTGAAGGGGCCGTACCGTCGCGGGTCTTCATGACTCTCCCTCCTCTTTGGAATGGCGAGACGGCAAGGTAAAACAACAAGTAAGCAACTTTTGCGCCAAACTGTCCTGAGGATCGGGATCGACCGGCGGCGTCGGCCGTGCACACGGCTCTGCACGCTTGCTGATCGGGCCGCATTCCGCCGACGGGTCATGCAGCGGCGTTGGCGAGCATCGCGAACAACCGAGGCCAAAGGCAAACAAATCGGGGCACACCCGAAATGGAAACGATCTCCGAGACGAGCATGAATCGAGTCGAGTCAGCACAGCGCGCGTCAGGACCGCACAGGGATGCGGTGCGCGTTTCACCACGCGAATTCCTGTTTGACCGTTATCAAGAACTCCAGGATTACCTGGGCTGGCAGTCCTCCGATGCGGCACGACTCCGGGCGGTCGCGGAGTCGATGCGTGCGAGTTTCCCGTCACTCGTGGCCAGCTTCTACGAGCAGATCACAGGCAACCGTCGTCTTAACCGACTACTCCATGGGGGGCCTTCCCAAATCGAACGTCTGCAGGAGAGCCTCTATCGTTGGTTGGAGCAGCTGTTTTCGGGCGAGTACGACCGGGAGTATGTCGAGTCGCGATGGCACGTCGGATTGCGTCACGCCGAGATCGGACTCGAGCAGATGTACACGAATGGAGCCCTCGCGCGGTTGCGGGATCAATTGGTGCAGCGATTGGAGGCGTTGGAGTGGATTCCGCCCGAAGAACGACGCACAACCGTTCGGGCACTGAATCGACTGCTGGATCTGGACTTGGTCGTCATCGCGCAGGCGTACGAATACCGTCGCCTGAAGTTGGAGAAGCTGGCGGAACGTCGGCGAGGGGAAATCCAATTCCGCAATCTCGTCGAAGCGGCTGCCTGCATGATTGTAATTCTGCGAGAAGACGGTTCCGTCGCGTACTTCAGTCCGTTCGCCGAGAAACTCACGGGATACCGCGCGGAGGAGGTTGTAGGGCGGGAATCGTTCTCGATCTTTCTGCCTCCAAGTGCGCAGGCCGCGCTCGGCGAGCGGCTTGAAGCCGCCTTGAACGGGGAACCGATCCAGAATCTGGAAGTTCCGATTTGCTGCCGCGAGGGGGGGCAGCGGTGGCTCGTGTGGAACGCTCTGCGGATCGAAGACTTCGATGCCCAGCCCGCGCTGCTGGCCGTGGGGCACGATATCACGGATAAGCGAAATTCCGCCGAGCGGTTGGTGCAGGCCGAACGGCTCGCGGCAATCGGTCAGACGATCACCGGTCTGGCGCACGAAAGTCGTAACGCACTTCAGCGGATCAATTCCTGCACCGAGATGCTGGAATTCGAGCTGGAAGACAATCCCGAGGCCATGCGACTGATCCGACGATCGCAGCAGGCTCAGGATGACCTGCGACGCTTATTCGACGAGGTCCGCAACTTTGCTGCCCCGATCAGCCTCGAGCCGGCCCCGTGTCCCCTGCGCAATGTCTGGCGCGAGGCCTGGAGTCTGCTGCAGCGCGAGCGACAGGGACGCGATGCGGAGCTGCGCGAAACGATGGACGAAGAGTCGCTGGAACTGAATGTCGATCGTTTTCGAATGGTGCAGGTCTTTCGGAATCTGCTCGAGAATGCCTTGGCGGCCTGCGAAGATCCGGTTCGGATCCAGGTCGTCTGCCAACAGGTCACCGACGATCGCCACCGACCACAGACCGAGATTCGGCTGCGAGACAACGGCCCGGGGCTGGGGGAACAAGCGAGTCGCCTGGTCTTTCAGCCTTTTTACACTACGAAATCGAAAGGGACCGGTCTTGGCATGGCGATTGCTCACCGGATCGTCGAAGCGCACGGTGGAACGATCACCGTGGGAGAGGACTGGGATGAGGGCGCCGAGTTCGTCCTGCGATTACCCCGAGAGGTGTCATGATCGAACCCCTGCGAATCGCCGTGGCGGACGACGAAAAGGACATGCGGGACTACCTGCAATGCGTCTTGGAGCGGTTGGGGCACGAAGTGCTCGGACCCGTCGAAAACGGTCAGCAACTAGTCGACCTGTGCCGTGCCGAGTCTCCCGACCTGGTCATCACCGACATCCGCATGCCGGTGATGAATGGGGATGAGGCGTTGCGGCAGATCTATGCGCATCAGGCGATCCCTTATATCGTGATCTCCGCTTTCCGCGCTCCCGAGGCGATCCCCGGCGACTTGGACAACGGTGGTGCGATCTATCTGAACAAGCCCGTGCGAAAACAGGATCTCGAACGGGCAATTACACGTCTGGTGAACCAGCGCACCCCTCCTGATGAGCCGATCTGTGGTTAGCGTTCGCACACGTGTGCTGCATCGCACATTTGATCGTCCTCAGGCACATTCCCCACAGAAGTAATACGACGATGGCGCAGAATCGAACGAGCCGGGCCATGGAACTGCTGTTAGTTGACGACGATGCCGAATTGCGAGGCGATCTGGCCCGCTTCTTCATCCAGCGCGGATATCAAGTCGTCGAATGTGGTTCCGCCGAAGAGGCTCTGTCCTGTACCGATCGGCAGGCGTTCGATGTGATGATTCTCGACATGGTCATGCCCGGCATGTCCGGGTTGGAATTGTTGGAGAAGATCAAGGCCCGGGGCAGCGAATCCGAGGTCGTGATGTTGACCGGCGAGGCGACAGTCGAAACGGCGGTCGAGGCGATGAAGCTGGGTGCGCGAGAGTTCCTGACGAAGCCGGTGCGAATGAGGGAACTCGATCGTCTTGTCCAGAAAGCCTACGACTCGGGCCAACTGCGGAAGGAAAACCAGCAATTGAAGGAGATGCTCAAACAGCACCAGCGATCTCCGCAAATCATCGGCGACAGTCCGTCGATGCGTGAAGTCTTTCGTCTGATCGAGCGAACGGCGGCCTCTGACAAACCGATCCTGATTCAAGGCGAAAGTGGAACGGGAAAGGAACTCGTTGCCCGCGCGCTGCACGCGGCCAGCCCGCTGAGTGACCGTCCGCTCGTCGTGATCAACTGCGCCGCGCTGCCGGAAACGTTGCTCGAGAGTGAACTGTTCGGTCATGAAAAGGGGGCGTTCACGGGAGCCGTCAGTGCCAAGCCGGGATTGTTTGAGGTAGCGGATAGCGGAACCCTATTCATCGACGAAGTTGGGGAGCTCGCCGGGTCCTTGCAGGCAAAGCTGCTGCGTGTGCTCGAAGATGGTTCAATGCGGCGTCTAGGGTCCGTGAAGGAACGCCGGGTGCAAGTCCGGCTGATCGCGGCCACGAATCGAGAGATGTCGCGGGAAGTGGAGGCCCGCCGATTTCGTGAGGATCTCTTCTACCGGATCAATGTTTTGACCATCAATCTTCCTCCCCTCCGCGAGCGGCCGGGGGATGTGCGCCTGCTGATCGAACACTTCGTGGGTCCCGACTGGAATCTGGAGCCGACGGTGATTCCGATGTTGGAACGCTACAGCTGGCCGGGAAATATCCGCCAATTGCAGAATGCGATCGAGCGGGCCAAGATCCTGGCTCACGATGACTGGGTCCGGATTGAGAATCTGCCCCCCGAGATTGTGCGCGGTGTGCAGAGTTCTGCCGAGCCGTTGGCAGGTGTCAAATGTGACCTGGAAACGCTGAACAAGATGCACATCGCCGAAACGTATCGGCGCTACAAGGGGAATAAGGCACGCACCGCACGAGCACTCGGGATCGGTCGACGAACGCTCTACCGACTGCTCGAAAAATATGCCATCCGCGGCATTGGCGACGAGAACGGATGAGCATCAGGCTGGAGGCTGGAGGCTGGAGGCTGGAGGCTGGAGGCTGGAGGCTGGAGGCTGGAGAACCAGTTTCAAAAACCTGAGCCGAAGCCTCGGGCCAATTCTCCATGCGACTCGGCAAATCGTGGCCCGCGGCTAGCGCC
>CAZFWV010000408.1:0-5929 GCA_964522605.1 uncultured Pirellulaceae bacterium
CAGGCAAAAGCCGGTGGCGCATTTGTACAAATTGTCAGTGTACGAAGAGGGCAGCTTTGCCCCGAGAAACGCCTAACTTTCACGGTGCGTCAGGGTGCGCAGGATGGCATCCAGCACCAGATCGAGTCGCTTGCCCACGTCTTCTGCGAGAAGCCGCAGCACAAAGTAGCCGTGCTCCTGCAGCAGGGCATCTTTCCGCCGATCGCGTCGGTAGGCATTGACACTTGTCAGATGCTGGCCACCGTCCAGCTCGATCACGAGACGCATCTCTGGGCAGAGCAGATCCACCTCCATCTTGCCCCAGCCGTCGAAAGGAATTGGCAGCTCGGCGTTCAGTTGAAACCGGCCTGCCGTCTCGGGCAGTGTTTCCAGTCGGCGATAGAAGAACGCCTCTGTCGCGCTTCGCGCGCGGTCGATTCCCTGGTATTCCGCATTCACATTTCGCGCCACGTGAACGAAGAGCTTTGCCAGCGGCGCATCGACCCCATTCCGAACGAGTCGCTGCACGGTCGCGGCGTATTCGTTTTTCCACTCAGGATCGACCGGCAGGGGCACCTCCGGCGGCCAACCCGGGATCGCACTGCCGGGCAACAAAACCGTATCGATCGCAGAACGTAAACCTCCGGACGCAACTGCTGCGGATCCTGGCCAAGGCCAATGTCCAGCCCTGGCCCCGGTTGTTCCATGCGATGCGTGCAAGTCGACAGACCGAACTGCAGAACCATTTCCCGACGCATGTCGTTTGCTGCTGGTTGGGCAACAGTCCTCGGGTCGCCACGGACCACTACTTGATGACGCTGGACCAGCATCACGAAGAGGCAGTCAACTTGCCGAAGGGTGGTGCACAGGGTGGTGCAGCACACGACCGCAAACGCAAGCATTCGTCAGCAGACGCTGGAAGGAAACCTAAGAAAACCTCGGGAAATGGCGTATTCTTCGAGAATCTTGGGTCTGACGAATATCCCCGACAGGATTCGAACCTGTAACCTTCGGCTCCGGAGGCCCGGGGGCGCAGGTCTTTCGCGCCGGGAAGACGAACGGAACTCGTTATCGGTAGTTGGTTTGCGTAGACAGCAGCAAGGCTTCCAACCTCACCCCACCTTCCGGATTTTCCACGTTTTTGCACCGTTTATCAAGGGTTCTGTGCCACATCTGTGCCATCCCGATGCCACTGTGATCAAGCCTTGGAAGACCCCGCATCGACGCGTGTGTCGCGCATACGCGTTCGGACGAATGTCCGGCCGACGTCTTCATATCGGTTCCGGCCCGCTCGTTTCGCCGGGCCGGTGAACTGTGAGTCTTCGGTCTCGCCGGTCGCGCCGTGGCCCGTCAGCCCGTATCCCGCCAGGACGACCGGCTTACCAATCTCATCGCCTCGTCCATAGAGAGCATAGCGAGGTATTGCAGTTGGCACATCGTTGGCAAGAGGCAGAATCGCCAAGTCGGCCATTCTCCCACTCCAGGACGGGTAGAGTTTCGCTTCGAATGGATCAAACGGTAGCAGAATGGGACCGTCAATTGTCTCGAATACCAGGACGGCCGAGAAGACCCAGTCAAGCCACAAAGGCCCTGCCACGTCGTTGAGTTTCATTCTGTGCAAAGAGCCAATCGACAGCAGCAGCGATCCTGCTGGCATTCAAGCCGGCTTTCAATTCATAGAGGCCCTTCTGCAGCGCCAGGACGAGATCCGCCGTATCGAACTCACGATCTCCGTTCCAGTCCCCTTCTTCCCAAGTGGAGTTGCCCTGCACATCGTCCTCGTATTCTCCCGCCTGCAGGACCTGAACGAGGTCGGCTGTATTAAATCGGCCATCACGGTTGGCATCACCGGGATGAGGCATCAAGTTCTCGTACCAGATTATGCCTCCGCTCGTAGTGAACAGATCAAGATCCCCATCGGCGTCGACGTCTCCGGTAAAAAGCGAGGAGTGTGGTCTTCCGACATCGACAACCATCTCAAGTCCAAACTCGCCGGCTCCATCGATGTTCTCGCTCCAATAGAGTCCCGAGTCG
This sequence comes from uncultured Pirellulaceae bacterium, assembly GCA_964522605.1. Classification (GTDB taxonomy): domain Bacteria; phylum Planctomycetota; class Planctomycetia; order Pirellulales; family Pirellulaceae; genus CAVZLD01. The sequence continues at coordinate 2,014 of CAZFWV010000408.1, forward strand.
CTGGTGTATCGCGAGCCAGACAGCACGTCCAGATCTCCGTCATTGTCGAGGTCCGTGGCCAGCACCGTGTAATATCCCTCGCCATCATGACGGACCAGCAACTGGGGAGAATCAAACTCGCCCTGTCCATTCAGATTCTCATACCATTCAACCCGGGAATTACTGACGCCGCCCGCAACGACGTCCAGGTCGTCGTCACCATCCAGGTCCGCAACATCGACCGACCAACCACACGTGTTCGCAATAACATGCTCTGTTCCGAACGTCCCCGCTCCATCCAGATTCTCATACCAAGCGGTTTTGTAATCATGAGCGGAAGCCGAAAGCACATCCAGGTCCCCATCTCCGTCCAGGTCGGCCGCATGGACGTCCCGAGCATCCCTGGCATTTGTTGTGATGACTTGCTGCGATCCGAACCCGCCTTTGCCGTCCAGGTTTTCATACCAAGCGATTTTGTTATCAGCATAGGAAGCCGAAAGCACATCCAGGTCCCCATCTCCGTCCAGGTCGGCCGCGTGAACGTCCCGAGCACCCCTGGCATTTGTCGTGATGACTTGCTGTGATCCAAACCCACCTTTGCCGTCCAGATTCTCATACCAGGCGATCTTGTCGTCACCAGCGGAAGCCGAAAGCACATCCAGGTCCCCATCTCCGTCCAGGTCGGCGGTCGAGACATGTTGTCCCGAATAAGCCATTGTTGTGATCAACCGCAGCGTTCCGAAGTTGCCCAAACCGTCTGTGTTCTCGTACCACGCGATTCGATTTTGTGATGCTGAAAGTGCGTCCAGGTCCCCATCTCCATCCAGGTCTGCCGCATGAACCGAGATGGCGCTCTGCAACGCGATATAGGATTCGATTGTTTGAATTGCGAAGTTGGCCGCGTTGTTTTGATTCTCAAGCCAGACGACGTTTTCCGCGTTACTGGCAACCACGTCCGGATCTTCGTCGCCATCCAGGTCCGCCAGCAAGAAACACCGATACTCATCTGTGATTCTTTGTTGAGGGGAGAACGTGCCTTCACCATCCGTGTTCTTGTACCAGGTTGTCTGATCTTGGCCAGCAATGAGCAGATCCAGATCCCCATCTCGGTCCAAGTCCCCGGCGATGATAGCATCCACGAACTCTTCCGAGGTATCGATCACTTGTTGCGGTCCGAAGTGGCCCGCTCCATCCGCGTTCTCGAACCAGACAGTCTTACCTTGGCCGTGTGCGAGCACATCCAGATCCCCATCGCCATCCAGGTCTGCAGCGTTGATGTAACTTGCCCGAAGAAGTGTCGGTGTGACAAGAAGCTGTGGTCCGAATGTGCCCATCCCGTCCGTGTTTTCGTACCAGGCAACTTTGTGATCAAGCCATGAGGCCGAAAGCAGATCCAGATCTCCGTCACCGTCTAGATCGGCAGTTGAGATGAATTTGACTTCGTTGACGTCGCCAGTGCCAGTCATCGATTGCGGCTCGTCAAAACTCGCTGCTCCGGTGTTCTCGTACCAGATGATCTTGTCACCGGATTTCGCAATCACATCCATGTTACCGTCGCCATCGAGGTCCGCAGTGGTCACCATCGTAATCGTTTCCGGTCCAGCCTTCGTGATGATGTGCTCCACCCACAGCACACCGGTTCCATTACTGTTCTCGTACCAAGCGATCGTGTTCTCTCCGGGAAATGCCGCAAGTACATCTACATCGCCATCTCCATCTAGGTCCGTGGCAGACAGTAAGTTTCGCCAAACTGATTGTCTTGGCGCAGTGGTAGGAACCATCCTTCTCGGCCCGAAGTTGCCTTTGCCATCGATGTTGTCCCACCAGGCGATCTTGCCCGTCCGTCCCTCATACGATAGTAAGTCCAGATCGCCGTCACCGTCCATGTCTGCAGCTTCAAAAGTTGACCAGGAATAGGACTCACAACAGATTAAATGCCGATCACCAAAAGGCACCGGAGTCGCGATCTGAAAATCATGTGAGAACGGCGCACTCGCTCTCCCTTCGATCGACGTCATACTGCCGATGGTGAGCCGGTACGCACCTGCGGGCAGCCGGGTGCCTTGAATGCCCGAGATGCCCTCTACCTGCAGGCGTACGCCGCGCCCCGGAAACGCAAAGTAGAAAGAGTCGCTGTCGCTTACGCCTGCCGAATTGGGTGGGAGCGGCTGCGTGACCAGGGAGACTTCGACCGCCTGATCGTCCGAGTCATCGGCCGGATCGTTCAAGAAAGTGAGCTGATAGTTGCTCGCGTCGAGCACACTGGCCGGATCCATGGCGTGGCTGAAGCGGACGTCGATTGGATCGCCTGCCCGAAGAAGTGACAACGTGGGCGGATCTTCCGCGACCTCACCCAGTCCCCCCAGCGTGATCACGCGGGGCTCGGCTGTCGGGCCGACGGCCGCGGAGGCACTGACGCGTCCGGCACCCAACTGATTCTGCAGGTCGGGATTCATCGCGTCGATCGAGTCGGCGGTCGCCAAGAGCTGCCCGGCGATCTCGCTGGGTCCCCAATCCGGATGCAGCGACTTGATCAGCGCCGCCGCGCCGGCCACGATCGGTGTGGAAAGACTGCTGCCGCTTTCCCGCCCGTAGGCTCCGGCAAATTGAACTGCCTGCGACGGATCCTCTGGGTCGACGAAGGTCGTCAGCACATTCACGCCTTGCGCGGCGATGTCGACGAACGAACCGGTCGCGTGGTCACCGTCCCACACATCGTCGGCGTCCACGGCCGTGACGGCCAATGCGTACGGGTCCATCGCAGGATACGAGCCAGACCAATCTTGAGGAGATACCGATGCGATGACGAGGACTCCTTGACGGTACGCATTGGCGATCGCGTCGGATACAACTTGGCTGAAGCCGCTTCCGCTCAGACTCAGGGCAATGATGTCCGCTCCGTCATCGGTCGCAGGATCCCCGTCCGGATTGACGGCGTAGTTGATTCCCGCGGCAATGTCGCTGACGCGCCCGTTGCTATCCTGGTTGAGCACCTTGACGGGCAGGATGCTCACGCTCGGGGCCACACCCACGACGCCGCCTGCCCACACTGGATCCCCGTTCGCTTCAGCGGCCAGCTCGGTCAAGTTATTCATCTCCGCCGCGATCAAACCGGCCACCGCCGTACCGTGCCCGTTGTCATCCTGGGGCGTGGTCGTTCCTTCCACGAACGTGGTGCCCGCCAGAAGGTTGTCATTCAGATCCGGATGGTCCAGATCGACACCCGTGTCAACAACGGCCACGACCACGCTCGGATCACCTGTCGTGACATCCCAGGCGTCCGGTGCACCAATCCGGGTCAGGTGTTCCTGCACGCCGAACGGCCAATCACCTACAAAAGACGCATCGCCGGGGATCGACTGGCCGGTCATGATCGTGTTCGGCTCGGCGTAGGCGACATCCGAGAGTCGGGAGAGTTGCTCGGCAAGTTGCTGAACGTCCGCTGTCTGGGTCAACTGCCAGAGCGTGGCCACGCGCGCGTTTCTTTCTGCGGCTGGTGGGCTTCCAAACAAAATGCGGCCCGTGTGCAGCATCTCGTTGCCTACGATCCGCTGCGCCATCTCAAGGGCAGCGACTTCACCGTGCATCTCGAAAGCGGCAGCAACCTCGCCCTCAAAACCAATCACGAACTCCCCCGCGCCGAACGATGGCGGTTCCATGTTCCAGCCGGGAGTTGCGCTGAGCATCCTGCGTGATTCCAGTGATTCGATTCGCATAGGCCGCACGAAGGCTCGTCTGCGACGAAACGCCGGCAGAGAACCGTCGGGCAATCGATTTCGACGCCGATTGGTCACAATCGCTGACTTGAAAGAAGTCGGATCTGGCATTTTCTAGCTCCCTCGTGACAGTTGACGCCTCGTGTTGGCTTCGAAGGATGGAATCTTCCCTGTCCGTAGTCGCTACCCCTGACTTCCGGAAAACTCGCAAAAGGTAACGC
>CAZFWV010000409.1:0-5910 GCA_964522605.1 uncultured Pirellulaceae bacterium
GACCCCAGCCACCCTCGCTGCAAAACAACGAAGTTATTCTTGAGTCATCGCTTAGTGCGCGCGAGACTTACGGTGGATCGACAGAATCGTCTTTTCCATCATCAGGCGAACATCAGGCGAGCAACTCACGGATCACCTTGCCGTGCACGTCCGTCAGTCGCCGATCGAGTCCGTTGTGATACCATGTGAGCCGTTCGTGATCGAAGCCTAGCAGGTGGAGGACGGTCGCATAGAAGTCCCACACCGTCGTCGGATTCACTTCGGCTCGCCGTCCGAATTCGTCGGTTGCTCCGTAGCTCGTGCCACCCTGAACTCCCGCTCCCATCATCCAACAGGTAAAGCCGTCCGGATTGTGATCGCGACCCGATGTGCCATCCTGGTGGGTTGGCATCCGGCCGAATTCCGTGGTCCACAGGACCAACGTGTCGTCCAACAAACCGGATTGTTTCAAGTCGGTCAGTAGGGCTGCTGTCGGTTGATCGAAGATCGGGCAGTGTCGCTCATAGTCTGACTTCAGCGTCTTGTGTGCATCCCAATTCAGCAGCCCATCCACTCCAGAAGCACGCGACGCACAGTAGAGATTGACACAGCGTACGCCGCGTTCCAGCAATCGACGGGCGAGCAGGCAGTTGCGGGCATAGCTCGCCTTCAATGGATTGCTATCCCGCGTACCATACGCTGCATGAGTTACCGCCGACTCCTGCGATAAATCTGAAACCTCGGGCGCCGACTGTTGCATGCGTGCCGCTAATTCGTACGCGGCAACGCGTGCCTGCAAATCGCTTTCGCCAACATGTCGGGCGGCAAAGTCGCGATTCAGTTCGTCCAACAATCCCCGCGCGGCAACATCTTCTGCTGCCGGAATCTCTTCGGGCCGCCGGAGGTTGCGAACCGGTTGCTGATCGCTCAGGACAATCGCCTGATGCCGAGCAGGGAGAAACCCGTTGGACCAGTTGGCTTTTCCATTCGGCGGCTCCCCGCGGATATCCGGAATCGCCACATACGTTGGCAGGTTTTCGTTTTCGCTGCCCAAGGCATAGCTGAGCCATGCGCCGGCACTCGGAAAACCTTCCGTCGGGTGTCCCGTATTCATAAACACGCACCCAGGCCCATGGGTGTTCGTCTTGCTGACCATCGAGTGGACGAAGGCGATGTCATCCACGTGGCCGGCCATCTGAGGCAGCATCGTGCTGATCGGCTTACCACACTGGCCCGCCGGTGCAAAGGGCCAGGGAGGCTGCATGAGGTTGCCGTTCTTCCCTTGGAAGGAAACAAAGTTCTCCTCGCCCGGCAACGGTTTGCCGTGCCACTTCTCCAGCGACGGCTTGTGTTCCCACAGGTCCATGTGGGAGGCCGCACCCGGGCAAAAAACCTGCAGGACACGCTTTGCTTTCGGTGGATGGTGAGTCTGGCCAGTTCCCGGTGTCCAGGATGACGGATCCGCCCGCATCTCGTCCGACAACAGTCCGATCAGGCCGACACCAGCCAACCCGGTATACATGTCGCCCAGGAATCGGCGTCGGGTGAGTGACGTCAGCTTGGCAACCGTTTCACGGGACATAGATCATTTCACTCGTATTGAAGAGCACGCGACAAAGTGCTGCGAGCGAATACTGCTCGACCAGATCGCAGCAGGAGGATTCCTCTTGATCGGCGGGCGAGCGGCCGAAGCAAAGCAGGAAGGCTTGGCGCACCTGACTTGACACGTCGGAACCCGCTTCCCGCTCAATCCGTTCTGCCAATGAATTTGACATGTCGAGCGTAAATTGGTGATTCAGCATCGTCAACGCCTGCAAGGGAGTGGTCGTCTCCGCCCGTTTCGGTGTCGAGAATGCGCAGTCGGGCTGATCGTACTCCGTCATCAGGTCGACGACCGAGGCTCGCGCATTCTGGTGATACACAGCGCGCCGATACGTGTCGGGACCATGCTGATCAAGCGGCACATACGTTGCGACGTTATCCTGCAGGAATCGATAGAGGCGAAATCCCGGACCGCCCATGGTTCGATCCAGTTTTCCGGCGACCATCAACATCGTGTCGCGAATCTCCTCGGCCGACAATCGTCTGGGCGGAAATCGCCAGAGAAAACGAGCATCTGCGTCGATCGATGCCGCTTCTTCTCGATACTGGCTCGATTGCTGGTAGGTCCGCGACAACATGATGGACTTGTGAATCGACTTGAGTTGCCAGTGATGCTGCTGGATCTCTCTTGCGAGCCAATCGAGCAGTGCGGGATGTGTGGGCTTGCTTCCCATGTAGCCGAAGTCGCTCGGCGTGTCGACAATGCCGGTGCCAAAGTGATAGTGCCACACGCGATTGGCCAGCACTCGCGCCGTCAGGGGATTCTGTGAATCAGTAATCCAATCGGCCAGGGCTTGGCGACGAGCTCCTTCGGAAGCGTCAGCAGAAAGTGCATAAGACGGGACGACTGCGTTCAACGCAGTCAGACTGGCCGGGTCGACGGGATTACCCGGTCGCTGAGGATTCCCACCCAAGAAGACATGAAACGGGCCGCGAGCACTTTCCACATCACGCGATCCAATCCAGACCGTGGGCAGCGGATCGATTGAAGCGAGCTGGTGGTCGACTTTCGCGAGCTGAGCGGCCAGATCCGTAAGTTCCGCCTGCTCCGCGTCGGTACGCACGAATTCGCGCAGTCTCTTGATGCGATGCGACTCGCTGACGGGCCGGCGGTCATGGGAATTGGCAACTTCCTTCCAGGTCGTTCCGTCGAGCGACACTTCGATTCGGTATTCCGCCAGGAAGACGAATTGGGGATGTTCCGGCGTCGTTTCGCCACGAGCACTGGAAAACACGAACCGGTCGACCGAAATTGGCTCGGCGAGCTCGATCGTCAGTTGGCCGCCGGTCGAAATATATTGCTCCCCCAACTTACCATCGATGGCCAATTGCGGACCGTAAGCCTCCGGAAAATCCTCGATCTGGCGACTTTCACCGTGGGCGACGGATCCGTTGGACGAAAGCGCGACATTCCGCGCCGGTTCGTCGGCGGACCAGATTTCAAACTCATCGATCGTAAAATAGTGCGTGTCTTCCGGGTTGTTGTCCTGGCCTTCCGAAATGAGTCGCACGAACTTGGCCGTCACTGGCGCGATACATTCTTCCGTGCCTAGCCGGTTTACCTTGTCCCTTGTCCACTGCCGCTCAAGTTGCTCGGCGTTCTCGTCAGCGCGAGCAGCAATGGCCTGAAGAATCGCATGGCGCTTCTTGCTGAGTGCCTCGCGCTGTTCGTTGAGCGGCTGTCGGCGAGCTGCGTGGGCGGCCTTCTCCTCCGCTGTCGCGACGACCGTACTACCGTGGCGAACCCCGGCGAACGTCGCGTACAGCGCATAGTAGTCCTGCTGCCCGATCGGGTCGAACTTGTGATCGTGACACCGCGCGCAACCGACGGTCAAACCCAGAAACGCTTCGCTTGTTGTGCGAATCATTTCGTCAATCGTGTTCGCCCGGATTTGAGCCGCCTGGGCCGGGTCCTGGTTTCCGACATCATCAAAGGGGCCAGCCACGAGAAAGGCTGAGGCAATTTGACCCGACAACGTGTCTTCGTCAATCACATCTCCGGCCAAGTGTTCTCGAATGAACTGGTCGAACGGTCGATCTTCGTTCAGCGACTGAATCACATAATCTCGAAATGGCCAAAGATCATTAATAATGAAGTTCCGCTCGTACCCATTACTTTCGCCGAATCGCACAACGTCCAACCAGTGTCGTCCCCAACGTTCCCCGTAATGCGGCGAAGCCAAGAGGCGATCGACGACTTTTTCAAAAGCGTTTGCCGCCGAGTCATTCACGAAGTCATCGATTTCCTTCTGCGTCGGCGGGAGGCCGATCAGGTCGTAGGTGGCGCGGCGGATGAGTGATCGGCGATCGGCAGGCGGATTCGGCGTCAAACCATGCTCCGCGAGTTCGACGTAGACGAAACGATCGATATCGTTCCGTTTCCAATCGCTCGGTATACTCTCGTCGTCCGGCGGTGCAACGGCGGAGAGCGGCTGCAGGGACCACCAGGATGTGTCGGCGGTGGATTTCTGGCGAACAACAATCTCCGCCGGCCAGCGGGCCCCTTCGTTGATCCACTGTCGGATCAACGCGACTTGCTGCCCGGTGAGTGGCTCTCCCTCGCTGGGCATCTGCGGCTGTTCTCCCTCCTCGGCGGTGATCAACTCCATCAGGTAGCTGCCATCCGGATCACCCGCGACGAGGTAGTCGTTCTGCAGAAGGTCGTCCACTGTATTCAGTGAAATATCCCCATTTTCATTACCGTCCGTATGGCAGCGGACACAGTGCTGCGCCAAAATGGGTCCGATCGTCTCCGCAAAGTCAACCGAAGGATCGGCGGCATGCACGGAATGAGGGACGAGTGAAATCGCCCCGAGGAAGAGCAACCGAAGAAAGATTGCTCGTTGTCGCGGTGTCGGAAGCGGACGATTCTTCATGGATAGTCTGCCACAGTAGAAGAACATGTCTCGCAGTGCGGCAGGGCCGCAACCCAACGGGATGCTACCGCACCCGAGCACCGGTCGCTTCCGTTGGTCGCTCGATTTCTTGCCGAGAGAACAACATTTTCACCGATAGCAGTGCAGTGTGCCGAGCGTCGATCTCAAAATAACCGTCACGAAGAATCTACACAATCTGACCATTGAGTCAATGTTTTCCAGTTGGTGTTGCGGAGTCGGAATGCGTTTTCGTCGCTCTCTCGAAAATCGACCGAGGACTTACATGAATCCAGCGCGGATCGCAGTTTGCTTCTTCTTGATCGTGGGGGCCGTCGTTAACGGTCAGATCAACCTGTCGGGAAATGCGGTTCCCGACTCTTCTTCGTCCACCGTCGTCGAGATGAAGCTACACGACGTGGTACCGATTGAAGCGATCGGGCTCGAAAATGTCTTTCGGCTCACGGAGCAGATTTTTTCCGGGAGCGAACCGGACGGCAAGGTTGGGTTTGACAGCCTGAAAAATCTGGGGATCAAGACAATCGTCAGCGTCGACGGAGCCAAGCCGAAGACCGATTTCGCGCGCGAGTCCGGCATGCGGTATATCCATATTCCAATCGGGTATGACGGGATCTCCCAACAGGCCGGCGCGATGTTGGCTCAGCTGGTGACCGAAGCGACGGGGCCGATCTACATTCACTGTCATCATGGAAAGCATCGCGGACCCGCCGCCGCCGCCGTCGCTTGCCTGGCTGCGGGATCTGTCGACCGTCGAGGTGCGCAGAAGATCTTAGAACAAGCGGGTACCAGCAAGGACTATGCCGGGCTCTGGCGCGATGTCCAAGAGTACACCGTGCCGGACGCCAGCGATGTGCTCCCCCCGCTCGTCGAAGTCGCCGATGTCGGATCGCTTGCGACCGCGATGGCCGATATCGATCGAATCTTTGACAACGTCAAAAGATTGCGGGCTGCGGAGTGGAAAGCGCCCGTCGATCACCCGGATCTGGATGCATCTCATGAAGCTTTGATGCTGCAGGAAAGTTTTCACGAAGCGGCACGCAACCTTGAACCACCGTACGATGAGACACTAAAGCAGCAACTTCTCAAGGCGGAGAGCGAAGTACAACAACTGCGTTCGATGCTGAAGGCAAACGACTCGACGACTGCGACCCAACAGGCCGCGCGGATTGAAGCTTCATGCAAATCGTGTCATCGGATCTATCGCGATGTTCCGTCCGGTCGACATCCAGAATAGCGCCGATCAGGCGATCCATGCAACGGCAGTCGAGTCAAGACACGAGCGAGAGGAAATCGCATTCAAATTGGGCTTAAGGAGGAGGGACCAAATTGGGCTTAAGCAGGAATAACCAAATTGGGCTTAATGAGGAGTAACCACGGATTCGACGGAGGCGACGGATCGACACAGACCGATCCGCGGACATCCGTTTGATCCGTT
>CAZFWV010000410.1:0-5893 GCA_964522605.1 uncultured Pirellulaceae bacterium
AGGCGAGGACAGAAGAAGGAACGGAGGATCACCCTCGCCTGACGGCTGCGGGTTAAACGATTCGCCACGAATTCTGTTCGGGGTTTACGGACAGGATTCAGTCGACCTCCGGAGGGCATCGCGTTCTATTTGGACCGAAGGAGGAGAAGTAACCACGGATTGGACGGAGGGTACGGATCGGCACGGACAGATCCGTGGATGTCCGTTTTATCCGTTCGATCCGTGGTTCCTCTTCTCGACCTTCGGTGTCGCTCGACGTGTGCGCCACAGCGAGCCCGGTTCGGAAGGGTGTTGTGACTTCGGATGAACCAACAACTGATCAACTGCACGACCTCCATTGGGGAAGGCCTTTTCCGCTGAGACGCCACATCGCATCTCTAAATCCGACGCGTTGCGGTCGGAGTTCCACAAGGGAGAAAGCAAGTGGAGCGATACTGGGACGCGCTCCGATCTGCGGGGTGGATCCCAGACTCTGTCCGGGCGGACGTGTGGAAGCAATGGTCTTGCGGCGCCAATATTCTGCCGAGCCTCGCAGAATGGTGGGGGCAGGCCGAACCCAATCGACGGCCTGCACATCGCCAAGAACAGCTTCGTGAGTGGCTGTTGCGCTACTGCGCTAGAGATTCGCAGTTGACCCTTGGCTGGCCTAGTACCTCCTCGGTGGTCACACCGCGGTTCTTCTGGTGGCCCGACGGAATGCCTTCCGGTCGGCGAGTTGGTGTTCTTAGCTCGCACCTCGGCCAACGACTCGATCACCGTCCAGATTGGTTTCATGCCTTGCGGCGGGTTTGCTCTTGCCTGGACCCGTTGGGTGATCAACTTGTCACGTGTGAATCGACCACGACCGATCGATACCTGAGGCACTGTGGTCGGCGGTTCGATCTGCGCGTGACCGCCCTGCTGCGGACACGAGATCGACAATCCCTCCGGGCTTGGCTTTGGGGATTGGTTCTGGAGACGCCGGTCGAGACTGGCGCAACGCGGGAGCGCTGCGTGCGCCTGTCTCCCCGACTTGCCGGCCGAGAGCCACCGTCCGCCGACGCAGTACCGGAGTCGGATTGGCTTGTCGGTTGCTGGGTCGACGAGTTGTATCTTTTGTATCTCCGCCCTCGTGGAAGACTCTTTCGGATGGTTGTTCGACTTCTACACGAGAGTGACCGTCCGATGCGAATTCACTTGGCGCTGGGCGAAGGACTCGTTCCGCCGAACGTGGCGAAGCCCCTCCTGTCTCTGGGAGCCGTTGGCTGGTATCTGCCTGCCGCCGCTGGCGATCAATGGACGCCCGATCCGCGATTCGACGCCCGTGTGACTCGACGCGGTGTCAAAACCGAGAATCGGAAGGGCGAGGCTCCTGCTGAGCCGGCGTTTGTCGCATCTTTGGCTCGGCAGGAGCCTCGCCCTCCCAGTTTTGAAACCGCCTCTGAAGACGTCCCCGCACCTGCTTCGATTGTGACGCCTCCAGCCGATGAGTCATGGACCTATCTCGTTCACTGGACTCGCCGACAGTCGGGGCGCTGGCCTGATCAGGACGAAGAGGCGTACCTGAACGAGCTACTTTTTGACTTCTGTAGGGCAGATCGCTCGGCACTGGCTGCATTGATACGAATTGTCACAATGCAACGAATCCTTGCCACAGGGCGACTGATCCGCGGTGGCTTCGATGTCGTCTGTTTCAGTCAGCGGTGTCTTGACGAGTGGGCTCAGCATCGCACATTCCGCAGCCATCAGCACCGCTGGGATTTTGAGCTCTATGGACTGTGTATCGATCGACAGTGGTTGGTCGACCGGAACACACGGCCTGTCATTTACGGGGACGATGTGACCTGGGAACGGATGTCAGCCGAGGAACGTCCCTTCTTTCAGCGGCGGGAGACTCAGCCGAGTCCCAGGCGAAAACCGATCCGCTGGTCGGACGAAAAAGAGTGGCGACACCCTGGCGATCTTGACTTGCGTCGCCTTCCGGCTTCTCTTGGTCTCGTCTTTGTTCCGACGGACGATGCCGCCCGCAAGATCGCTCAGATCAGCCGCTGGCCGGTAACGATCCTCGATCGAGGGACAAGGAAAGATTAGGCTTTGTCTCAAACCTGCACTGGCAGAGCCAGTGGCACACTAGATCAGCGGGTGCCACTGGCTCTGCCAGTGCGGCGGAAGAGTTCTGGGACAAAGCCCGGAACTGGTTTCAAGACCTGAGCCGACGCCGCTAGCCTCCGGCCAATTCTCCCTGCGACTCGGCAAATCGTGGCCCGCGGCTAGCGCCGTCGGCTCACAATCTCGGTCCGCTCGTTTAACCGCGTGCCCAGCGGGCCGCGAGAGATTCTTCCCGACCCGCAGGGCGATGCCCGCACGGTGAAACGTGGAAGTTGTTTCTCAGCCGTTCCTAAGTGCGCCGCCGTCGGCAGATCGCCATACATCCGAGAGCGAGGAGCAACAAGCCACTGGGTTCAGGAACGACCTCATTCGCCAACGCCATGTCATAGGTCAGGATCAAGTTGGCGTAGACGGTGACCGGCTCGGTCTGTCCTGTAAGCTGATCGCCCATTTCGAAATCGACGTAGGGATCGAGGTCGGCCACCATCGTGAATACGCCGGTGCCGATGAAGTCGGAGATCAGCTCGGGATTGATGAGTGCACCGTCGGTCGTCGTCAGCTCGCCGCCGATGTACGTGCCGCCGTCGGGCCCCGTTGCCTCAAACAGATCCAGATCGCCGTCATCGCTCGCCAATTCAAAAACCGCGCTAGTCGCCGCGATCAATGGATTGGCGGCGCCGAAGATTGGGTTCGACGACTCATCCACCAGACGCACATCGTCGGAACGAATCTGTCCGGCAACACCCAATTCGGCCGACGTGGTCACGGGTGCGGGACCGTCGTTGTCCAGTGAGAGTGTTCCCCCGGAGATTTCGAGTAGGAGTTCGACTTTCACGTTCTGCAGCGTACCGGAGGCGGGATCAAACTGATTGAACACCAGCGGTTTCTGCAGGCCCGGCTTTGCCACGAACCCCTGGGTCTGAATAATCATCTCGGCCTGCAGCGGGGAAACCGAAGCAGCTAGCATTGCAGCGAATTGAACTGCGAGGAAAGCAACGGCATGCGTTTTCATCACGAGCGACTCCCTTCATGGTGCCCGACGTGGACCAAAGCGCGGCACACTCTGAGCGATTCTGCGATTTAGGTCAAGACGAGTCTGGAGTCAGCGAGCGGTTTGAGTCTTGCATTCCTGCAAGACCTGCTGGAACTGGCGCGCCAGCTCCTCTCCACCCAACTCGGGATGGAGTGCTTGCGTCAGGCGGATGATCTCCTCTGCCCGCGCGGCGTCACCAAGGCGGATGTGGAGTTGTGCAATCGACAATTTCGCAAAGAACCAACGCTCTGTGGCGGTGGGGCTCCATCGGACGACCTTCCGCCAAAGCTCAAGTGCCATTTCCAGGTCGGCTCGTTGGTCAGTTTGCTGCAGGCAGCGCGCGTAGCCTTCCAGTACGATGGGATCCTGAGGGCGTCCGACGGCTAGCTGCTGAAAGAGCGGGAGTGCCGCCTCTCGCTCGCCTGTACGCAACAACGATTCAGCGCGGTAACGAACCAGGAGCTGTTGTTGTTCGACAGGCCAGCCGCTTGACGCATCTCGCAGTCTCTCGCTTGCGTCGACCAGGATTTCTGCCTGCTGCTTCGCGATTGATCGTTCGCGCGACGTGGATCCCTGAGCGAAAAGAGCGAGGATATCGAGTGGGCGATCGACTTGGGTCCAGTCGACTTGTCTCACGAGCTGTTGCGCGTCCATCAGTTTTCCCAATCGTGCGAGACAGACGCCGAGCAGTGCGCGCAGATTTTGTTGCTCGGCGGAACCATCGGCCGCGGACGCCAGAGCCGCCGCGAGATAGTCGGCAACTCCCGAGAGCGTCTCGTCCGTCGAAGATTCTGCTAACAGCCGCAGGCGGGAGGCAACGAGGGCGGCGGACCGCTGAGCAGCCGTCCAGGTATCTTCGGCGGTCCGTGCGAGAAATGAATCTTCCAAATAGTCAGCGACTCGCTGGGTAAGTTCGATACGATCCGCCGGGGACAATGTTGCTTGGTCCAACTGCTGCAAGCAGATTGTGGAGCCAAGCTGCACGACATGATCAAAGTGTTCGAAGGAAGGGTCAATCTGGAGCAGTTGTTCGAGCGCATCCCGCGGCTGATCCTCGGCGAGGAGCAGCCGAGCCCACCAGAGCCGCACCTGGTCGGCGGATTTGGCTTGAGGCCAGCGCGACAGGTGTTCTTGCAGCAATTCCGTGTACGTTGCCAGTCCGTCTTGCGCGTTGCGTGCTGCGTCCGCGGCGGTGCGGATTGCCCACACGTGGGCTTCGGTCGCCGACTCTTCGTCCGCCTGCGACAGAGCCAGATTGCGAAATGCTCGAACAGCCTCCCGGACGTCCCCCTGTTGGCGTACGATCGCAGCCGAACGCATGCCAAGTTGGAACGCAGCGGCTTGATCGCCCATTTCTTTCGCCAAGGCTGCCGCACGCAAGTAGGCGGCTGCGGCTTGTGGCAAGTCTTGCTGCGCAAACAGGTGTTCTGCAGTCCGCTCCAGCACGTGAAGATTGCCGATATCGGCCGCGGAATCACCGGATTGGGCAAGCAATTGCCCTGCTCGACGCACCCAATAAGCCGAACGTGTCTGCTCCATTTCTTTCAGCAATTGACCCGCACGGGATTGCCACTGTTGCGCTGTGGCCTCGTCTGCCTGCCGAATTGCATCGCGCCACAGCTCGATGTACCCCTCCATCAGCGCTAAGTCTCCGTCGGCGAGCAGGCTTTCGTCAGCCGATGCAGGACGAGGTTCCGCGGCGAGTCGTCTAACGCCCGCCTCGACCTGTCCGGTCTTGAACGACAGTCGAGTCTGCTCCAGTACAAGCCGGAATTTTTCCTCGTCTTTGAGTTCGCGCGATTGCAGATCCTGAAGGCGCTGAGCCGCGTCGTCGAGGTTGCCTAGTCGTCGCAGGCAGTCGATTTCGGCGAATCGACTGTCAAACGCCATCGCCGAGTTGTTCGGAATCCGGGCGATCGAGTTGAACAATCCCAGGGCACGATTCAGCAGGTGTACCTGATCGGGGCTGTTTTCCGGGTAGCTGAGTGCCTGCCGGCGATATGCACTCGCTAGGGCGAAGTCAATCTGAGGACGCAGCGCCATCTGTCCATTTCCCGATGCAGGGTCACCGGGCCGCAGTCTGTCGCGCAACGACTCCAGGTCGCGAATGGCGGCCCGCAGGCAGTCACGAGCACGGGCCATCGACGGCTCTCGGTCCAAGGTGAGATCCGCTTCCAGCCGCAGCACCTCGCCTTGTCGCAGCCGATTCCAAAGTAACTCGAGTTCGACCTCCGGCAGCGAAGGGTGTTGCGGAAGGGCGGCGGCGAATGCCTGAAAGGCTTCCTCCGCCTGTTGCCATTTTGCCATCCGCTCATCCGGCGGCGAATTCATGGCATGCAGACTTAACGTGCGTATCAAAAGGCGAGTCGATTCCGCTCGACGGTCGGCCGGTAGCGTACTCCGCGACAGTTGGTCGCGACAATGGAATTCCGCCAGTTCGAACAGTTGTCGCTGGTTCAGGCCTGCGACAAAACGCGCATCCATGGAATCCTGCGCCCCGACGCAGGCTGACAGTGCAAGAACCATTAAGAGGATCCTGCAAATTGTTGACGCTAAGCAAAAACCTCGCATGGGAATTTGGACGCGCTGATTTCGGGTGGCAGAGATCCACGCCCGTCCGACCGACTCAAAGCTTGTTCTGCTGGTGCTTGCGAAGTGTTCTCGAGTGCGCTTTTGAACCCGTTTTTTCGAGGGGTGGCTGGTGGCAGAGCGCAGCGATGCCCCAGCAGGCCGGCGATCTGGGGCATCGCTGCGCTCTGCCACCAGCCACCC
>CAZFWV010000411.1:0-5869 GCA_964522605.1 uncultured Pirellulaceae bacterium
TCAATGGCCAGACGTGGTCCTTCAATCCCCTCACCGGATTCGTCACGTTCGGCACGGGGGGTGTGCTCCGCGGCGATTTCAATGGCAACGGGGAGATTGACCTGGGAGATATCGACCTGCTGACGGCGGCCTCGGCGTCCAATACGAATCCCCAGGAATTCGACCTGACCGGCGATGGCCAGGTCGACGTGGACGACGTCAACGAGTGGGCCAAGGCCAAGGACATTGGCTACACGTGGATCGGCGATGCGAACTACGATGGCCAGTTCAACACGGGCGATTTCGTCCAGGTGCTGGGCATCGGCAAGTACGAGCAGCCAGGGGCCACGGCCGTCTGGTCGGAAGGCGATTGGAATGGCGATGGCGTCTTCGGGACGGGTGACCTCGTGGCCGCTCTCTCGGACGGCGGTTATGAAATCGGTCCGCGCACCGATGTGTCGGCGGTGCCGGAGCCGAGCGCGATCGTGCTGAGCCTGCTGGGCCTGGCCGGTCTCGTGGGCCTGGCGCGCCGTCGCCAGGGCTGATTGCCGCTCGTGGATCGATTGTCGTAACTTACAACGGCCTGACCGAGGAATTCGGCAGGCCGTTTTTCGTCAACGAATGCTCTGTGACCGCTTCGTCTTCCGGTTGGGTGGCTGGTGGCTGAACGGAGTGAAGCCCCAGCACATGCAGACTGGGGCATCGCTTCGCTCCGCCGCCAGCCACCCGGCGCGGGGTTCCTCGTTTAGCCGCGTGGGCAATGCCCCGCGTAGCTCGCGGCCCGCTGGGCACGCGGTTAAACGAGAGGACCGAGATGCCGAAGTTATTTCTGAGTCATCCCTTGGAGGGAGGGGAGGAACCACGGATCGTACGAATGCGCACAGATCGATCCGTGAAGATCCGTCCCCTCCGTTGCATCCGTGGTTCCTTCTTCACTCTTCCGAGTGCGCCTACACCGAACCCCGCTGCAATGCCTGTCTCGTCGTCTCGTCCTTTCGTTTCGGAGCGTCCGGGATCTGCCCGTAGGACGAAAGAAGGAAAGGGGGCCGCGGATGTTCGCGGATTCGGGTCGGTGCAAGGGAACCGCATATTCGACGATTCTCTGATCGAAGCGCCGCGTCTCGCACCTGCCCCCCATCCGGCGCACGCCCCGACAACGCGGCGGGCGGAGTTTTGGCAGACTCTTCTAATCGTCTCTTGGCAACAAACGCCACCCAAACCACTCGTAGAGAACCGGCAGAAGGAAGAGAGTCAGGAATGTAGAGGAAACCAACCCGCCGATAATCACAATCGCCATCGGGTATTCGATTTCGTGACCGGGCAGATTACCGCGCACAATCAAAGGAAGTAGGGCAAGACCCGTACTTGATGCAGTCATCAGAATGGGGGCCAAGCGTTCCATTGCACCCCGGAGTATGAGTTCCTTGCCGACGGGCATGCCCTCCTGCTGTTGGAGATGTCGATAATGACTGATCAGCAGAATCGCGTTGCGTACGGCGATGCCGAAGACGGTTACGAAGCCGACCATTGAGCCTAGCGACACGTCGCCACCGGACAACAAGACGGCCGCAATCCCGCCGACGCCGGCCAGAGGCACGCTGAGCATCACGGTGACTGCCAGAGCCGACGAACGGAAGTCGAGATACAACATGACGAAGATCCCGACCAAGGCCGCAACACTTAGCAGCACCAGTCGCCTCCCAGCCTCGGTACCTGCCTCATGCTCTCCACCAATTTCCACGTGGTAGCCGGCTGGCAGATCGGAAAGGACCGGATTCACCTTTTGCTGGATATCTCGGACGACGCCGGCTACGTCGCGCCCTTCCGCGTTGCACGTGACATGAAACCGCCGATTCGCTGCTTCCCGATTGATGATGTTCGGGGCATCTTCGAGGCCGATCTGAGCAACGGCTTCGAGAGGGATCTTCTCGTCGTTCGGTGAGTCGACGAGCAGCCGGCCCAGTTCGCGTGGACTCGAACGGACGCTCGGATCAGCACGCACCACCACGTCGAATACTCGGTCTTGCTCGTAAACCTGTCCGACTCGTGTGCCTTTCAGGAGTGTCTGGATATCTCGGTTCAAATCTCCGACAGAAAATGCATAACGGGCTGCTTGCCGGGGGAGCAGCAGCACTTCAATCTGTGGCACCTCGACCTGCTGCTCTGTCCGCAAGTCAGCGACACCGTCGACATTCCTGATCGCTTCTGCAATTCTGACCGCCTGCGACCTAAGTACCCCCAGATCCGGACCGACGACTCGAATCACGATGTCAGCAGTCGTACCGGTGAGAACCTCATCCATCCTCTCCCGGAGGAACTGTTTGACTTGAAAGACATAGCCGGGCACTGCGTCAAGCCGTTGCCGTATCTCGCGCAGTACGCGGTCGTAATCCGCCTGATCGTCGATCACGATCCAGACTTCACTAATGTTCGGCCCCCACGTGTCTTCGGACAGGTCTGCCCGGCCAATTTGTTGCGCAACACTCACCACTCCGTCGATCTCTTGCAGACTGCGCGCGATGTGCTGCCCTGCTCTCACCGATTCGACGAGCGAACTGTCTGGCTTGCCCGACATGAAGACCACAAAGTTCGACTCACGGAAATCGGGCATGAACTCGCCACCAAGATACGGAACGGCGGCGGTCGCGGCGGAAACCAGCAGCCCGGCGGCGGCAACCGTTCCGAATCGGAATCGAAGCGATAGGGAGAGCAAGCCCGAGTAAATGCTCTTCAGCAGGCGGACCAGTACTGGCTCACGTTGCGGCATCGTACGTGCTCGCCCCAGAAGCAACAAACACATGGCGGGGGTAAGCGTCAAGGCAATGACCAGCGAAGCCGAGATGGCCGCGATGTAGGCCATGCCCAGCGGAGAGAAGAACTTGCCCGCTAGCCCTCCCATGAAGAAGACGGGCACGAGAACAAGAATGACCACAAAACTGGCTTGAACAATGGCGCTTCTGACTTCCAACGAGGCATCCAGGACGACCTGAATGGCGGGACGCGGCACATCGCGATGACGATTCTCGCGAAGCCGACGGACCACGTTTTCCACGTCCACGATGGCGTCGTCCACGACCGCTCCCAACGCAATTGCCAAACCACCAATGGTCATCGCATTCAGCGACGCCCCCAGTCCTCGGAGGACAAGGATGGCCCCGAGGAGCGATAAGGGAATGGCCGTCAGGCTGATCAACACCGTTCGCCATTGGAACAGGAAGGCGACGAGGATCAGCGCAACCAGCACGCAGCCTACGAGTATCGCAACGCTCAAGTTCCCAATTGCGCGCTCGATGAAAGCGGCTTGCTGGAATAGCGTCCGATGCAGTTCAACACCTTCCGGCAGCGCACTTTCTAACTCGTCAATCGCGTCCTGAACGTTTTCGGAAACGTCGAGCGTGTTGAAGTACGGCTGCTTGTGAACCAAGATGAGCACGCCAGCTTCACCATTGATGGTGGCATCGCCCGGTTTGTCCGCCGGCCCGATCTTCACATCGGCAACTTGTCCAAGCGAGATCACCACGCCCTCCTCGACCAGGACGGGCACGGCAGCAAGATCTTCCGGCGAGGCGATGTGCGTACGCTGCCGGATCGGCAATCGTTGGTTGGAGGTCTCCACATAACCGGCACCGCCGAAGCCGCTAGCGTCGCTGGCCGCAAGGACAACATCGTCGAGTGAGATGCGATATTGCCGAAGTCGATCCGGCTGAACGAGTACTTGATATTGCTTGACCTCTCCGCCAAAGACCTCCACGTGGGCGACTCCTTGCACCGCCCGCAATCGACGCTGAAACGTCCAGTCGGCAATCGTCCGCAATTCCATGGGCGATACTGTTTCCGAGGTGAGCGCCAGCATGAGTAGACGACTGGTAGACGCTGCGAGCGGTGTCATCCGGGGAGACTCGACGCTCTCCGGAAGTTCTGGGCCAAGCTGGGCCAACCGTTCCGCGGTCAACTGCCGAGCCTCCAGAACGTCGGTTCCCTCCTCAAAGATCGCCGTCACCACGGACAGATCGGGAACCGAAGAAGACCGAAGCGTGTCGATGCGGCTCACACCGTTGAGTGCGGCTTCGATCGGGATCGTTACGAGCCGCTCTACTTCCTCGCTGGAGAACCCGGGAGCTTCCGTTTGAACCACGATTTGCGGTGGCGCAAACTCGGGGAAGACATCCCACGGCGCCACACTTACCGCCACGATCCCAGCGACCGTGAGCACGGTGGCCAAGACGAGCACCACCAATTGATACCTTAGCGAGAACAGGATCAGGTGGCGCAGCATGGCTAGTCGTCGTCCTCTAAGACTTGAATCTGGCCCTTGAACTCCTCTCCATACAGGGCCTCTGCGCCAACGGTTACGATCGACTGTCCTTCGCTTAGGCCGCTTTCGACCACCACCGCTTCACCCGCGATGGGACCAACCTGGATTCTACGACGACAAAACTGGTTGTCTTCCTCTTCGAGATAGACCCACGCATGGGCCATGCCATCCCAGAGAATGGCGGACACCGGTACGACAATTCGCTTGGCCTTCTTCCCTGTGGGCAGTTCGACGGAAACTGCCTCACCGAGACGTAGCTTCCCCTCGACATTGGGAACCTCGAAGAAGAGATCAACCGTGCGGCGTCCATCTTCCGTTGGCCGTGGGACATCAATTGGCGTGGCAGGAATCGGCGAAACAAGACCCGCTGCGGTCACTTCGGCAGGCTGCGTTTGATCGATGCGAGGTAGGTCGCCTTCAAAAAAGGGCACTCGCAGCCAAAGTGATGACCAGTCAGAAATCGTCCACAGCGGATCCCCCTCCACGACAAGCTGACGGGATTGCACGAAGAGCTTCGTCAGCCTGCCTGCAATGGGTGATTTGATCACGAACGGTCTCAGCCGAAGCGGACGTTCATACGGCTCGGAAGGGAGAAAAGGAAGCTGCTGTTGAGCCTCCTCGTAGGCCGCTTTTGCTTGTTCCACAGCCTCTTTCGCAAGTTGTTTCTCCTTTCCGGGAACCGTCCCGTTGTCGCTTAGTTTCTCAATTCGCTCAAAGCGTGCCTGTGCCGTTTCTAGTGAAGCCGCCGACTGGCGAATCAAAATGTCGGCTTCCTCCTTCAAGGCAATGAGTTGAGCTTCTTCTTGCGGTGAGACAAAGATTTGAAGTGCGCCGAGGTTTTGCCCGGCGTTTACGGTGTCACCCAAGAAAGCCAATTCCTGGCCTTCCTCTGGGAACACAAAACCGGTGACCGGTGCTCTGATTGTCACTTCATTTCCTGGTTTGATGGTCAGCCAGCCGGTCGCACGGATATTTGACGGAATGACCCGAGACTGGACCGGCGCGGTGACAACACCGATGCTCCTCTGGGCTTCTTCGCCTAAATGAATTCCCGCCTCAACCGCATCCGGACGCGCTGGCTCCGATTCCTCATTCGGCTCCCCCCGCCGACAACCAAACGGCTGGAGCAGCAACAGGATGACAACAACAGACAGGGGGTTCCGGAAAGCAATTCGCATCCGCACACCGAAAATGCAGCAGGATTGTCAGAACCATCAATTATAGCTGCTGCGTTTGCACCATGATGACAACAAGGCTACACGTGCCCGCGGCCGGTCGCCTCCGTGCCGGCACGAGGGCAGAAAACCCAGAACGAAGAGGATCCGTTCGCAGACGTGCACGAGGCCGTCGGAGTCCACGAGAGAGCAAAGACAATCGAGAGGAACGCGCCCCTCAGAAAGTACGAATCACGCGTCCAACGACGTCTTGTTTCTCGAGGCATGAGGCGAGCAGAGGAGGCATCGACCGCCCGGTTCGGTCCAAGCGCCAGACCACCAGGAAGTCACTGCTCTGCGACGAGTCCGTCAGGGGGCTACCGGCGATTCGTCGACTCCCCGATTCCGTCTCAGAATCGGT
>CAZFWV010000412.1:0-5852 GCA_964522605.1 uncultured Pirellulaceae bacterium
GGGGCGAGGGGAGCCAGAGTGGATCGGGTCCGCTACGGACGAGCCGGTCAGATTTTCAACAGACCAGCAGGGATCGGTCGAGTACGAGTACGAGTACGAGTACCGCTGCGCTGAGTACGAGTACGAGTACGAGTAGGAGTACGAGTACGAGTACGAGTAGGAGTAGGAGTACGAAGGAGTATCAAGCGTTTCCCGCATCGAACACGCAGCTGCACGCGAGGCGGATCTGGTCGGTCGGCTCGCTGCGCTCGGCAACGTCATTTCCCGGCTGCGTCACTCTGGACGTTTTCCGGCGATTCTCCGCGCGCCTCCGCGGCTTCCCCACTCTTCTCTCACCCCATCGTGCCCAAGGAAGTTCGAAGTCGCTCACCTTGCATCCTGGCTTGTCCGTTCTCGCTAACTTGACTGAATTCCGTTCACCCGGCGGTGCTAGCAGAGGATTGGCACGCATAGTGACGGATGTTTTCTATGTAGCGGCTAGGTAATGTGTGCCGATGATTCCGATCGAAGGACCGCGCGATCGCCCGCTGTTCCGTCGCGGTCATTGCACGATGTTGGATGCCTTCTGGCGACGGCCGGAACCAATACCCCGGCGGCGCCGGGTGTTTCCCTTGCGGGGGGCCGCAAGCTGACTCTCTCGACCAGTGAACGGAAATTAGGATGATGCACCGAACACCGATGGTTCCCAGAGCGGATGGGCGACGATTACGGCGAGAACGGCCAGGTTCGGGACGAGCGTTCCGCTTCCGCATCGGAAAGCTGCTGCTGGCGGGCATGGGGCTGCTGCTTGTTTCCGCCTCCGCCTACGGACAGGAGCCGAATTCGATCGAGCCGAACGCGGCGACGAGTTCGCTGAAGTGGGTTCAGACGCCGTCGGGAGCTGTGTTGCAGTCCCAGCTGAAACACCTTGGCTGGCAGCGATTGATCAAATCGATGCAAGGTCTGGTACCGGAACGGCTTGCCCTGTCGCAGGTCGATGACAGCTCGGACCTCTCCGTCAATCTGCCGGCGCGATCGGGCGTGACCACACTGCGATTCAACCCGCAGACGGGTGATTATCAACTGCAGGGTCCCTTGGCACCGGCATGGCTGCGAATCATTCAATGGTTGGACCAGCCGCCCTCGGCCACGGCCGACACGACGCAACTTGTGTCGGTGAATGAGGTCGATCCGAAGACGATTTCACGGGCGGTGAATCTTCTGCGGATGAGTGAATCCGGGCGCCAGCAGGCGGCGATTCGCTGGGGGGGCGACCTGCTCGGGATCCGACCGAGTGATGCGGCGGAAGATACGGAACGGACGTTCGTCGAGCTGAAGCGGGCCGATAGTGGCGAATTATTGGCGCAGGCCGAGTCGCCCGACGGTCCGCCACCACGGCCGGAAGGCTCCGCACCGCCGCCCGATGCCGAAGGCCCTCCGACCGAACCACAACCTCCGGCGGAAGGTGATCTGGGTCTGGACGAGGAAACCGAGGGCACGTTAATGGGGCCCGTGCAGGTTGAGTTCGTCGAAGGGCTTGACGCGATCATTGTTCGAGGACGGAAGCCCGACGTCGATCGCGTGCTGCAGATCATCGAGCAATTGGAACAATTGAGCGAGGTGACCGAGCCGGCGATTGAACTGTACATGCTTGAGCACGTGAACAGTCAATCGATGACGGATCTGGTCAACGAACTGAACACGGCGCTCACAGCGCGTCAAGGAACGATCAGTCTGACGGCGCTGGTCAAGCCAAACGCCATTCTGCTGATCGGTCGCCCCGAGAGTGTCGAATCGACGCTGAAATTGATCCGACAACTGGACCAGCCGGTCGCTCCCGCGTCGCAATTTCAAATCTTCCGCCTGAAGCACATGCCGGTCACCGATGCGCAGGAAACGATCACGACGTTCTTCGAGGAACGCGGCGGTCTTGGGCCGACGATCCAGGTGCAAGCCGATTTCCGTACGAACTCGTTGATCGTTTATGCCAGTCCCCGTGACATGGCGGAAGTCCGCTATCTGATCGAGAAGATTGACGTCAGTGAGAGCGAGGCGGTCAACGAAGTTCGCGTATTCAAACTGAAGAACGCACTCGCGGAAGAATTGGCGCCCGTGCTGCAAGCGACGCTCCGTGGTGAGGCGGTGACCGGGCAGGCTTTTGGGCCGGGTGCGCAGGGTGCCGGCGCGGGTGGACAGTCCGCCACACGTTCCTCAATGCTGACCATGACACGGATCGATTCGGCGGGCAAAGAGATCTTGCGCTCCGGGTTGCTGACCGACGTGCGTGTGGCGGCAGATGCCCGCGCCAATTCGCTGGTTGTCACGGCGCCGGGGGACAGCATGGACCTGATCGCCGCACTGGTGAAACAGTTGGATGAGCTGCCAACATCGGAAGCGCAGATCAAAGTCTTCACGATCGTCAATGGCGATGCGGCGGCGCTGGCGCAGATGCTGAATGAGTTGTTCGGACAGACGTTCCAGCAGCAGACGACGCCGTTTGGTGCCGGGATCGGCGCGGGCGAGAGCAGTCTGGTACCCTTGCGATTTTCCGTTGACTATCGGACGAACAGCATCATTGCAACCGGCTCGGCACCCGATCTGGACGTCGTCGAAGCGATCCTGCTGCGGTTGGATGAAGGTGACCTGCGCAGGCGGAAAAGTCGGGTCTATCGTCTGTTGAATGCGCCCGCCCAGGACGTGGCCACCGCGATCAACCAGTTGATCGCCACGCAGCGGCAAGTGGAACTGTTGGCGCCCGAGGCAGTCACTCCGTTTGAGCTCGTCGATCGCGAAGTGATCGTCGTCCCGGAACTCGTCAGCAACAGTCTGCTGATCAGTGCCACACCGGAATACTTTGAGGAGATTGCCGAGCTGGTCAAGGAACTGGACGAACGGCCGCCGATGGTGCTGATTCAGGTGCTGATTGCCGAAGTGGAGTTGGGGACGACGGACGAGCTGGGTGTGGAGCTTGGCATCCAGGATTCGCTGCTGTTCGATCGCAGCACGGTTGCCGGAGGGTTGCTGGACCCGGGCTTCAACTTTAACAACCGGCCGTTGGGGAATTCGGACTCGGCGGCGTCGCTCGCGACGCGCGAAAAACTGGCCGGACAAGGGCTCACCAGTCTTGCCGTTGGTCGCACGAATTCGGATTTGGGTTACGGCGGCCTCGTGTTGTCCGCCAACAGTGAATCGATCAATATACTGATTCGAGCGTTACAAGCCAGCCGTCGCTTGGACATCCTGAGTCGACCGCAGGTGATGACCCTGAATAACCAGCCCGCATTTGTCCTCGTGGGGCAGCGCGTTCCCATTGTCGATTCGACGACGCAGGCACAGGGTGTCGTCACGAACTCGGTCAATTTGACCAACGTGGGTTTGGTGCTCGGCGTGACGCCGCGGATCAGTCCCGACGGATTGGTAGTGATGGAGATCGACGCGGAGAAATCCAGCCTGTCGGATCAGGGGATTCCCATTTCGATTTCCGCCACCGGCGATGTGATTGAGTCGCCCATTATCAACACGACTCAGGCCCAGACGACGGTTAGCGCACGCAGCGGTCAGACGGTAATTCTGGGCGGTCTGATTACGAAGACCCGCGCAACGATCGACCGCAGCGTTCCCTACCTGGGCGACATTCCCGTCATCGGCTCACTGTTCCGTTACGACTTCGCTACCGATGATCGCACGGAACTGCTGATCATCATGACTCCCTACATTGTTCGTAAACCAGAAGACTCGGACTGGCTGTTGCAGATGGAAGCCGAGCGAATGAGCTGGTGTCTGGCGGATGTGATCAGTGTTCACGGAACCGATGGCAGCTTCTCTCTGCTCCCCCCGGAGATGTCGCAACCCGAGGTCATCTACCCGGACGTGCAACCAACCGTACCAAAGACCATGACGCCTGGTCTGCAGGAAGAAATCCCATCGCCGACAACTCAGCCCGGTGCCGCGGCTCCTTGGCCGCAAGACAATCTGATCATCCCGCCGGGAAGCGATGGTGCAAATCTGGATCGGTCGTTCAATCAGGGGCCCGTCACCAAGTCCCGTGAGCGAGCGGTCGCACCGGTCAACTACCTCAATTCAGCGGAAGATGGCAAGTCACGATGGCCAACCAAACGCAGTTTCTTTTCCCGAAAAAAATGATCTACGTTCCTTCCATATCTACGACCTGCCGCGTTGTCCAACTCGGCTGCCTGACGCTGTTCATCCTGGGACTGAGCGGATGTCAGTCGCTGCGCGATCGGACCGCATCTCTTTCTCAGAAGACCAAGGATGTCCTGTCCTGGAATGACGAGGAGGAGCCTGGCCCGACCGAGCAACCGGCGAAGATGGTCGCGATCTGGAGTGAATCGGTCATCTATGGTCCAGACAGTCAGCCCACCCGAGGTCTCGGCGGGCGGATCTACTTCTACAATGCAAAGCATCAAGCGGTGCCCGTCTCGGGCGAGCTGGTCGTCTATGCGTACGATGACCAGACGGGCGAAGATCGTCAGGAACCCGATCGCAAATACGTGATTACTGCAGAACAGTTGCAGCAACACTTGAGCGAGTCGGAATTTGGACCGTCGTATAGTGTCTGGGTTCCCTGGGATTCCGTCGGCGGTGAACAACAGGCAGTCAGCCTGCTACCGATCTTCAAAGGTTCCGACGGACAAGTTGTTGCTGGCGATTATGCTCGCAACCTGTTGTCCGGAAAGAAACAGCAGGCGCGACGCGTACCGAACGATCGACGCCAGATCCTCGAACGATCGTATGGCCCAGGATCCGCATCCGCCGTGCAACATGTCTCGTACGCCAGCCAGGCGAGTGAAGAGGAGAAACTCAAAAACGCGGCTGCCGCAATCGATAGCACCGTGGAGAACGAACAGCAGGGACTTCGCTCGAGCACGTTTGAAGTTCCCGCCTCGATGCGTCAAAGACTACTGCGTGATGCCGCGGCTCCCCAAGCGAGCTTCGACGATCGCAACACGGCGCAGCGACGGGAGAGTGTTGCCGAAAGAATCGAGCGAATCCAGCTGCAGTCTAACGATCTTGAGGCGCGGGAGGCGTGGGGTCCGCCGACCCTGCCACGGACAACTCATCGCGAACTTCTGAAATCCCCGGCTCCAGCTGCGCCATCTTCACCGCAAGCTTCCGGTCTTCCTCTGTGGCAACGACCCCGCGCAACGTGGCGATCCGATCCTCAACCTCCAGCCGGATCGAACCCCGCTTCTGGATACGATTTGCCGAGTTCAAACGGCGTTCCACTGTATTCTGAACCCGTGTCGCCGGCAGCGATGCGTACTGGAACCCAACCGTCATTTGGGTTTGAAGGTTGACCGTCCGGTTGCCGCCCATCCGGCCCATCTGGTTCATGCCTCGGTTGCCGCCCATCAGCCCGCCCCGCTGGGTCATTCCGCGCTGGTTCAGGCCGCCCATTCCCGACATGCCCGAAAGGCCTCCTCGACCGCCGCCCAGCAGGCTGGAACCACCGAGCAGACTCGAGCCGCCGTAAAGACCACCGGCCGTCATTCCGCGACCGCCCATCGCAGAGCCGGTGGCGCCAGAGTCAATCGCCCCGACAAATCCCGTGTCTCGCGTATCGGAGCCGACAAACTGGCCCGCCTGACGCGCGCCGCGCACGAACCGTTCGGAATTCGTAATTTCACCGACGCTGGACAATTGCTCCAGGGAGGTTCCGACTGCGGTCGACCCGCCGCCGCTTCGACTGGTCGTTGGGCTCCCCAGTGTGCGGCTGCCAAACATGCCACTGGTGGTCATCTGACCCCGCAAGTTCGAACTGCCCATCAGCAGCAGGCCGAGTCCCAAAGCAGCGAATACGGGAAATCGAATTTGGATCGTCGGGCGGTTCATTTTCCCACCTCCTCTATCCT
>CAZFWV010000413.1:0-5831 GCA_964522605.1 uncultured Pirellulaceae bacterium
TTCGCTCGGAAGCTCGAGCAGAAGCAGAAGGAGGAGGGACGACGAAGCTCTCGTTAAACTTGCTTCCTGGTGTCCATAGACCTATCGGCCGGTCTGGAAGTCAACCGCTTACTTCCACGCCAGGTCGCGTGGTCACGCGGATAGCTGGCCCTCGTGCTGCGCTCCCCTGCGACGATCGCCGGACGCTGGTGGCTGCTTGTTTACGCGATCTGTTCGGTGCGCAGCCCAGTATCTGAACCACGCCCTCACCCCGACGATTAACTGGTACCCGTTATTAGCCCTTCAGAATCACGAGGCGTTTTTCGCTGTCAATTTAGGTAGACCCAGTTCCTTGCCCACCGAGCGTTTCGGCACTCCGTGAGACAAATCCGTCGCGGATTTCGCATGTATTAGGGGCGGTAACGGTACCATCTGGGCCACCGGATGGGCCAGCTTCGCTCTATCGGCTCCGGGCCTCTGGTAATCAGCTTTCGCAGAACGGGAGATACTTCATGCCGCGGCACATATCGTTCTTGGATCTCGCTGTTCAGTACTGTGTCGACGAGCGATCAGCACAAACCGCTTTCCCTCGGGCGAGGCTGCTCCTTGTGCTGGCAATTCTTCCCATGTTGTCTTGGGTGGGTGTCGGGCTGGCGAGCGCCCAACAGACGATCTTTCCGGGGGAAGAATGGGTTGTGGCTGCGCCTGAGGACGTATGGATCGACTCGGTCCAGCTGCAGGATGCGGTGGACACCTTGCGCGAAAACAGCCCCAGGTTAGGAGCGGGTATTGATGAGCTGGTGCTTATTCGACACGGGCGAGTGATCTGGCAGGGATCGAATGTGGATCACGTTCACATGACCCATTCGGTTACCAAGTCGTTCGCGACAACCGCCCTCGGTCTGCTGGTGGATGACGGGCGTGTGAGCCTGGACACTCTGGCCCAAGACTATGTCCCCGAATTGGCCGCGCATTATCCCGATGTGAAGCTGCGCCATCTCGCCACACACACCAGCGGTTATTTGCCCGAGGGATACATCTACGGGCAGACGGATCCTCCCGCGGATCCCTTGGTACCTGGAGAACCGCTGTTCACGCCGCCCGGCAGCCGATATGCCTACGACCAACCATCCATGACGCAACTGATGAACGTACTTGCGCGGGCAGCTGATGAACCAATCCAAGATCTATTTCAACGCCGTATCGGAGATGCAATCGGATTGTCCCCGGAAAATTGGGACTGGGATCATGTCGTGGCTCAGGATGGCACGGTGGTGGAGGAGGGAGGTGGGTTTCCCGGCGGCGTTCACATCTCCGCAATTGACATGGCTCGGTTGGGCCATCTAATCCTGAATGATGGGTCTTGGGAAGGAGAACAACTGATCAGTCGCGAATGGCTGGCCGAAGCGACGCAAGTCCAAGTTCCTGCGACCGTGCCAGGTTATGACGCGGGTGCAATGGGACCGGGGATCTACGGTTACGGTTGGTGGGTCTTCGACAACTTCGTGGAGGCTCGCGGTGCGCAGAACAACTACATGCATTTGCGTCCCGACCTGGATCTGGTTGCTGTGCGTTTCGGATCTGAGCCAAACATTAATGACTGGATCGCTTTCATGCCCGTCTGGCAGGCTTTCACGTCGCGATTGGATCGTCTGATTCTACCGGGGATCTGGGATGAGTCAGGCGATGGTCGCTGGGACGCGCGCGACCCGATCACGGGAAAACCGCATTGGAGACGGGAGAACGGGATGATCCCGGACGTCTATCCCACCGGCGCCGCGATCGTTCGCTCAAACATGGTCACGATCGCGAACGATCTTTCGATTAGTTCGCTTGCGATCGAAAGCGGCAGTGTCTTCGTCGACGACTCCGCCACCGTGAGCTTTGGCAGCCGAATTGATGTGGAGAAAAACGGAGCATTCTCGGTCGATGGGGCGGCGAATGGCTTTCGCCTGCTTGTGGAAGGTAAGTCGACCGTCTCACCCACGGGAACACTTCAAGTGGAGCGATTGACAATTTCGGAACAGGGACAGCTGACGGTCCAGGGCCTCGCCCAAATTGAGCGATTGTATATTCAAGGTGGCAACGTGCTTCTTTCTACAGAAGGTGATGTAACGGTCGAGCGACTCTCACATACAGACGGCCTTCTGGTGATGGGTGGACGCACGCAGGTCAATCGCTTCTTCGGATCTGGTGGCGTATTCGAGGTCCACGCTCCATCATCGCCTCATCGAGTGACGGAACTCTTCCGGTTGACAGGAGACAATGAGTTGCGGTTCCTGGTCAGTGATCCTTCTCGGGACACGTTTTTTGATCTCGCAGAGGGAGTCGTCCCGACGTTTTCCGGCGACCTCCTACTGGACTTCGCACCGGAGGTCGACCCGAAGCCGTTGGAAGGCCAGGCCCTGAAGCTATTCAACTGGAGTGCAGATGTTCAGCCCATCGGCGAATTCGACCAAGTGTCGGCTCCGGTTCGGTTCGAACTGGATTCGTCGCAACTCTACTCAACCGGCGAAGTGATCCTGAAAGCAGCTCTCGCAAGGCCGAACGTCGCAGGAGATTTCGACGGAGACAGTTTCCTTGACGTTCGCGACCTCGATGCTCTTGCGCGACGTATTCGCGTTGGCTCGAAGGATCTGTATTACGACGTCGATGACAACACACAGGTTGGCCTTTCCGACGTTGACTATTGGATCCATGGTCTCAAGCAAACCTGGTTAGGCGACGCCAATCTCGACGGGGAATTCAACACGGGCGACTTGGTACAAGTTCTTGGGGCGGGCAAGTACCAGACCGATGTTGACGCTGGCTGGTCCGAAGGCGATTGGAATGCCGACGGCATCTTCGGCACGGGTGACCTCGTGATGGCGCTGGAAGACGGCGGCTACGAAATGGGGCCACGGGAGCCAGTTGCGGTGCCTGAGCCGGGAATCGCCTCGCTTGTGATGATCGCTGCCTGTTTTCTTCTCTTTCCCACTGCGAGAACTCGATTATGTCGGCCTACTTTGTCGTGGTAATTCGTCACGGAGGAAGGAATTTCTTGATGGTTGCGCACAACGCTTCTGAGAAGTTAAGGATAGCAAATCGTTCCTTGACCGCATCCACGATGATGATTGCGCTGCTGATGCAGTTTTGGTCTACGCTGCACGCGCAGCAGATGGTTTTCCCGGACGAGGAATGGCAGGTGGCAGCGCCGGAATCGGTATTGGTCGATTCTCAGAAGCTTCAGGCGGCTATTAACAGGCTCAGAGAAACAGCGCAAAGCGTGGAGGAAATGCTCATCTTGCGGAATGGCCGCGTGATTTGGCAAGGACACAACGCGGATTACGCACATCACGTCGCTTCCGTCACGAAGTCATTTACGACGACGGTAATGGGGCTACTGATTGACGACGGTATCGTCGACTTACAGTCACCTATGAGGAACAGTGTGCCCTCGCTGGACGGACTATATCCCGACGCAACTTTTGCGCATTTTGCCACGCACACGAGCGGCTACCTAGCAGTCGATGAAGAAGCCCCACCCGGCGCGAATCCCCCGCAACAAGTGTTCACGCCGGGCACCCCATTGTTTACTCCTCCCGGATCTCAGTTTGCATACACCGGAGTTGCCATGGACATGCTTGCCAATGCGTTGACGCGCGTCGCAGGCAGGCCGTTGCAGGAGTTCTTCACCGAACGGATTGGCGAACCGATTGGGTTCGATCCGGAGGGATTCGATTGGCTTGAATTCCAGGCCGACGATGGGGTCATTGTGGACGGTGGCAGCGGATACGCGGACAAAGGCGTCGTCCTGTCTGCGAATAATGCAGCGAGATTTGGGCATCTGTTTTTGAACGAGGGAGCCTGGAACGGTCAACAGCTGATCAGCCGCGAGTGGGTGGACTTGGCCCGTCAGAATCAAGTGCCCGCATCGATTCCCGACCATCCTCAATCCGCCGGTCCCGGAGCAGGTGAATATGGTTATGGCTGGTGGGTTCAACCGGACTGGTATGAAGCCCGGGGTTACGGAAATAACTACGTTTCGATCAATCCCGATACTGGTTTCGTCCTTGCCCGTCTGGGAACCGAGCCGACATGGATTGACTGGGACGCCTTCAAGGGAAACCTCCTCAGTGCCGGTATTCCGGCCGTCTGGGACGGATTCGGTGACGGGCGTTGGGACGAGTTTGATCCGGGCAGCGGAAAACCACGTTGGACAACGGAAACGGGGTTGGAGGTCAAGATTTATCCCACGAATGCCGCGATCATTCGGTCCAACACGGTTTCCGTCGTCAACGATCTATCGATCGAGCAGCTGACGATTGAGAGCGGTGTAGTTTCGATCGCGGAAGGCGTGTCATTTGACGTAACAAACGGTCTGGACATCCACCCGAAGGCGCAGTTCGTCGTTGACGGAACAGCAGTCGGCTTCGTAGCGGATTCCGAGGGTATTCTGCACGTGTCAACGACTGGAGAAGTCGCCATGTATCGATTGGTACTGGACGCGGAGGCTCAATTGACCGTCGATGGTAGGCTTCGGGCAGACCGACTTGTTCTCCGAGATGGAGAGGCAGAGTTCTCCAGCACGGCAGACGTGCAACTCGATCGGATTTCGCTCTTCGGTGGGGTTCTCCTCCTCGGTGGAGACTTTTCAGCGGGTCGGCTGAGTAATCCTCGAGGGCGGCTTGTGGTTCACGACAGTCCGTCACCCTATTCAATTACGGAAGAATTCGAGCTCAGTACGAATTCCGAACTTCAGTTTCTGCTCCGCGATGATGCGTGGGATGCCACATTTGATTTGGCCGCCGAAGTCGTGCCCGAATTTGCCGGTGAGTTAGTGATCGAAGTGCTGCCCATCATGAACCCAAGCACGCTTCAAGGCGTCGCCTTGAATCTGTTCGACTGGGCCGAAGGGATTTCGCCGTCTGGTGAATTCGATCGCGTGGTCCTGCCCTCTCGGATCCAGGCTGATCTGAGTCGCCTCTATACGACAGGGGAAATCGTTGTGCGGTCCGTTCTCGAAGAGCCGCTTCGAACGGGGGACTTTAACGGTGATGAAGTGCTGGACGTAAACGACGTGGATGAGCTCATCGGCCGAGTGATTGTAAGTTCACGGGATCTCTATTACGACGTCGACAGCGACGGAGAAATCACATCATTTGATCTGGCTTCATGGATTCATGACCTAATGGGCACCTGGTTCGGCGACGCCAATCTCGACGGCGAATTCAACACGGGCGACCTCGTGCAGGTTCTGGAGGCCGGCAAGTACGAAACGCAAGATTACGCCAGCTGGTCCGAGGGCGACTGGAACGGCGACGGCGTGTTCGACACCGGGGACTTAGTGAAAGCGTTGGAAGACGGTGGCTACGAGTTGGGACCGCGGGATAATCCGGTAGCGGTGCCGGAGCCGAATGCCGTCGCGCTCATAATCTTCGGCGCGTTGATGGCGTTCTATCGTCGTCGTGGGACTTCGGTGCTGATGGCCAGATTTTGAGCCACCCCCCGGGAGCATTTCAGCGGGTACTGGTTACTGACCGCAGGGAATCTCACGCCAGTTTCGGTGCTGATTTGGGCAAGGCTTTTCCTTGTGGACGTGCTCAGGTTCTTGATCCGTCGCACCGGAATTTTGGCACGGTTCATTCCAAGACTTGTGGGCCGACCTGGGAGCCCTGTCAGCGGGTAGGCCTTGCGATACCACGCATTTTCAGGGGTGTCAGCGGGGGCGCAGACTATTTCATCGCCTTGCTGAACGGATCGCAATTAGGTGTGCAAAACAAAAGCCGCGAACCCTTTCCGATTCACGGCTTCTGATGTCGGGGTGACAGAATTCGGAGGACCATGCAATTCCTCGGGGAAAACAGCGTTCT
>CAZFWV010000414.1:0-5814 GCA_964522605.1 uncultured Pirellulaceae bacterium
CAACGCTTGTTGCGAACAAGCGGGATGAAGAACGGATTCGCGAGGTCGTGCAGCAGTTGGAAAAGCACAAGTGGCTGCGTTACCTATAGTTGGTTGGGGAGTACGCAGCGGATGGGGAAGGCGAAGGGACGAATTGCCGCGATCGATTTTGGGACCCATCGTCTGGGAATCGCGGTGACGGACCCGCAGCAGACGTTGGCCAGTCCGGTGGCGACCTATACCCGCCGGACGCCGCACCAGGATGCCGACTACTTCCGCCGCCTGACACAGGACGAGCAAATCGTCCGTTTCGTCGTGGGATTACCGGTCCACCTGGATGGCCGCGAAAGTCGCATTTCGCGGGAAGCACGCCATTTCGGCCGGTGGTTGGTCGAGCAGACGGACTGCCCGGTCACCTACTTTGATGAGCGGTTCTCCTCCGCGGAAGCCGAAGAAAAACTCCGAGCTGCTCCGCTCAGCCCACGGCAACGCAAAGAACGGCGCGACATGCTGGCGGCACAGATTCTGTTGACGGCATACCTCGAAGCCGGTTGTCCTCTGGGAGAATCGCCGGCTCAAGGTTTAGATGAGTAGGTGCCCTACGCTTCGTCGGCTTCCGCCACCTCTTCGGCCGCCCCGCCTGTCGCGCTTGCTTCTTCGCCCGGATGCGCAGTCTCGTACTCATCCATCAGCACGGAGGGGCAGACTTCCTCTTTGCCACACTGTTGGCAAACCACATGGATTAAATCCGTGCTCGATAGACGCAGCGCATTATCCTGGCACAACTGGTAGAGCTGTTTCAAATGGACACAGGTCATATTCGCTCCCTCCGTGCCGTTAAATGGATGATGGTTTTCATGTCGGCCTGAATTCGAGCGATGAAGGGGAGCGAACGGTAAGACGGGTACGTTGGTCGCACCCCACTCGGTTCCAGCCCTGCCGCCCGGCTCGACCGTTTTCTTATTCGCGTCGAGCGACCGTCTCCTGCGGAAGATCTCCCTTGAACTGATTGATCCATGGCAGAATTGCGGCCGCCGGCAACGCGTAACTTGCAATTCGCTCTGCGCGGGCAATGTTAATCCCCACAACACGACCTTCCAGGTCCACGACCGGGCCTCCACAATGCTCCGGCAACAGGAAAGTGTCGTGTTGAATCACAGGTGGGAAGCCCGTCCGGCGAAAACTCAAATCGCCACCTAGGAAACTCTGAAAGTCGCTGTACTCCAGATCCAGTTCCGTTCGGCGGCCGAGTCGTACCTCGATGGTCATTTCCTCTTCATCGCGGCGGAGCCGGATCTCGACACCGTCTCCTGGTAGATGCTGACTGATCGTCTCGACGAGCGACTCGCTCCGCTGGATCTCCGTGTCATCCACCTGCCGGATCAGGTCTCCTGGCTTCAAGCCAGCCAGATCGGCCGCGCTGTCCGCGAGAACTTCCGTGATGATCACACCCTCCTTCACGTCTCGCAAACGGATGCCCAGGACGGCGTCGCGCGCGATCTCTCGTGGAGCGATGCTGACAATGCCCACCGCGAGTGGTTCCGCACGACCGACGGTGGCCGTCGCCAGCAGACTTCCCACGGGCGGAGGGTCGGCCTGCGACCAGCGGACCGGGCGTAGGTCCGTTGCGGCGACCTTCAGCATCGCCAAGTCATACTCTTCCAGTTGCCCGACCACCTCGGCCGCCACCTTGCGGCGGTTGAATAACTGGCACTCCAACTTGCCCGGTGCGTTGACGACCTCACTGGCCTTTGTGACGATCATTCCCTCCGAGCCGACCACGGTCCCCATGGCGACCGTTTCTCCCTGGCGGAGGACCCGCACTGTGGAACGACTGACGCGTGATACGGCCTTGGCAAACGCCGATTTGACTTTCTGGTGGTTCTTGCCGACCTCCCAACCGTTGTCCACCTGATCCAACCAACCGCTGAGTAACGCCGCGTCGTCCCGCGTCTGCACGCTGACCGGGCGGCGAACGAGCTGCAACGGATTGAACGGTCGCTGCGCGTGCCACAGTTGGTGGGCACCGTACCCGCTGAGCAAACTCAGCAGCACGAGCAACACAATGAGGCGACGAAAAGAGAGTCTCGTCTTGGGTTCGGTGTCTGACATCGGTTGATCACAGATCCGGCGAGAGGGGATGGGTTTCACGGACGGCGTCCGAGTTCAACCCGCAATTCGTGAATCTTGTTTTCGCGCCGCACTTCCAGTTCGACGATTTTTCCGGGTGAATACTTGCGAACTTCCTGCTGCAACTTTCCAAAGGAATCGATTTCCGCTTCGGCCAGCCGCAGCACCAAATCGCCCGGCTTCAACCCAGCACGCTCGGCCGGCGATCCGGGAACGACCTGGAGCACTCGGGCCTGAGGTGAACGACTGTCTTCCGTCACACCGAGCCAGCCTTCTGGATCGTTTTCGAGCAGTCCCCAAACCTCACCGCGCGCCAATCGATCCCAAGACTCCTCGTATGGAGCAATGGGAACATGGACGTTAATGGTCAAATTCTTTCCGATGCGACTGTGAATGCCAATCACGCGGCCTTCGAGATCAAACAAGGGGCCGCCCGAATCGCCACCGACTAGAGTGCAGTCGGTCAGCAAGGCACTTTCTTCAGCCTTCAGAATACGGCCGAACCGCAAGACCGGCAACCGTTGCGGAGTAAAGCCGCCTGGATGGCCGGTTGCGAGACACCATTGTCCGGCTCGTAAATGGGTCGATTCTCCCAAGGGTGCGAATGGCCACGGGCCCGCATCGGAGATTCGGATCATTCCAGCGTCCAACTCCTGGTTCAGGCCGAGCGTTCTGCCGCGGGCAATTCGACCGTCGGGCAGCAGAATCGTCGCCGCACGATTCGGTGTTCCGACGACGTGCGCGGCGGTCAGAACATCGCCCTGTTCGCTGACGATTACCCCGCTGCCGTTGGCCCGTCCGACTTGAATCGCCACGGTACAGGACAGGATGCGAGGTGTCAGTTCTTGGATCCGCGCCTGGAGCGCCTTCAGCTCTTCAAGGCCCGCGGGCGAAGATCCATCCAGGACACGCGAGAGGTGAACGGTGGTCGAGGCTTCCTCGGCATCGAGCGGAGCCGAACCAAAGGTCCAGCCGCAGACGATCCCCGGCAGCAGAAGAAGGGGGCGGATCCACGCTCGGGTTTTCCAGCAGCTTTGCTCCATTCGCGGCCCGCTAATTTGGTTTCTCTCGTGACGTTTACGCCCGAATGCGCCTCGATCGTTTATCATAATCAAAGCCAACCCGACCGGGGGTTGGTTCCAATCGTTTTGCCGGGAAATGCTCTCAGAGATCTTTCGCATCCCCCCCGTAATGGTCAAGATCGCGACGGACCGCTTCCGATTTCAAGCACCAACAGGGGGGGCGTGTCGACGATCCTCGATCAGGGAGATTAACGCGTGGCGAAGCCAAAGAAGTTGGTATTGGGTTGCGGGTATCTTGGCCAGCGCGTCGCACGTCACTGGCGAAAGGCCGGTGCCGAGGTCTGGGTCTCGACGCGGCAGAGTTCCCGAGCCACTGCGCTGCGCGCCGAGGGTTTCCAGGTCCACATCGCAGATGTAACGAAGCCCGATTCGCTCAAGGCACTACCGCGCGTCGAAACCGTTTTATATTCCGTTGGTTATGATCGTTCCTCGGGGCAGTCACAGAGCGAGGTTTACGTCGACGGGCTGTTCGCGGCACTGAATGTCCTCGGGCCCGATGTGGAACGACTGATCTTCACCAGTTCAACGGGCGTTTATGGGCAGAACGACGGACAGTGGGTCGACGAGCGATCCGTTTGTGAACCAATCCGCGAAGGCGGTCGTGTGTGCCTCGCTGCGGAGGATGTGTTGCGCTCGCACCCCGTCGGATCGCGTGCCGTGATTCTTCGCTTGGCCGGCCTGTACGGTCCAGGACGGGTCCCGTACCTGCGGGATCTGGTGGCGGGCGAGCCGCTGCGCGTCGCCACATCCGGCTTCCTGAATTTGATTCACGTGGATGATGCGGCCCATACGGTCCTGCAGGCCGAGAAACTCGCCACACCGCCCGACCTGTTCGTTGTGTCCGATGGGAACCCGGTGACTCGACGTCATTATTACGAGGAAATCGCCGCCCATTTGGGAGTTCGTCCGCGATTCGCTCCGCCTGCTCCCAGTGATCCGCAGACGCAGCGCGCCGCCAGCAGTAAACGGGTCAGCAATCATCGGTTGCGGGAAGATTTGCAGGTCGTGCTACAGTATCCGAGTTACCGAGAAGGACTGGCGCAGATTCTGAAGTCCTGGGGTGAGATCTCCGGGCCGCTCAAGTCGTGACCGTCGTCGAGACCTTCTAGCCTTTGCCTGAGAATCCAATATGTTGACGCGGAAACCCTTGTTCCCCCACGTTCTTGAAATCAATCATCAAGCCCGACATATCCTGGGCTGCAATGTCTATATCGTCTTCGACGGTCCCGACTGGATCTTGATTGACATCGGATATGAGGAGACTGTCGAAGAGATCATCGAGATGATTCGGCAGATGGATTTTCCGTTGGCCCGCTGCCAGACCATTGTGGCGACGCATGCCGATGCCGATCACGTTCAGGGCTTGGCCAAGGCAAAACAGATCCTGAAAACCACGGTGACCGCGCATCCGCTCGCGGGTCCACCCCTGGAAACGGGAGACCGGCTAAAGACCTTTGCCGAGATCGAGGCGCAGGGGATTCACCTGGACATGCCGCCCGTGAAAGTCGACCACTGGATCGACGAAGGCGATCAACTTCGGGTTGGCGAAAAGACGCTCGAAGTCTGGCACACTCCTGGGCACACCGACAGTCAATTGGCCTTTCGCATGGGCTCGCTGCTCTTCAGCGGAGACAACATCTTCCGGGATGGGTGCGTGGGGGCCATCGACGCTCATCATGGCAGCGACATCCCCGCTTTCCTCCGGTCGCTCAGACGCATCCAACAGAGCGATGTCGAGTGGCTGCTGCCCAGCCACGGTCCGCTCTTCCGCAAGGATCAAAACCTGTTGGAGGCCACGATTCAGCGACTGGAAGGCTACCTCCATATGGCGGACTTTGGAACTTGTGCGATCGACTGGCCGCTGATGGATCAGTGGGAGGACGAGCTCGCATCCGGCAAATTGCCCGAATAGTCTAGGCAACTTGCCTGGTTTGTGGTCGGGTCCTTTCTCTTGCTCCGATTGTGCTGTTTCTGTCGAATGTTCCTCCCGCATTCTGCCGATTTAAACCCTCGGAGGGTACCTGCTGGCACCTTAGTCACGGGCCCACCTCCGCCGTGCTTGTGTCGCGGCCGTCCAATCCAAGGGGGGGAGTTCATGATCCGTCGCATGTCTTTGCTGATTCTGCTGCTGACCGCAGGAATGATGCTGTCGGTCAGCGCCAATTGCCAGGCACAGCAGGCCTTCGGGCGGTCGTGGAATGCGGAACGGCCGGTGTACGACTGGGACCGCTTCTACCACTACCCGTACCTGTACTACCCGCAAAACTTCTGGACCGACCAGTACTACCGAAGTAGCAATAGCCTGTACTATCGGTATCCGCCCGAAATGCGGATCCCGGTTTATAACAAGAAGTGGCACAACTATTATCCGAGTTGCCGCCTCTATCACAGCGGGCATCACTTCAATCTGGATGTCTTCTAGACCTCACTTCGCCACGGGGGTTGTCCAGCTTCGAAGGGTTGGTTGTCCGGAGGAATACGAACAAGATTCACTCTTCCTCTGGAGGGTGTGCAGTTTAGAAGTTGTTGGTTCAGAGGAACTTATTGTTGGAGGGCGATTCCACGCAATTCGTTTAACGGCAAGCCGAAGGCGTCGGTTTTTTTCGTGCCCGCAGACGCCTTC
>CAZFWV010000415.1:0-5793 GCA_964522605.1 uncultured Pirellulaceae bacterium
TGGGGCATCGCTGCGCTCTGCCACCAGCCACCCCTCGAGAAAAACAGGTTTTGAAGTGCGCTCCAACTTGATGAGGTTTTGTGCATGCTGCACGTTCGAGCACAACGATTGCTGCCCTGTCTGGTCGTGCTCTGGACGTGTCTCGCGATCGCGTGCGTCTTCCTGTTGACCCTCGGGACCGACGAAGCCTGGGTGTTGAACGGCATTCGTAGTTGCCAGGAACCACCGGTCGCCTACCTGACTTCCGAGCCGAACGAGACGAATGGCGGGCTTTTTGCCGCGGCGAACCTCGTGCTGGAGATTCTGTTCGGCAGTCAAGTGTGGGTCCATCGCCTCTTCTCGCTCTTCAGCGTGTTGTCGTTGATCGCAATCGCAGCCAGCACGATCGGAATCTCCAAGGCGTCGCTTGCCACACGTTGCATCGCAATCGCTCCCTTACTCAGCATCCCGGGAACCGCTGAAGTGGGCGCGATCGCTCTCGGTACGGGCACCGGTGTCACACTCCTGGTCTTGGCTGCGGTCGTCTGGTATCGATCCTCCACTCCGGGCATCGGGAGAGTCATCCTGTGTGGCGGTCTCTTCGGTTTGGCTGCCGCATCACGATTTGACCTTTGTCTGTTTGGCCCGGCGTTCCTGCTGGTCGACAGCGTTCATTCGTCTCGAGACGGTGCCGTACGAATCCGATGGCCCGGACGGGCGCTGTGTGTCGTCATGCTGGCCGCCGCGATCTTCGTTGCTAACATCATCGTGATGCAGTCGATCATCGCCCGGTTGGAGGTGATCACGGATGTGCAACCGATGATGAATGCAACAGGCACTTCGTCCCTGCTCAAGTTTCTGGATTATCCGCGCACCTTAAACAAAATCGTCATCGCGCAGAGTTTCGCCCCGTTGGGACTTCTTGCGCTCGCCGCGTTGCTTCCATTTCTCGCAACCCCAGAGTGCGCCGAGCCGTCTCGGAGCAACGTCTCGCTCTGGCTTTTTCTGATTGGAGTCGGCTGGACGCTCTGGTTCGGCTGGCTATTTCAGGCTCCGATCCCCCACCTGCGTTACTTGTGGCCGTCGCTCGCCTGCTTCGCCATCGTGGCGGGTCATGGACTGGCCTTGCTCTACGAGAATTCACGCGGCGCGCCGTCTCGTTTTCGCTCGTTGGGCATCCTGCTCATCGCCGCGGCGCTCATTGCCGGTGGGACGCTGACATCCTTTCGCTCCATCGTGATCGGAGAGAGTGACTACCTGAGCTGGGAATGGTCGCGAGAAATGGCCCTCGATTACTTCCGTCGTTTTCAACATTTGGATGACCAGCGTGATGTGATGGAGTATCTTAGGGATTTGCCGAGCGATGAGACGATTGTCTGCCTAGGGAAGCCGTTTCCCTTCCGCTATCTGGCCCATCGGCCCATTGTCCCGATCGAAGAATTCATCGAACGACCCGCTGGAATGCGCGAAGAGGCTTATCTGATTGTTCCTCCGGCGATCGGTACGTATTTGTGCTTGTCACCCGAGGCCTTCCATTGGATCGAGCTGAACTGCGAGCTCAGCGCCCAGTTTGGCCGATACTCGATCTACATCATGCCTCCCGACTTGCCCTCGGAGCCAGAGATTCTCATACCAGCGCGCGCCAACTATTGGCAACATCCGCAATCCATTCCCTGGTCGGACTGGGATGCCCTTTGGAAGGATTCCCCCGATCAACAGATCCCCGCATCGGTGAGGTAGCGAATTGTGTTTGACGCGGCCAACGATTTTCTGTCACGGCACCCAGAATGCGCCAGTCAACTTGTGTACCAGTATGAATCTCGCGATAAGGTATTGCTTCTGCGCGATGAACTCGTCGATCTCATCGAGGATTTCTGCAACACGGAAGAAGGCAGTGTCCTGCGCGGGAACAATCTGTACGACATTCTGTGTGCATCGCAGGAAGCCGTCGTGCACGAAGGAACCATCTATTTTGCCATTCGGTGGTCGGTCGCGCGCTGGTCGTACGTGCAACTGCAGACGGACACGATGAAGGTCAGCAATATCCCTGTCGCCGGTTTTCTTCGCGCGAAAGAGCGTGTCTTGCAGGATGGCACGACTGCCCAGCCACAGCTGGAAATCGACCTGATGCCGTTTGAGCGGGGCTTCCCCCGCCTGCGCGAAATCCGATCAATTGGTCACGGAGTCGAGTATCTCAATCGCTACCTCTCCAGCCGATTGTTCCAGGAACTGGACAATGGAGGTCAGCGGATCTTCCAATTCTTGCGAATGCACCAGGCGCGAGGAATCCCGTTGATGCTGAATCAACGAATTGGTGACCTCGAGCAACTGCGGGATGCGCTCCGTGCCGCCGACCGATTCCTCGCGGGCCAGCCCGCTGAGCGTGCCTGGTCGGAAGTGGCGGAAGATCTACGTCGGATGGGCTTTGAGCCAGGTTGGGGTGGCACCGTCGAACGGACTCGCGAAACGATGGGATTCCTGACCGACATTCTCGAGGCACCGGCACCCGATTGCTTCGCGCGATTCTTGAGTCGCTTGCCGATGATTTTTACGATTGCGATTATCTCCCCTCACGGCTACTTCGGACAATCCAATGTGCTTGGAAAACCGGATACGGGGGGCCAAGTCGTCTACATTCTGGACCAGGTCCGCGCGATAGAACGGGCAACCCATGAATTCCTCGAACTTCAGGGCCTTGACATCGAACCCTGCATTCTCGTGATCACCCGCCTCATCCCAGAAGCCGAAGGGACGACCTGCGATCAGCGACTCGAACCGATCGAGGGCACACGCAATGCAAAGATTCTGAGAGTCCCATTCCGCGACGTCGAAGGGCAAATCGTTCCTCAATGGATCTCGCGCTTCCAAGTCTGGCCGTATCTGGAGCGTTTCGCGATCGAGGCTCAACAGGAGTTTCGCCAGGAAACCGGACAGAATCCCGATTTCATTATCGGCAATTATTCCGACGGCAATCTGGTCGCCTCCATCATGGCCAATCAACTCGGTGTAACCCAATGTAACATCGCGCATGCCCTGGAAAAGACGAAGTACCTGTATTCCGATCTCTATTGGAAAGACCACGAGGGATCCCATAATTTCGCCTGCCAGTACACTGCCGATCTGATTTCCATCAATACTGCGGACTTCATCATCACCAGTACATACCAGGAAATCGCCGGAACTCCTGATTCGCTGGGACAATACGAAAGCTATCAGGCTTATACGCTACCGCATCTGTACCGGGTCGTTTACGGCATCGACGTGTTTGATCCCAAATTCAACATCGTTTCGCCAGGGGCCGATCCCAAGATCTTCTTTCCCTTCCGCGAAGAAGATCGACGTGATGCCGAAATCCTCCAGCTCGTTCGAGACTTGATCCACGGCCCGACGCGAGAGGATGCACGCGGCCACTTCGTCGATAAAGAGAAGCCTCTGCTGTTCGCCATGTCCCGCCTCGATTACATCAAAAACCCGAGTGGACTCGTCGAGTGGTACGGGCAAAATGAAACGCTGCGACAATACGCCAATCTGCTGCTTGTCGGCGGAAGTGTGAATCTCGAAGACAGCAATGATGAAGAAGAACGGGCGCAGATCGAAAAGATTCACTCGTTAATGACCGAGTACGCCCTCGACGATGAGATGCGCTGGCTGGGGATGCAGACCAATAAGCGGATCGTGGGAGAAATGTATCGCTACGTCGCCGATGGGCGCGGAGCATTCGTCCAGCCGGCACTCTTTGAAGCGTTCGGCTTGACCGTGATCGAAGCGATGAGCTGTGGGCTGCCCACGTTTGCCACACGGTATGGAGGACCGCTCGAGACCATCGAGGACGGGATCTCGGGCTTTCACATCGATCCCAATCACGGCGCTGACGCAGCCGCAAAGATGCTCGACTTCTTCGTCCGGTGTTGTGAAGATCGTGGCTACTGGGACATCATCTCGCGCGGAGCCCTGGATCGCGTCAGCAGCCACTATACCTGGGAACTGTACGCCGAACGGCTACTTCGACTGGCGCGGATTTACGGCTTCTGGAAGTACTTTTCGAATATCGAGCGTGAGGAAGTTCGGCGGTATCTGGAAATGCTCTACTTCCTGGCGTTTCGACCCATGGCAGACAAAGTCGCCCAGTACGCCGAGTGCGAGCGCACGTAAGACGCGAGATCCCATCCACTGCGTCGGAT
Organism: uncultured Pirellulaceae bacterium; assembly: GCA_964522605.1. Lineage (GTDB taxonomy): Bacteria > Planctomycetota > Planctomycetia > Pirellulales > Pirellulaceae > CAVZLD01. The sequence goes on from CAZFWV010000415.1 coordinate 4,161, forward strand.
GCGGACCCGTCGCGAATCGATTCCAGAATCGCCATCCGCAAGCAGCAGAGTTACGATGTCGCGGCGACTCCGCTGACGTCGGCGGCGGATGACCAGGGCAGATGGCCGATGCCGGCCTTTTGAGATCGTCGATCTCCACGAGCCTGGTCTGCGCGCCAGCGCTGGTACGCCTCGGTGCGCTGCAGCAACTCAAAGTCAACAATCGCATAGATCGGGCGACCCCGGCGACAGATCAACCCCTGCCCGGGACGATGTCGCAGAATCACATGATTCAGTTTCATGTCGAGAACACGAAATCCTTTCGCGGCGAGATCGTCGATCACACGCTTCAACAGGTCGACCGCCTCCGACTTGGAAATGACGCCTTGACGAACGAGCGTTTCCGCGTCGGTTCCACGCACCCAATGAAACAGGACAACGTACTGCCGCTCGATCGAGAGATCGACCGAAGAGTCAACCGGATGGGATGCCTGATCGGTTTCCAAGCGGTACTTGTGCCGGTAGAAGACATCTTCGGCGCGCCCGAGTTGCCACGGTTCGAACCGGCGTGCCGGAGAATAGATCGCTAACGGGCGCTTCGTCGGGATCCGCAAATCGGACGGACCAAAGCAGCTGGTCCGCATCTCCTCCAAAAGCCCGAACTCCTGGAATGGATCGTTGAATGTGGCATTATCAACGACTTCCTCCGATACACTGCCGGGGAATCCCTCCGCAACATGAAAGGGAACCTGCTGGGCCATTCGCGAGAATTTAACCACCAGGTCGATCGATCGGAGTTGGGGGCCCGGCGTCGACACGCGGAACACCGCGCCAGTTCCCCCGGAGAGCGCTTCGCCCCGTTCGCTGTACTGGTCTCGAACGTACCAGTTTCGGGGGTCCAGATTGTGCAGATGACGCCATCCGTGCCGCGTCACCCACATCCGACCTCCGGAAGAGTCGTCGATCTCGAAATACGGCACCCCGTAGATCGTGCGCCACCGCTCCCGCGACCCCTCGGCTCCGTCGAACACGGCAAGCTGCCGAATCGCCTGCGACGACCAAGAATCCTGTCCTGCCTGCCTGTTCGATTCCATTACCGCCATCCGCCGTTCTCCAACAACTCGCTGGACCGTTGGGCTCTCTGTGGACGAGCCAGACCGCATGTGCAGACCGGGACCCACCGTCCAGCACTGGTATCGTAGCGCCGGCGGCAATAATTTCTATATAGAATCTTTTCACTCAATCATAAGAAAAAATAAATACATCCCCGGCACGCATCATCGAATCGACCAATTGGGGTCGCATTCCACAAGGGGGCCGAAGGCCCGGCAGACTGCGCGAACTCCGTCCACCAAACTCGTTTAACGGTAAGCCAGAGGCGTCGGCGGGTACCAGGCAGAAACCGTCGCCTGCGGCTTGCCGTTAAACGAAAACCGAACCTGACGCGTCAGGAGCTTCCATTTGTCTGAACGGTAAAACCACGTTCAAAGCGAGGATCATCCCATAACGGCAACTGACGTTCCTCGCCGCGTACTTCAGGACGCAACGCGATCAGGATGATCAGACCTAAGGGATGACTCAAGAATAACTTCGTTGTTATCCAACGAGGGTGGCTGGGGTCGAGCGCAGCGAGCCCCCAGGTCACGCGGCTGGG
>CAZFWV010000416.1:0-5768 GCA_964522605.1 uncultured Pirellulaceae bacterium
CATTGGGCAATTTGCCACCGATCCTTGGCCCCCAGGGAGCAACGCCCAGCAGCACCCGTGCAATTGTGAAGGGTATCCATAGCACAACGAGCACTATGAGCGTGGCGATGACTACTACATATTTTCTTCTAGAACTTTTCTGCGTTTCCGAGGGCATGCGTATCCTTTCCGTATCAACTCGTTGATATTCCGTTCTTGATAATAGCCAATATCCCCGGACGCCGACCGAGTGGGCTCCCAAAGCCAGGGCCGCCGATCTCACAGATCCTTGGATTCTCGGGATACCAAATTCGCCCCGATTCGGCGCCGCCCAGCCCGACCCGGAATCGAACGTCCGCATCCCCCGGCAGAGGCATCGCAGGGGCTCGGCCGCGCGCCTCGTATTTCGGCCGATGGATGAAACGTCTCGCGAAACACACGAATAAACGAGACCGCCTCAGTTCACGACCATCGCAGACTCCGCCAGCCTGCGAACCCAACGAGGCCGGCCATGATCGACAGGATCAACCCGGGCTCGGGTACTACGGCAATTCGCTCAAGCGACAACGAATATGTAGATCCTGGTTCCTGGAAATCGAAAGTACTGAATGCAACCGTCAACGAGCTGATTCTCGAAATGTCAATTCCAGATGCTATCTCGCCAAGAACAAAACGGAAACTCGTGTTGGTGTCGACCGGCAGTCTAGAAAACAAGTCAGCCTTATTCGTTTCCACATCACGTAATGTCACCCATGTTCGTATACCGCCATAAGAGTTCGTCTCTCCGATCTCCACTTCGATCGCCACATCTTCCCCTGACAGACCCAGACGATTCTCGTCCGATAATCCAGACCCGAGGGATATCACTTCGCTCGCGACATTGGCACTGTAACGCCAAGTCCCCCGATCACTTTCCGAGATGTCTACTTTGGCGAATTCTCCCGGCATTGGTCCATCGAGGGCAATCATGTCCACGGCGACCAAGCGTGATCCTGACCACACACGTTCTTGGTCGAGTCCACTCTGTTCGAAGATAAAAACGGAAGAATTCCCCGGTGTGTCTTCGCAGTTGACTGTGGTTTTGCCTGCCGTGAAGTCATCAATGATCACGCCACCGCGACACAAGGGCGCGTAGATGAATGAGAGAGCCACCCCGATCGCGGCGCACTTACCGACGGCCTTCTTTCCTTTGCTCCAGATCATCCGCAGAACATGCAGATGGAGCGGGACCTGTTGCAGCGCTCTGGTGTTTTCTTCACCATGTGGCGGTCGCCGCTCGATGCTAACGGCCCCAGCCGCAGGCTCGCGACGCCTCGAATGCCAGGTCATGACTTGGGCTTTCCTCTTCTTGAGCCATTGCCCTTCCTCTTTTCGTCGGCCAAATGTTCCAGCGAAACGATGAGGAGCGGCTCAAGGATCTTGGTCGCGCTCTCCTCATCCGTGACGATCACGATGCGTTGGTTCATCGCCACGAATTCCGGATGTTTGACCGGCACACGCCGGCCGTCCGCCAAGCATAGTTCGAATGGGCGAAATGGTCGTTCCTGAAGCGCGTTACGGATCGAGTTCAAGTCCACGATCAAACTCCCTGACAACTCTCTTCCCAACTCGATTTCCACCCGTTCCATTCTAACGCCCGCTTGCGTCATGGGCGGCATTTAACCGCATATTGGCACCCTGTATCCGACTTGGCAGATGTCCGGCGAAGTGAGGCAAAGTGATCAGTGACCCTCGCAGAGAGGCTCTCAAACGCTCAGGGTCGGAGTGGCATCTTCGCCAACGCGGCCTGTCTCAATTGGTTCGTTTGATCGGGCGCTTTCGACCCCCGATTGTGCCGGGCAGACGCCCGTGGATCACGCTCCTCGTCGAAGGACCTTCTGCAGAGGCATGGGGCGGTCTCAGCGACGCTGATTTTTTGCGCCAATCTACTCCCGATCGATCCACGCAGGAGCATCGCGTCCGCCGAACATCACCGCGACCACCAGGATTTCTTCGTCGCTGTAACGGTAGTGAATCACATAGGGAAATCGGAATCGACGACAAGCTCGTAGTGCCGCGTGGGCCAATCCATACGCCAGCGGTCGATCCACAATTCGGTCGATCGCTGACCAGTACTCATCGAGAAACTCATCACCCAAGCCGGCTCTCTTCGCATCGTACCAGTCGACTGCATTCCGCAAATCCTCCGCCACTTCCGGGCGAAAAAGAATGGTCGGCATCAATCTCGATCCTTGAGCTGACGCTCCAGTTCCTCGCGGCTAATCGCCGAATCTGGGGCCGCGCCGTGGGCTTCTATGCGGCGGTTTAACTCGATTTGCTGGTCGTCTGAAACCCTCACCTCCGCCTCAGCCGGTATGGAGTCCCAAAGCAGCTGAACCAGCCGCAAACGGTCATCGATCGGAAGTGCTGAAAGATCGGCCAGTGTCTGTTGTATGTCCATGGTATCCTGCGCACCGTGACCAGAACGTTGGTAACCACTCCAGTCGCATTATAGCCGCGGACCGCTCAGTTGCCCGACTGTCGGTGACGCTAAATGGCCGCCATCCGGTATTTAACGGGGGATTTCCCCAAACCCTTCCTTTAATCGAGCGCGACGGGGCACCCCGCCAGTCAACCTATCTTAACGCGACCAAGACGGCCCTGCACGCCGTCTATCGTGGCGGTCCCGTCGTTCCAAAAGGGGTGGTATTTTGAGACATGCTGGTTAGCGTTGACGTCGACTTCGCCAATAACCCGGTCGTCGGTTTGCGTGAGCAACCGCCAGAACTTCTACAAGGCCCGAAGGGGCTTCCTCAAAGTAGAGCAGGTAGGGAAACCGATGTAGCCGAATCCATCTGACTTGATCGGCAAAGATAGGCGAGTGGCTCGGACCATCTCGTATTCGATCGATAGCGTCGTACACCTCTTGCTGAAACGCACGGGCAATCGGCTCGCTGTGCGTCAAGTACCAGGCGATCGCGTCCAGATATTCCTCACGAGCTTCTGGGTGAAACCTAACGTCAATTTGCATCGAACAGCTTCTCGCCGTCTGCCTTGACCTGATCCCAGGGTATCGCCTGAACGTCTCCGTTCTTCAATTCTAGGGACCGCCGATGCACTTCGTTGCCCCAGGCCTTCGCAACTTCAGAAGGGTCGTCAGATGGTTCTATTTCGAGGCTCTCCAGAAGCTTCTCGATGATCGCGACGCGTTCCTTCCGCTCCAGCTGAGCCGCTTCTGCAGTGATGGTTTCAACCTTGTTCGCCATGTCCGCTAACCTCCAGCTCATATTCTAGCCGCAGGCCAACATTGTGGCCAAGAGGGAGACCGGAGTCCTGAAGCCCGGCTTCGGCATCCCGGCTGTTCCCAAATCCGTCCTTTCTTGATAGGCACTAATCGTTCGGAGTCTCCGCAGTACAAGGAGACGAATTCGCTGCTCGCTGAAGCCAAATCGCAGCAAGGCCTCCAGCAAGTCCGAATAGCCAGGACCACATTATCTGCCCGGAGATCATAAAAATGTCGTGTGCCGGCACATACGTGGGTCCTAGAGGAGGAAACTGAAACCCGACCGTGGAGGTCGTCGGGGTCGGATTCTGAACGGGAATCTCGTAACAGATGGAAGAGTAAGCCAACTTGAGCACTCTTGTAGTCACAATTCTTCCCATTCCGTCGTTTTCTTTGTCTAGCACGACGCCGACCAACGCTAAGTACGATACACCCCACAACACAAACCCGATTGAAAAAGCGCGTTGTGGACCACGAAGGAGAATTGCACCGAGCAACCCGAGGAGAAACATGACCTGGGTGACGGTGGCCAGAATCGAAAGCAACGCACGTGACGACTGCGTAAGACTGGCCATGCCCAGGACAGCCAACGAAAGTCCAGTGATGAACCACCGCAAGGTGACTTTCGGTCTCGGAAACGTAGGAGTCATGCAGTTCTGCTATCTGGCCATCGATCTACAGCCGTTCGCATTGGTACTCAGGGCGTTCGCGAGCGGCCAACACGAATGTAAAACCAACCAACAAACCCAAAGTGTTCAGTTTTGCCTTCACGACCCAGTGATGATCCATTGAACCCTGAACTTGGTGACCAGATGATCCACATGACGCCACACCACAATGCGACAAGCAGGAGCTTTTTCGCGAGAAGCGACATGATGATATCGGCCTGTCTGATCTACGTCGCCGACCACCGTTCTCAGCAACTCACCGATGTAAAGACCCTTGGGTCCCGCGATGGGAGAGTCCGCGTCATTTGATCAGCTCGTAGCCCGCTGATCCCAGTAGCCTGGCTGCCGCCCCGAGTGAGCTACTGCAACAATCAGGATTTCGTTGTCACGCACCTCGTAAACTAACAGATAAGGAAATCGCTCAACGGTCGCTCGCGGGAAATCTCGGGCAAGCTGCTTACCTTCGTAGCTTGGAAACAGCAACGGATCCGCAGCGATTGCGTGAATCACCTGGGACACGCGGTCGCGCAAGTCCTTTCCAAGCCCCACTTGCCGCTCTTCGTAATACAGCACAGCCGATCGCAGTTCGGCTTCGGCTTCCGCAAGGACGCGAACCTTCACGACGAGTCTTTCTGATCCAATGCTTCACGCAACCGCGATGCCACGTCATCCCAGTCCGAAGCATCTGCTTTTCCTGATTCATAGTCGGCAACCCGTCGCTCCAGTTCGCGATCGAACCCAAGATCACTGTCACTGCAAACGCCGGGTGGCCTTAAGCTCTGGAGGAGACGATACGCAAGGCTTGCGCGGTCCTCGTCGGATAAGCCGAGTGCCGCGTCAAATACATGGGAAGAATTGGTGCTCATACCAGAATTATGCCCGCAGTCCAACTTCCTGGCAACGAGCTGCGCCACCGCCGCAACCGACGGCTCCAGGGGAACGTACCATCGAGCCAGTGACTGCGCCAAAACCGTTCCTTTGATGGGGCGCTTTGGCAGCCCAATTTAGCCGGTCAAAAGCCGCAGATCGCACGCCGGCGGACGGGACCCTCTGTGGGGTCATACGATGTTTCGAATTGGGGTGATTTGATGACGTGATTCGCAAAACGTACGACTTCTTGGCTCTCGTGGGCTCGGCAACGGTCAATCTAACTGGAGATTTTCCGGGGCGCAACTTGATCCCCCTCGTCGAACCGCCCAGTGCGGACCCGCATGCTAGGTGGTGTGGGGGCTGGGCGGGGAAACCCGCCCAGCTACCCGATTATGTGTCTTTCTGGGCAACGTACTTTTTCAGCAATTCAGAAACGGCCACTTTGTACTCAGCCGGCACGGGCAACGCTCCGCGACCGAGAAACGGAAGTTTCGTTTTAGTTTGCAGCATTAACGTGGGTGTTGCATCTCCTTGCCATTCGTACGACGCAATTTTTTCCCATTTCAAGAGACTCCAGTACTGCCAGATTCCGTTCTCGACAATTTGCAGGCGTCCACACGCCAGTAGAACCCAATATGCGGAGAATGTGATTCCGAATAGTGCGCTTGCGATGCCAACCGTATCGAACGTGTTTGAGATGAAACCACCGCCCAGACCAAGAAACGCAAAAATCACAGCGTTGAATAGGAAGAGGGCGCGTGTGGGATGATGTCCGCAATCGAGCAAAACTGCACCTCGATTCCCGCGACCAATCAAGAACGTCAGTACAAAGGCCGCGAAGATCGCTACCCAGAATACTGCGAATGCACTTGCGCCTGAGTTTCGAAAAGTCCGTCCCGTCAGGGCTGATATCACGAACGTGAGGATACCGATCACGGCAAGGACGCCGATACCGCGGAACTCCAACAGCGGGCCGACACCCTCCGCCA
>CAZFWV010000417.1:0-5757 GCA_964522605.1 uncultured Pirellulaceae bacterium
TGAGAATTCGGATCGCCGCACTAAGCCACCCGATGCCTCACGACTTGGGCGATGTTCCGAAGCACAATTCCGGAGATCAGAATCCTCCGCGGCGCTGCTCTAGTGAATTTCGGCATCGAGACCGTACAGAGCCAGGTTGCGATTCTTGTATCGCTCGTCCTGCGTCACCTCCCGACCGAACCAGTCGGGCGGTGCGAAAGCCTGGCTCGCTTCGATTGTCGGAAACTCAACCTCGGCGACGAGTAGACCCGCGAGTGCGCCCGCGTACTGATCGAGTTCGATCTGATGATCGTTCAGTTGGATCAAATACCGAGTCTTCTCAAGGCGTCGTCCGGACGTCGCCGGCCAGAGATGTTCAAACTGGTCGGACGTCAATTCGATCTCTCGTTCGGTCCGCTGCAACGCGCCTGGACTTTTCACGGTCAGGTAGCAGCGATCCCCTTTCCGGCGGAGGCGAACCTCCGTCCCGTCCGGCGAGACCGCAAGATACCCCTGCGAGATCTGCTTCCGCGGAATCGAATCTAGCCCGTCGGGCAACGACGAGCCCCGGATCAAGAACTTGCGCTCAATCTCTTGGACCGACACACGACACCCTCTCAACAAGAAGACAGGCTCAAGCAACAAACCACAGTCCTTGGCCGTGGCTTCGGCTTGCCCCGCAAAACGGGGCGCAGGAACACGATTCAAGATTGACGATTGATGATCTCTGATTGCTGAAAGAAAGACTCTGACAAGCGTTCCGGAGGACGGAAAAGGCGATTCTGTCGATCCATGCTGTGCGCGGGTCCGCATGAGCTGCGACTTCGCGAATCAACAATCGTCATTCATCACTCGTCAATCAATTCGGCTCGCCAGATCGGCAGAGCCTATTCGGGGCGTAGGGCGTTGGTGCTGTGTCAAGGCTTGGATTTAGGGTTGGGTGCCACTGGGCTCTGCCAGTGCCAGAGCTTGCTGACTTGAACCATCGTCGCACTGGCAGAGCCCAGTGGCACCCTAATTCCTAGACAGGACAAAGCCCTAGTCGACGCGTGAAACACGCCCTCAGGCGGGCGCAAGTGCCCTTGGGCTCTTCTTCCGAACACGCTTCTTCTTCCGCACGCGTCCTGCTTGCGGATCCAGAATTTGCTGGAATTCTTTTCGCAACCGCTGCGCGGTCTCGTTCGTCCACACCTCCTGAAAGTGCCCAATCGCTTCTTGCAAGGACGATTCCTCCTGAGCAATCAGCTTGCTCAGCTCTCGATCCGTTTCGGAATCGTCCGACTGAAGTAACCAGCGGTCAAAGAGCGTCTTGGCCACGAGATGATCGTTAATCGTGCCCAGGTCCTCCTGAATCTGTGAGAACTGCGGATAGACGGAATCCCGCAATTCTGCAGCAAACGCTCCCGACAGCAACTCGATGGCATAACGCAGCTTCTTACCGGCGAGGCGCATCGGATGAAGGGTTTCCGGGTCATTCTGATCGACCTCGCCGGCCGCAAAGAAATCATCGACCAGCGGCGCGAGAGCGATCGGGGCCGCGACCCGAAAATCCGGCTCGGGATCTTCGCCGCGCCAGCGAATTCGACGCACCAACCCTCGCAACTTCTTCTGCGCGTGATCGCGTCTGGATTCTTTCCATACCTGCCGCAGCGGTTTCTGCGCTCGCTCGCGCTGGCGGTGCAGATCCGCGACAATTCCCGCCAGGCAGAGCCGCGTTCGTTTGCCGGACTGCGATTCGAGCCGTTGAATCAGAACATCGAGATCTCGCGCCTTGCCCGCCGCGTTTCGTATTTTCTTCAGCCGACGCATCCACCATTGACTGCGACGCGATGGAAGAGAATCACAAAACAAACGCAACGCACTCTGGGCCCGACGCGTTGCAACGCGCAACTGATGGACATGCTCGATATCTTCGCCCGCATGTTTTGCTGCCAGCGGCAACCGCAGCAGTGTCAGTTCCAATCGATCCTGGACCGCCTGACGCACGACTTCCGTCAGCGGCTGATCCGCGTCAATTCCACTGAGCCATTTACTTTTGCGTGACATGGTTTCTCATCCCCACTACAGACCGTTTCGGCCCTCGAGATGATGAAGAAATCGTCAAGGCGACGTTAGAATTATATTAACGACACGGCCGGGAAACGCCCACCAGTCCTGGCAATCTGGTCCCACGAATTCACACAACAAGCCAATCAGGGGGCGTTTACTGAAGCGAAAAGGGCTCAAAAATGAAGAAATGATGAAGATCGAGTGCCGCCGGTCCGCGCAACATGGGAAAACTTGGTGGGCGATGTCGCGTTACGCACCGGTGGTCTCGCCTTCGTCGCGATGCGCATGACTGCGGAAGGTGCAAAGAGAAGGGCCGCGGAGAAACGCGGATCGATGAAGGGGAGGAAACCACGGATGGTGCGGAGCAGACGGATATCACACGGATTGATCGATGCTCATCCGTTTGCTCCGTCCAATCCGTGGTCGCTCTTTGGTCGAGGGCAATCCTCACCGTCCGAAACGGAAGGTTCGCGTCGAGGTGTGAATCAGACCTCCCCCGTGGTCGAACGGCTCGAGCAAAAACATGGACCGCGCGTGAGTTAACGAGCCCGCCATTCGCGCCAGACGAGTTGGGGGAAGACCCAGGCATCGCGGGCGTAACGACCGGCCAGCCGACGTGGTTCCGTGGTCACGCGGTGAAACCATTCCAGACCGGAACGGCGCATCCAGACGGGCGCCTGCCGTTTTTCTCCTGCGAGAAAATCGATCGTCGCACCGACACAGAGCGCAACGCGCGCGGGGAAGTTTCGGTGTTGTTTGTGGATCCAGAGTTCCTGTTTGGGAGCTCCCAATCCGACGACGATCACCTCGGGCTTCGATGCGTGCAACCGATCTAAGATCCGCTGCTCTTCCGCAGGATCGCTTTCGAAACCCAGCGGAGGACTATAGGTCCCCACGATGCGAACGTCGGACCACTGAACCTCGATCCGAGACGCAGCACGTTCTGCCACGCCGGGCGCCGCACCGAGCAGAAAAACACGCAGCGGCCGATCCGGCGAGGCCGTGGCAAACAGGTGAGGCACCAATTCCGATCCGGCCACGCGTTCCGGCAGGGGCTTTTTCAGAAATCGAGACGCAAGAATGATCGGCATACCGTCGGCAAGAACGAGATGGGCATCCTCATACACACGACGCAGCTGCGAGTTCTGCTGCAGCATCACCGTGTGATCGACATTTGGAGTGACAACAAAGCGGCAATGGGGATAGTCGTCTTCGAGCCAAGTGCGAATTTGCTCGACCGCCTGCTGCATGTTCAGCGCGTCAATAGGCAAATCGAATAAACGCAGCCGTTGAATCATAAGATACCAAGGCGGATGAAAGATCAATCGATCGTCGCAGCAACCGAATTCGAACGAATCTCAAACGAACAGTTCAGAACCTCTAGTCGACGGGCCTCGACAAAGGAACACGCACTCAGGGAACGTCCCGGTCCTTTCTGGAAACTGCGTTTACGCGGTTTCGTTTTGCGACGCGGATTCGCCCGAGGGCGACGAGACCGGCGATTCCATTCCGCTGGCCCGATCGCTCGCACGACGGCCTCCACCGGCCGCTCGTCCGGCCGAGGGCAATTCCGAAATCCGATCGGTCGCTCGACGACCAAACGGAGCACCTGCGTTGAAATGATCCGTCCAGCGGCGGCCAAATTGCGGACGAGGCCCCCCGGCCGGCGTCAATAACAACATACACCCAATCCCGATCACAAATCCACCGAACCACGAGATGACCAACAGGACCAGACGACCCGGTCCGACCGGTCGATCGCCCGGATCCGGCCGATCGACTCGCGTTATCAAGCTGGAGGTCTGCGAGGCTTCCCGGGCCGCCAGCGCCTCGGCCAACGAGCGCTGGGCCTCGCGGAGCTGGTCACTCCGATGGGTGACTTCCACGACGAGATTGCCGTATCGAGCCCGAAGGGCGGCCAACCGGTCCAGTCGATTCTGAACCTCCTCGAGTTGTTTTTCGTGGGAGCGAATCACCGCGTCCGTGATTTGCAAATCGGCCTGCAGTCCCCGAATGGAGGTTTCGAGCTCCCGGTACAAGTCTTGCTGGATTTCCGCTTCCTCGGTCAGCGCCGCCTTAACATCGGGATGAGACTCGTTCATTTTGCCCATTAATTCCGCCACTCGCAGCTGGGCATCCACCAGGCCTTCCTTCAGACGTCGCAGTCCGGGATGCGCCTCGAGCAGACGGTTGGGTGTTGCGACAAGCGTCTCGGGATCCTGGCTCGCCGCCAACAGGATCTCCAATTGCTGCAGTTGCGCGGTCCCGTTGGAACGCGCCTCGCGCAGGTCGTTCTTGATTTGGTTCAGCGCCGTTCGCAAATTACTATCACCGGCGCCGGTCTGGTTCAATGTTCTCAGTTCGCCCAAGTCGCTGCCGACCTCCCTTTCCATCGCTTCCAATCGCTCTGTCGCGTCACTGAGATTTTGCTCCGTCAACTTGAGCTTTTCGGTCAGCTCTTGAATCACACTCTCGGCATGCCGATTGCGCAATTGCTGCAGGTACCGCTCGAGTTGATCGCAAATCGCGGAGTTCAAGGCGACGGCATCGTGAGCCGTCGACGCACGGACGGAAAGGTAGATCAGATCGGACTGGCCCAATTCAGCTCCCTTTGGCGCCGTGACCTTGATCTCATCCTGCATCGACTGAACGTCGGCATCGCGAGGCCAATCGTTGCGCAGACGCCGCGAGCTGTCTGCGGCATACTGCTGCAGCGCGTCGCGCACCACCGTTCGGTTGCGTGCGATCTGGGTCACCATTTCCTGAGCCGCTTTGCGGGCATCGGTGGAATTGAAACGCCCATCAGGCGCCCATTCGCCCACGGCCTCTTCACGAACAACAATCGCCTGATCCGCCTGCCAAGTGGGAGCACGGAGCAGAGCATAGGTCGATCCGAGCGTACCGATTACGAGGGTTGGAACGAGCCAGAAGGGCATGTAGTCAGACAGCGTCTGCTTGCCCTGCTGGATCAGACATGCGGCTTTGGACGCGTTCATAGTCCGGATGATTCCTTGGGAGATGGAGGAGAGCAAGATTCGGGGCGAAGCGGGAAGCTCTCGGCGATCGGGACGGTCTCCACCTTCAGTATCGCCGACGCGCGAGGCCGACTCGCGGTAAAGTATAGCCCGCATCCCAGAGAGGCTCCGGCCGCAGAACTTGGGCCTCCGATGCCAGAAAAACCTCCAAACGACCCGCTCAGAGGACCGCGAAAATCCGTCCTGTGTGAGGCCGCACGAGGACCCTCGCAGGTTCGCCTCGCTCGACGTGACAGGCGATGCAGCGGGATGCGTTCCAGGCGATCAGGAGAATGAAGAAGGAACCACGGATCCAACGGACGATACGGATCGTCACCGATCGATCAGCGCGCATCCGCATCATCCGTCCGATCCGTGGTTTCTCCCCTCGCTCCAGGTCCGTCCTCACGGTCCCGCACCCCGCCGCCGCAACCGAGTGGGACCAAAAAAACGGCCTGCCGAATTCCTCGGTCAGGCCGTTGTGATGTACGTCAATCAATGATCCGCGACTAGCCCTTGCGACGACGCGACAGGCCCACGAGACCGGCCAGGCCTAGCAGGCTCAGCACGATCGCGCTTGGCTCCGGCACCGCGGCCACATCCGTGCGCGGTCCGATTTCATAACCGCCGTCCGAGAGGGCCGCGACGAGGTCGCCGGTTCCGAAGACGCCATCGCCGTTCCAATCGCCTTCCGACCAGACGGCCGTGGCGCCCG
>CAZFWV010000418.1:0-5752 GCA_964522605.1 uncultured Pirellulaceae bacterium
CGTAGCCCGCCGACTTGAGCACCTGGCCGAACGTGAGATGATTGACGATCTGTTCCTCTGGCGAATTCGGATCGGGACCACCAGGTCGCCCTGCAAACTGATAGACCCCATTCGTGGAGCCGTACTGACCGGTCATGATCTCGAATCGCGTGGGGTGACAGATGCATGCGGTGTAGCAGGTGCGGAACCGGACTCCTCCTTGCGCCAGTCGATCGAGATTCGGCGTACGATGCCTCGGGTGTCCGTAGCACGACAACTCCTTGGCTCCAAGGTCATCGGCCATGATCACAATCAGATTCGGGCGTCGTGGTCCTGCGTCGGCTTCGCTGGCAAATCCACCATGCGGCCAGCATGCGAGTCCAAGCACAACGAGCAGGCCCCCGATCGGAGTCCAGGCAGGCCGAACAGCTCCCAGATGCGTCGATTGCGGATTCACCAAGCCGCAGCGTTGGGCGCATACATCCATTGCTCAATCACCTTCTGCTTCGACAGATTCTTGAATCGCGATTTGCAGCGTTCCCGCAGGGAGAAAGCACAAAAAATCACTCTCCCGCGAAACACAACAACTGACCATTTTCCAGAGCGACGAACACATGCCCTTGTCCGTCGACCGCAGCCCCTCCTTTTACTGCGTTGGCGGGCAACGGTTGACGCCAGCGATCCGAACCCTCCTCAATCGCCACGGCGGCCAGAAACGCGTCATTCGGATTCTGATCGGGATGCCCCGCTGCCAGCAGTGTGTCACCGGCCAGAATGAAACTCGTGAAACGCCGATCTTCGCGATCCCGCCAAACGATCTGAGGCTCTGGAACATTCTGACCCCGACGTCGTTGAGCATCCTGGTTGGCGCGATCGGCAACCGGCCGAACGACAGTCTTTCGTGCCAGATTCTCGAACATGCTGCCTTCGTAACTGGCTTCATGGGTAAGCACGGTACCGTCACCACAGTCGTAATGCAGCGACACGTACTTGCCGTACTCCGGATAGTACGGATAGAAGGCCGTCTGAAACTGTGAATACACTTGTGCCTTAGGTTCGTTCAAGCAGGCCAGTGTCTCAAGATCGTAGCGAGCCGTCTGATAAACACCTCCACCAAGAAACCGCAGTTCACCATCCACGATTTTCAGCTCGCCCTGCAAGCTGATGCCACCATTGACCTCCTCACACAGCTTTCCCGATTGCGTGTTACTCGCCTTGAGCTGACCCGTGGCCGCGTCGAGCGCTACGACGTAGGTGCCATCGTAGTGCGTGATACCGGCAACGGCGTAGACGGTGTCTCCATCGACCACCACTCCGCCAGAAATCGGCCAACGAGAGATCAACTTGCCGAAGACCGGGATTCGCCGTTCCTGCGGCGCAACGCGAAACGCCCAGAGCTTGCGTCCACTACACGCTTCCATGGCATACACATGTCCATCCGCCGAACCCACATACAGTCGATCGTGCGCAATTACGGGTGGATAATAGATGGCACCGCCGGTGTACGACTGCCAAACCGTTTTCCCATTGTCGTCGAGAGCACGAACGACTCCTGTGCGATCCGCGATGAACACGAGACCTCCCGCCAGAACAGGAGCCGTCGGCAGTTCCTGCGGGCAGATTTCTGCGGTCCACTGCAGCGCGACCCGTTCCGGCACGCGGTTCGTCGTGCGATCGGAATGACCATTGTCGGCCCGATACGTGGTCCAATCACCCGGCTGGGTGTTCAGTGGTCGCACCTGCGTTGAGTCGTCGAACACCTGCAATGCATCCTCGTAGAGGCGCTCGACGGACACTTCATCCAACTTCTGATCCACGGGGGCCAAGCCAATGTGGCCGTAGAGCGACAACTGGCAACCGCACATCCACGGCCCCCAGTACAGATGTCCATTGGAAATAATGACTCCATCCTGACATGGAGGTCGCATCGGAGCGATATGTTGCGCAGTCTTGGAATCGGTCATCACGCGCACGGTACCGCCTGTGGCCCGAAAGAAAATGCTGTCGGCGCAGCCGGTCGCACGCGTGCAGGCTCGCCGAGCCGGAAAGCGTGCCACTTCCTTTCCCGTGGCATAGTCCAGGCAAAGACCAAACTGCTCCTGAGGTCCTGCCGCGAAAACCGCATCATCACGCAAGACAAGCTGCAAATTACCTGTCGGATGGGTCCACGCCAAACTGCCGTCTCGCGTGGACGCCACAACCATCCGTTCTCGCTGAGGCCCCGCGAAAAACAGATAATCTTGATTGCACTTCACGTAGCACGTTGTCGCGTAGCCGGTAATGTAGTGTTGAGCAGAACCGTTGGGACCGATGGCCTCGAGCAGTTCGCGTTGATCGTTCTTCCAAAGCAATTTACCGGTCGATACATCAATGCAGGCCAGAAACTTCTCGGGACTGTAGCAGAAGATTCGGTCTTCGTTCATGCAAACGCCGCGCGCATCGAGAAAATCTTCGTCCCGATAGTGCCACAGGACCGTTCCGTCCGTCAGATCGATCGCCAGAATTGTGCGTCCAAATCCAAAGGATGTGCGAGGATCACCGTACTCATGCCCCTGCCACATTCCCCAAGGCCAGTGCCCTAACCCTCTTCGCTCAGAACGCTGCGTATCGACCTGGATTTCCCGATTACCAACGAGCGCGTACAGCACATTGCCCTTCTTTCCCATCCACTTCCAAACGGGGCCGTCGCTCATGCCGTCTGGAACCACGATTTGGTTGCGGATCTTACCGGTCACCGCATCCATGACTTTACAGGACTCATGGTCCCCCATATACAGTGCGTCTTCGCCTGCAATCATCGTGTTGCGGTGCAACATAAAGCCTTCCGGAAGCTCGCGCCGCCAAAGAATCGTTCCGTTGTAGGCGTTGATACACAAGAGCGTATTGAGCATCGCGTTCTGATTCGCCTTGTGCGCAATATGCCCCATTGCCTTGAAAATCCGTCCGCCGGCAACAACGGTCTGTTCTGGCATCGGGCTAAACGTCGGCTCCCCAATAAACTGCGTCTCGAATTCGCCGCGAACCAATTCATCTCGCGACTGGGGGTTGTTGTCGGGTCCGTGATACACATGGCTCCAGTCGTCGATTCCCGCGGGAATTGGCTTCGTCAATTGCCGATCGCCGATCGTCGCCGTGGCCTTCGGACGCAGAACGCGCAGTACTTCGGCCTCGTCGACTTCCGACACCGCGGAGGCGGCAACGAGGAGTGCATCGGCGAGGTTGTCAGCCAGTTGGATGGAGGAAATGGGTCCCACATCCGCAAAGACCTTCTTCCCCAGAACGCCGTGAGCCGCGGCCGCAGCACGAACTGCCCTGACAGAATCTTCGTCGCTCGACTGGAAATAAAGCTGCAGATCAGGCTGCTTGACGGCATTCACGAGCGCCTCGGCCGCCTCATCGGAGGCACCCAACACACAGATAATGCCGTGCTGAACAGGTAAACTCTGAATCGCTTCGGACCATTCAAGCTCTGCCGTGGACGCAACGCGCGCCGAGAGTAGTCCCGCGCCAACGATCAATGCCAAAACCAATCGGCGTTTCATAGTCTCGCTCCTGGATAGACAAACGGATCTGGGTCGTATTGGACCCGGTTCGTGCATCAAGTTCAACATGATCCTCAAGAATTGCGGCGTTCATTGTATCCTGCCCCAGGGTGTGACGCGATCTGCTCGTTCCAACGCGATCAAAGCAGCATCGGGGCGAGGCACCGTCAAGACGATCACGTTGCGTTCTTCGCCGTTTCCGGTGGATTACGAGGACCCAACGCAAGAGTCCCAAGAATGCGATTTCTGCCAATTCGGACCAATTACGGAAACCCGAAGCGCCAGCGAAGGGGTCAGGGCAGACCAACGATTTGCGCAGATCGGACCCAAGACTTGACCCGCGTCGGGGCCTGAGCGGTGGGCATGTTCCAGGCCGGATCCGACCCCTTCGCTCGCGCTTCGGGTTTCCGTGTCGCCCAGAGCGGTCCCGCATGTACCGCAGCTCTGGTGGATGTGACCTCAGCGCAGCGGACCGGGATTTCTTGCGGATACCGACTCCACGATGACAGCAGTGACAGCTTTAAACCGTAACGGTTGTGGAGACAGTCCGACCTGCCGGAAGAATCCTCGTGACCGGCAGTCATCCGATCGAATTAACTGATACGACACCATTAGTCGTTACGGCTGATATCATCCGGGGTGCAGGAAAGGCAAGCACGCATGACGGACATTCGTCAGGATTACGGTCGCGGAAACCGGAAGCCATTCGGCACATTCGTGGGGATTTGGATCGCGAGTCTGACGTGGCCGCTGTTGGCACACGCTCAAGCGCCACTTCCGCTCGATACAACTCCGGCTGAAGTTGCGGTTCCCAGCGAGACGTCGGCTTTACCGACGACCGACATGAATTCGGTTGTCGTACCGTGTCACCGGTGCGGTCACACGGCCTCACTGTGTGGCTGCTATCCCAAAACGCCACCGGCTCATGAAACCGATTGCGGCACGAATCTATTCTGGTACGGACCGTGGCTGGATCCGTGCAACGGGGATCCGTGTCAGGGTCCGCATTGCATGGGAAGCCCCACGGGCGATTGGCCGCGATTGTACGTGCTGGCCGATCTGGTCCCGCTGATGCGTGACCAGACGGATGACGTCGTCTTTCAGACCTTGGGGCGCGGCGGCGAGCCGGTGCTGGAATCGGACGACTGCGCGGACTACTTTGACGCCGGAACACGAGTCGGGTTGGGATACACACTCGGCCCGTGGTATCGGCTGGAAGCGAGCTATCTGGGAGCCTATGAATGGAACGATCGGACATCCGTCTGGGACTTTGGTCTCAACGGACGTCTGGAGCGCGGGCGTCTGTTTTCTCCGTTCTCGAACTTCGGTCAGCCATTTGGCGTTCCCGGTCTCGACTTCAACCAGTTCGCGTCGGTGGAAATGAATTCGAAGTTCAGCGGCGTGGAACTCAATCTCCGACGTCGCTGGAACCTGCGTGAGCAGCGGTACCATTACGCCGCGACCTCATTCCTCTTGGGATTGCGTTATATGAACGTCGATGAGCGACTGCTCTACTTCACCGAGTCCGCGGTGCCCGGCGGTGTCGGTGCGATCAACGATATTGGAATCTGGACGGACAATGATCTGATCGGTGTCCAATTAGGTTGGCTGTCGCAGTTCATGGTTCACCGCCGAGGATGGATCGATTTCGAGATCAAAGGCGGCATCTACAACAATCGCGGATCCGTCAACACACTCTACACAGCGGCGGATGGCGATGGACTGATCGAAGGTCAGTTCGGCTATTCCGATGCACGTGACCGAACGTCTTTCATGGGCGAGCTATCCCTCTCGTACAGCCATCACATCACCTCCATGCTGACGTTTCGAGCAGGATACAACGCAATGTGGATCACCGGGCTGGCGCTCGCATCCCAGAACCTGCCCACGGACATTAACCTGTTGGCTTTGGGTCCCGCGCAGGTGCAACAATGTGGTGACGTAGTCTATCACGGTCCACACGTTGGTTTCGTGCTGGCTTGGTAATCGCGATCACGCGCTCTGCACTGCTAACGGCGAGAAGGTTGCTTGCTTGGCAAGAAATCGAGCGACCAACGGAAGCGACCCCTCCAGCCTCCAGCCTACTACATGCGGCCCTGCCGCTGGGTGCCACTGGCTTTGCCAGTGCGTTTCCTCGACTCAAGAGAACACTGGCAAAGCCAGTGGCACACCGTTTGAACACTGGCAAAGCCAGTGGCACACCGTTTGAACACTGGCAAAGCCAGTGGCAC
>CAZFWV010000419.1:0-5735 GCA_964522605.1 uncultured Pirellulaceae bacterium
CGGAGCTTCGCCCCACCTGGAATGTGCCCGCGCCCGAGATGCTTACCGACAACAGTGCAGGAGGCAGAAGCATGGCTCAGGCTCAGGAACGCGTGGCATGCCTGACGATCCCACTCGACCCAATCACCTTGACCGCGGCCGTTCTCACAGCAGGATGGCTCTTGATTGCGTGTGCCGCGGTGCGAGGCGAAGCGACCGATCGGGACGCTGAACGCGTGGAGCGGGAAGGGCTGCACGAGCCGGTCTACCGCGTCTCCAAGACGGTGAAGGCGAATGTCCCGATTGATGCGTTGGCCGGACCTGAAGCGGCCATTCTGCCGGAAGAAGAACCGCATCCGCTGGACCCCGCGTTGGAAATGGCCCGCAAGTCGCTCGACCACATCGAACAGAACGTCCGGGATTACACCTGTACGCTCGTGAAGCGGGAACGCGTGCAGGGCGAATTGCTGGAGTACGAATTCATGCACTGCAAGGTCCGTCATGAGCGGGTCGAGGACGGGCAGATGGTGGTTCCCTTCGGTGTCTACCTGAGTTTCCTCAAGCCCGACTCGGTGAAGGGTCGTGAAGTGATCTACGTCGAGGGAGCCAACAGCGGCAAGATGATCGCGCACGAAGGCGGCTTCAAGGGACGCTTTATCCCCACGATGTCACTGCTTCCCACCAGCGCGATCGCACTGCGGGGCAATCGCTACCCGATCACCGAAATCGGGATCAAGACGCTCACAGAGCGGCTGATCGAGAAAGGAAGTCGAGATCGACGGTTGGGGGACTGTGAAGTTCGCCTGGTCGACGGTGCGAAAGTCAAGGATCGAGTCTGTACGATGTTGGAAGTCAAACATCTCGACCGACGACCCGAATACGAATTCTGTGTCGCGCGGATCTTCCTCGACAACGAGTTGAACATGCCGATCCGATACGAGGCCTACGACTGGCCGCGATCTCCGGAAGGACCGCCTGAGCTGATCGAGGAATACACGTACATCAACGTGCAGCTGAACGTTGGGTTGAGCGACACGGATTTCAGCACCGAGAATCCCAACTACCGCTTCTGAGCGGTGTTGGTCGAGCGGCATCCTCGCGTTCGGGAGAGCGACGCATGCATACGAATGCGAAGCGGTTCGACACGTAGCCGAATTCGTGAATTCGGACGCGCTTCACCGAGGAGGCCACCCACACACTCCTTCCCCGAATTCTCACGAATTCGGCTACGCTGGTTCTCCGAACCTGCAAGCGCGCAAACCAGCAGCTTACGCACCGAGATTCGGATTCGCGGGCGGTCAATCGGGCGCTCAACCGTGACCAAGCGCTACGACCGATCGGCTCCGCCGACCGCACGCAGCAGGCGAACCATGACGAAGGCGGCGACGGCCAAAGCGATCCAGGGCAGCAGATGGAACGGCTCCGCGAAATAATGGACCAAGCCGTTTGGTTCGGGAGTAATTCCATGGCCCGGATGGCCCCAAGCCTGGGGACCGGAGCTGATCAACGCCAATGCCAATGAGGTGAGCCCTAGTTTTCGCATGGTGAGTCCATCTTCTCCGTAGAGGTGCGAAGTCATTAAGTCTTCTCAGCCGTCGGGCCCAGCACCTCCGCCCCATTCGGTCAGAGGGCAACCCGATCGACCCCTATTCTACCGAAGTTTTTTTGCGGCGGAAGACGTCCAGCAGGAACCGGCGCGCCTGTTTCTGGATCCCGGGACACCAGCTTTCGCGGGGGCCCGCGACATTCAACACGCCGATGGTCAAATCCTGCAGCCACTGCTGCACCGACCGTGCCGAAGGGGTCTGATTCAGGTCGACGCAACGGCAGGGACGACCATGTTTGATCGCCATCCGCTGCGTCAATGCGGTGCCCCCCCGAATCTGGTCACGAAAGAGGATTAACGTGGCATCCGAGTCGATGACATTCTGTTCCGTACGGACCCAGTATTCCGCCGAATCGGTTTCGTCTAGCCGGAAGCAGGTTGGGATCGGTCCCGCTTCGCTCAATCGTCCCCGAGGACACCAGCCTCCGTGGTCCAGCCCGAGTTCCAATGCGGCCTCGAGCGCCCCCTGATCCACACCGGTCTGACCGCCGGATACGATCTTCAGACGTGTTCGCTCGGGTGAAGAAGCTTCGACCATTCTCGGATCATATCAGAGAATCAGAGTCGATCGGCGGCTCGTTCTTCCGCTGTTTGCAGCGGGGGTGGCAGGAAGGGCACTTCCGTCGGCTCCGAGTCGAGTTCGCGCGTTGTGTCCCCGGGCAGGTGGGCCTCGTGGGGATTCGAACCGTCCATCCAGTCTTCGTTCGGCTTCACGATCGTGGGTTTGGATTCCCGCGATAGCTGAACGGCGGGGCGCAGCGGCAACTCGTCCTCGAACGCCGGACTGGGGGACGTGTCTGCGGGACGGAAGATTAACAGGAGGCACGGAAGCACCAACAGGGCGGCCAATGCGAGCCGAAATACGGCAGATCGACGGGACATTTACCTCGACTCCTTCCAATCGGCAATGGCCGACTCCATCCGGCGTGCAACGCGCAGCTTGGCACTGCGACTCCGCGGGTTCCGTTCGATCTCATCCTGCCCCGGTCGAACCGGCTTTTTGGTCACCGGTTTCCATCGCGGATCGTCGCGGAAGGCCTGCTTGACGCGTCGATCCTCCAACGAGTGGAAACTGATAATCGCGACCTTGCCGTCGGGCCGCACGCAATCCGGAAGGGCCTGCAGTGCGGTCTCAAGCCCCCGCAACTCCTGGTTCACCGCAATCCGCAACGCCTGAAACGTCCGCGTTGCCGGATCAATTCTCTCCTTTCGGCTGCGATAGGGCATCGACTTGCGAATGATTTCTGCCAATTGTGCCGAAGAGCGAATTTGTTGCGTTTGTCGGGCCTGCACGATGGCCCGGGCGATCCGGCGACTGCGGCGTTCCTCTCCGTACGCGTAGATCAGATCAGCCAACTCTTCCGCGCGCAGTCGCTGGATCAGACTCCACGCCGGCTCGCCGGACTGCGGATTGAAGCGTAAGTCCAAAGGACCGTCAACCTGGAAACTGAAGCCGCGCGTGGGATCGGCGAGCTGGTCACTGGAGATGCCGAGGTCCAGCAGCACGCCGTCGACGGCAGAGAGGCCCAGATCCTGCAGGATCTCTGGCAGATCGGCGTAGCTGCCGCAGACAAAGTGGACCCGGGACACCCAAGGTTCCGCCGCCGACTCCAATCGAGAGATCGCCTCCGGGTCGCGATCGATCGCGACGGCGAGTCCATCCGGTCCGACTCGCTGGCTGAGCATTCGCAGGTGACCACCCCCACCGACGGTGCCGTCGACGACGACACCACCCACAGGAGGGTCAAGCAGCTCGAGAACTTCTGCCGGCAAAACCGGGATATGTTGCGAAGGGACGTGCGTCATCCGGATCCCAATCGGAGCTGGCGTACTACCCCGGGCACATCCGTGCGCCCGAAGGGGTAGTTGCCAGTTGGTGCCTTGTCGCTGCGGGATGACAAGGCAGCCGGCGTTCGCGGCCAACAGCATTCCGTGCTCTTGACCCGCGGTCATTGACCTCACAGACGAAGCGTCTGAGAGGCCGGCGTCAGGTCAGTGGCCGCGACCCGATCGCCTCCGTTACCGCGCGAGGGCGAACAAACGGACGGACGTTCTGCATAACTTGATTTCAGTCCTTTCAGGCAGGTGAGGAAAAGGCCTTCTCTGCCAATTCGTCGTAATGGGCCTGACGCTGTCCCAGGTAGGTCTGCCAACGCTCACGGTCCCAAAGCTCCAGGTGATCTTGAACGCCAACCAGGATGACCTCTTTCTCCAAGGCGGCGAGCAGCGCTAATTCGGGCGGTACCCGCAAGCGTCCCTGGCGATCCAGCTCGACCCGCTGTGCCTGCGAATAGAACAAGCGACTAAACGCACGCACATCTTGACCGGTCGGGGGGCTGGCCGCGAGGCGAGCGGCAAGACGCGAGAAAGACTCCTCCGTGTACAGGGCGAGCGAACCATCTGTTCCCGGTGCGACATACAAGGCGAGCAAATCATCACTGGGTTGCAACGCGTCGCGGAGTCGCTTTGGGATGGCAACTCGCTGTTTTTCGTCCATGGTCCTCGGAAAGGTCCCGGTCAACAGCATGAATCACCACTCGCTCCCACTGACTCCCATTAATGCCCAAGCATATCCACATTCCGCCTCGCGTCAACACGATTTGTTCTCAGCAAATTCGGGTCCGCAGGCGAACGCGCGGAAACCCTCGGAAAACGTGCCCTTTGGCTTCTCCAAAAACTTTTTTCCGGTCGCGCACCGCACCTTCCAAAGGCCGCGCGGCGCCCCCTTGGCGGACGCTTTTCAAAGCTTTTCAGCGGGTCGTAGAAGTTGCTCGTAGCCGAATTCGTGAGAATTCGGAGGTTTCGAACAAGGGGCGGCGCGCCGACAAAGCCTCCGAATTCTCACGAATTCGGCTACGGACTGGCGAAACGTGTGACTTCGAGACTAGCGCTTTGGGTTTTTGTACCCAGCTTCCGGTGGTTCAGGACATCGCCCCGGGAGAGTTTTCCATCCGTGTCGCCGCAGTCACCGCCGTTCATTTCCCAGGTGCCGTGTCGCTCAGTGCTTTACGAATCGGATCGATCAAGCGAGACTGAGTCCAGCGTGTGCCAGGACGACCAACAATGGCCCGGAAGGTGTCGATCTGCAGAATCATCCATGACTGATCTGGCTGACTACGACTATGACCTGCCTGAGGAGCTGATCGCGCAGCGTCCGGTGGCTCACCGGGCGGACGCTCGACTGATGGTGATTCAGCGCGCGTCGGGCCAGATTGAACATTCTCACATCCGCGACCTTCCGACCTGGCTTGCCGCGGGCGATTGTCTGGTCGTGAACGACACACGCGTCGTACCGGCCCGACTCGTCGGTTATCGGACTTCCACCGGCGGACGATGGCATGGTCTGTTTCTTTCCGCCGACGATCGCGGGAACTGGCAACTGTTGTGCAAAACGCGCGGCAAGTTGCAGCCGGGCGAGCGGATCATGCTGGTGGATCGAGACGCCCAGGACGCAGTCGCGCTGCAGCTGCTCACGCGGATGGAGGAAGGAATCTGGGCGGCGCGACCGCAGACCGATGAGTCAACCTGGGAACTGCTCCAGCGCATTGGGCGCGTTCCGCTTCCGCATTACATCCGCGGCGGGCAGATGGTGCCCGACGACCTGCGCTGGTATCAGACCGTCTATGCCAATCACCCGGGGTCGGTGGCCGCGCCCACGGCCGGCTTGCATCTGACCGAGGAGCTGCTCCAACGAATCGAACAGAACGACGTGACGATTACCCGCGTGACCCTGCACGTCGGCTTGGGCACCTTTCGACCGATTAAGAGCGATCGGATCGAGGCGCATCAGATGCATGCCGAGTCGGGCATCGTGACGGATGGTGCGGTGGACCAGATCGAAGCCGCCCGACGGCGAGGGGGCCGAGTGGTTGCTGTGGGGACGAGCACCGTGCGCATTCTCGAAACGGCCGCGGCCACCGGACCATTGACCGCCTGGGCCGGGCAAACGGAGCTGTTCATTCGGCCGCCGTACCAATTCCGTATCGTCGACTCGTTGCTCACGAACTTTCATCTGCCGCGTTCCACGCTGCTCATTCTAGTTCGGACACTCGGAGGCGATCCGCTCTTGCGCCGTGCCTATCAGGAAGCGATCCGGGAACGCTACCGCTTTTTCAGCTACGGAGATGCGATGTTGATTCTCTGACGATCC
>CAZFWV010000420.1:0-5733 GCA_964522605.1 uncultured Pirellulaceae bacterium
GCGAATATTCCGGAATTGCCGACTTGAGACAAGTCGGCCTACGTTGACCGTCGCTTTCCACAAGGAGTCGACCACGTGCAGACAGCCCGCCCCCAACCGACCGGTCTAAACGCTGCGATACGAATCCACCATCCGCCATCGTACGCTGTTGCTCTGTCGTGGCAGCGAATCGCTGCCTTGACAACGTTGGTTCTGGTTTCGCTGGGGAGTACTCGCCTGCCCGCCGCAAGCGAGCTCGGAACGCCACACATCGTCTTCATCTTGGCCGACGACATGGGCTCCGGTGACATCCGAGCGATAAATCCACAATCGCGAATTCCGACACCCAACCTGGACGCGCTGGCCGCATCGGGCATGGTTTTTCACGACGCCCATTCCCCTTCCGCTGTTTGCACACCGACACGCTACGGCCTGCTGACCGGTCGATACTGCTTCCGCACTCGACTGAAACGGGGCGTCCTTGACGGCTACTCGCCGCCGTTGATTGACCAGGGCGAGGCGACGATCGCTTCTGTCCTGCGCGATCATCAATACACCACGGCGATCGTCGGCAAATGGCATCTCGGGTTGGACTTCATTCGCAAACTGGATCGTCAAGCGATTGATTATCAGCAGCCGATCCGCCACGGCCCCAACCAACTTGGATTCCAATCGTCCTACATCATTCCTGCGTCGCTCGACTTTCCTCCTTATGTGTACTTGCGTGACGGACGGGTCACGGAACCGGACGTCGACGCGCAACCAGCGCAACCATTTCCCGCGTTCCTTCGTGCTGGGCCCCGTTCGCGGGCACTGACGATGGAAGATTGTCTAGACCACCTGACGGATCAATCCGTGCAATTCATCCAGCAGCAGGCGGCACGCTCCACTCCGTTCTTTCTCTATTTTGCGTTGACTGCGCCACACAAGCCGGTGCTGCCACATCCTCGTTATCGCGGGCGAACCGACCTCGGACCGTACGCGGACTTCCTGGTCCAAGTCGATGAATCCGTGGGCCGCGTTCTTCAGGCGTTGGACGAGGCGGGAGTTCGCGAAGATACGCTCGTGTTCTACAGCAGCGACAATGGATCCTTCATGTTTCGCCGGGACGGCCGAGATCACGTTGAGGATTCCACCGTGCAGGCCTATCGTCCCGCGCACCACACCGCGAACGGTCCCTGGCGCGGGACCAAGGCAGACATCTGGGAAGGAGGCCACCGCGTGCCGCTGCTCGTCCGCTGGCCTCGGCAAATCCCGGGGGGATCGTCGTGCAGCACACCCGTGTGCCTGGTCGATCTAATGGCGACGATCACGGATCTGCTCGGAGTCGAACGGCCGGAGAGCGCGATGGACAGCCATAGTTTTCTGCCGTCGCTCTTGGGACAACCGCAGACTCGTCCTCCCATCATTCACCATTCGGCCAATGGCATGTTCGCGATCCGCGACGGACAATGGAAGCTGGTCTTGGGCGATGGATCGGGCGGTCGAGAGGCCCCGGCGGGCAAACCATTCCGACGCCCCTATCAGCTGTTCGATCTGGCGAAGGATCCGGGGGAAAATAACGATCAGATCGACGATCATCCGGAAGTGGCGCGCCGTCTGGAGGCCGCAGCCCGGGCGATCATCGGCGAAGGTGCGGATTTCGGTCCCTGACGGGCGCTTGACCCTTCCGGCAGGGCCTGCGTACGGTAGATAATTAAAAGGCTAGTGCTCTGTTACAGCGAAGAATGAGGGTTGGGTGGCTGGTGGCTGAGCGCAGCGAAGTCCCAGGAAGTCGCGGTCTGGGGGCTCACTTCGTCCGACCCCAGACACCCAAAAATAAGCTGGAACGCAGCACGAGGGCCGAGTGGTTCAGGCTCCCGCGTCCGCTCCGGGTGGGATCGCATCATGACTCACCGCAAGACAGGCTCGTTTTATGATCTCCTTGGCGTCTCGCCCAAGGCGACGCCGGATCAGATTCGGCGAGCCTTTCTTGCCCAGGCTCGTCGATATCACCCGGACCTGAACCGCGACGACCCGCAGGCGGAATGGCAGTTCAAGCGAATCCGCCGCATTTACGAGGTCTTGATTGATCCTTTGCAGCGGGCGACCTACGACGATTTTCCGGCACGATTCAGCTTGGATGACGTCGGCAACGACTGGATCAACCAGACCACGATCGTGACGGCGCCGAGTCGGCGTCGCCCCGCAGAAGATCCCGGAACGCGTCGCCGTGCGTCGGGTTCGTGGGAGCGAGGCGTCCTGGGATCTTGGCCTCGGACCGAAGGTGTCACGCGGCAGCGGATCGGCCTGCTCGCACTCTGCTTGAGCGTCCTGATCCTGCTAGGCCTCGTCTCGTGGATGCTCCCCCAGCCAACGCGTGACACGTCTCACCGACCGATGACCAAGGTCTCGCGTCGACACGATTCCGCCACCGAAAAGAAGGCTCCCGCGCCGACAAGAGCGAGTTCCGCTGCGGAAGACCCGACCAAGCCTTCGGTACCGCAGTCGACGAAGCCCGCTGCTTCGCGGCCGCAATCGGACGGCACGGTTCCTTCCCCCGCCAACGCCTTGGATGGGATCGATCGCGCGCTGCCTGCCGTGCCGTATCCCAATCCGCTGGCTCCCGGGAACGCAACGTTTCCACCAGCCGATGGGTCCGGATCAACTTCCCTGCTCCCTCTGACCCCATCCGTTGGTTCCTGGGGGCCCCCATCGATCAGCCTGTGGCCCCTGAATCGTGACGATTTCCATTCCGTCGTGAATGCGCCGATCGGGCCGGCGAATGTTCTGACGTACACGGGCGATCTGCCACCGATGCCACCGCTATTCGAAGATCCTTTGGGGCCGGAACTGCCTTCGTTTGACCAAACCCTAACGGGAATCGGGCCCCGATCCGCCGCCGCGCCGCCGCGATATGAAAAAGCCGAAATCGTCCCTTCGACCGTCGCGTCCGGCTATCCCACCGTCACTCCTCAGTTGGACGCGGTCAGCCGCGAGAACCTCGTGATTGAGTTGCGCGAACGACTGAATCCCGCCGGTGCGATGCTTCCCACGTTTCCAGCGGGACTGCCGACGACTCCCTCGGCAGTCCTCCCGATTGGCCCCACCTACCCATCGCCGATGGGGCCCGTGGCCGGCGGATCGCCGATGCAGCCGACTGCAGGGCTGCCCCACGGAATGCCCTTTCTTCCCCCATCTGTCTTGATGCCAGCCCCCGTCACGCTTCCTCAACGACCCGCCATGCCCACGGCGTTTGACGTGGGCATCTCCCCGCCGTATTTCGGTCCGGCCCCCCCCGCGCCGCGCCGTCCATGACGCGTGTCAGGTTGAGGATTGTCGCAGCCGAGACGCGGCGGGCGGGTCGAGGTAGAGCGTGACGTTTGGATGCTCCTGCAGGATCGACGCCGGGACCTCCGGTGTGATGGGCCCCTCCACCGCAGCAACCACCGCGTCCGCCTTCCGCAAGTCGGGCACAGTACACACGATCGTCTGGGCGCGGAGGATCTGCCGCACGGACATGCTGATGGCCTGACGGGGTACATCGTCGAGCGTGGGAAACCAGCCTTCCCCCAACTGCTGCCGTCGACAGGCTTCGTCCAATTCCACGAGCAGATACGGTCGCTCCGTCTCGAAATCCGCAGGTGGATCGTTGAAGGCAAGGTGACCATTCTCTCCGATGCCGATAAAGGCCACATCAATCCGGGCTGCGCGGATCTGCTGCGCCAATCGTTCGCATTCCGCATCGGCCGGTTGGGCTTCTCCGTCAATGAAGTGGAACTTCCGTAACGGAACGTGATCGACAAAACGCTCCTTCAAGTAGCGACGAAAGGAGGCCGGATGCGACATGGGCATTCCCAAGTACTCATCCAGGTGAAATGCGCTGACGACCTGCCAGTCCACCTCCGGTTCGCGCACGAGATGCTGGAGCATTGTGAATTGCGACGCCCCGGTGGCGACCACAATCGTCGCTTCCCCCTGCTGGGCGATCGCTTCGCGAATGCGATTGGCACCATCACGAGCCGCTTGGGCTCCCATCTGCTCGCAGTCCGGACAAATCACGACTTTCATTCGTTTTCCTCCCGATCAAAAAACGGGATGAGCACCATTTCCTCAGCGCTCACTGTTGCGGTTTAACGCCTTTCGGGTATCGAGCGAGTCTCCCAGTTCAAAAGGCTGATAACGCTTGCAAGAAGCGGTCCACTTCGTCGGGCGTGTTGTAGTGCACCAATCCGACACGGAGCATTCCATCGGGCTCCAGACCCAGGGCCTCCGTTAGCGGCAGCGCATAGTAATTCCCATGCCAGACGAAGAACCCGCTGCGTCCTAAGGCTTCGGCCAGTTCGGCGGGTCGGCGTCGCGCGTGGGTCAATGAAATCGTCGGCACGCGATCGGCCAATCGATCCAGGTCTGTGATCCCCCAGACTTTGACGTCGGGCAGGGCCGCCAGACCGTTCAGCAGAGCCCGAATGCAATGGGACTCGTATTCCCGGATCATCGAGTATGCAACACGCAGCGCCTCACGGCGAGACAACGAAGGTTCACTCGACTGCGTCCGACCCAGTTCAGCCAAATAGTCGATCGCCGCCCGTGTTCCCGCGATTCCCTCATGGCTTTGCGTTCCGGTCATCCATCGGCCCGGCAGATCATCCGGAGCAGGCCGCAGCTTGTAGGGTTCGAGTCGTTCGAGTATCTCCCGTTTCCCATACAGGATGCCGACGTGTGGCCCAAAGAACTTGTAGGCACTACAGACCAGAAAGTCACAGTCCCATTGGTGCACGTCGATCAGATCGTGGGGAGCGAAATGAACGGCATCCAGAAAGCTCAATGCACCGACCTGTTTGGCCCAAGCGCAGATCTGCTGGACCGGGTTGATCGTCCCGGTTGCATTCGAGGCACAGCCGACGGCGACCAGACGCGTGCGCGGGTTGATCAAGTCGTGCAATTGGTCCAGATCCAACGTACAGTCGGCTCTGCGAATGGGCGCATAGCGGACGACCGCACCCGCGTCGCGCGCCGCGAGAACCCAGGGGGTGAAATTGGCATCGTGCTCCAGACGCGTCACGACTATCTCGTCACCGTGCCGCCATGTCCGGCCGAGCGCCCGGGATAACGCGAACGTCAGAGTCGTCATGTTCAGGCCGAACGCAACCGTCCCTGGATCCCCGGCGCCCAACAGTTCCGCGGTCGCCTCGTGCGCCTGCTGGAGCAACTCGTCACTCTCCCGACTCGTGGGAAAACATCCCGCATGGTTCGCGTTGCAGCGAATCAGATAGTCGCCCATCGCCTGGATCACAGATTGCGGGACTTGAGTTCCCGCGGGACCGTCCAGGTAGACCGCGGGATGTCCCTGCACCTGGCGCCGAAGCGCGGGGAATTGCAGACGAACCTGACGAACCCATTCGGGACATGAGGGCATGCGAGTCTCCTGAGCAGCCCATTATCCGGGTCGGTAGGATCGCTTCAAGGCGGCCGGATGGACGAAACCCGGTGCGACCATCCGTAGCCACGTTGCAAAGCGCGGCTCACTGGGGTACGACTTAGGGACGGCTCAAGAACAAGTTCCCGATTTGAGATCGTCTGTCGGGAGGGCGAGGCGGGCCTGTTGAAAATCTGACAGGCTCGTCGGTAGCGGACCCGATCTACTCTGGCTCCCCTCGCCCCGTTTCGGAGGTCGTGCAGCTTAGAAGGGTTGGTTTTGCAGGCGTTTCGATAGAGAATTCACTCTCCCTCTGGGAGAGTCAGGCCGGCAGGCCTGGAGAGGGCGGAGCGCGC
>CAZFWV010000421.1:0-5712 GCA_964522605.1 uncultured Pirellulaceae bacterium
GGTGCTAACTTTCGGCCTGCGGCCCCCAAAGAAGGGGATAGGGGTGGCCAAACACGTTGGTGTTCGCTCCCGATGTCCATGCGACCTTTCTTGGAGGTGTTCACAACGAGTAAAGCATGAATCGCACGGCGCTCCACGTCGGGGCCCTTGTCCTTGCCTCCGCACACGCTAGAGCAGAAAGGTCTGGTGGACATTAATCCCTTCAAACTTGTTCGCCATCGGCCCGGTGACGCTTCGGAGCGGCGAGCTTACGTACCGGTGGCCGACCCGTTACGTGCGATCGAATATGCCCAAAATCGCGGCGTGCAGATCTTTGGGTGGTTTGAATACGTTTCACAAAGGGACCATGTATGAATTTGACAGGGTTACTGATTGCTTTGCTGATTGGTGCGATCTGCGGTTTTCTAGCTGGCCAGATCGTGAAGGGACATGGTTTTGGTGCTGTCGGCAATATTGTGGTGGGAGCCATCGGAGCACTCGTTTTCGGACTCCTATTCGGCAACCTCAACTTGTTGAACTCTCCCATACTCAACGAGATTGCCGGTGGAACGATCGGCGCGGTGATCTTGCTGATCCTGATCGGATTTTTCAAAAGGGCGACGTAGATCTCGTCCCTGCTTTCATGACGGAAAGGAATGAAAATGGCATCAATCTTGGAATCCCTGTCGGAATACTTGGGTGGCGACAATCTCGCCCAAATGAGTCGACATCTGAACTCAGATGAAGAGACGACAAAGACAGCGATCAGCGCCGCCCTGCCCGTGCTGATTGGTGCGCTGTCCCGAAGCGTTGGAAGTCAGCAGAAAGGATCACCGGATTTGTCGGAGATCCTGAAACATCATGCCGACCGAAGTGTTGTTGAAGACCCCCACGATTACTTGCACAATAAGCGGTATGAACAGCCTCGACTGAGCGAAGATGTGCTGAAGCAGATTCTGGGGAACAAGCAGGAACGGGTTCAACGGAATGTCAGCCAGACTTCCGGGCTTGATCCAGCCATGGTCAGCAAGCTGATGAAGATGCTGGCTCCCATCGTCCTTGCGGGACTCGCGAAGCATCAGCAAAGCCAGGGGATGGATCACCGATCGCTGCAAGATTCGCTACGTCGTGAGCACGATCAACTGGAGCAACACGGCGGCGGTCTGTTGGGTCAATTACTCGACCAGGATGCGGATGGGGATTTCGATCTGTCCGATATCGCACAGGTCGCAATGAACAGCCTCTTTCGCAAGTGACCGACGACCTGCTGCATCTCTAGTTCGTCCCTGGGAAGTAACTCTGCCTCCCTTTGAGGAAATAAATCAGGAAAAACTCTGCTTCCCTTGCTGCGAGACGGACAACCGAGCGACTGGACGCAGTTTGTGGATCGGCCCCCCGCCATTTCAGGAGCGATAGGCGATCCCCGAATGGTCCGTCAGACCGCCGAGCATTGGAGATTCGCACACATATTGCGCGCCGCAGGGCGCCCCCTGCATCTCCCGAGAGTGAAACAGCACACGCTCTGCAACACACCGATGTCGTCGCACGTTGCCCAAGCCTCTCGAAAAAGGCAAGCAGAAGCCGTTCATCCAAAAAGGGAGGCAGAGGTCATTTTTCCAATCGTGCCTGCCCGTCGTGCGTCTCCGCCAACCCCGTGCCGGCTGATCTGTCGCGGCCCGTCTCACGCGGGCCGTCTTGCGCGAGGAAGTAACGACCGCCTCGGACCGAAACAGAATCGCGGAGCGAATCCGCCCAAACACCTGATCGTGGGTCACTCGGCCCGAAGCAGAAACAACCCATCCCGCCCATCGAGCGTCACAGGCCTTTCGACAGGTCGGCCATTGTTGGTCTGTGGATCCTGCGTCACGACCCCTTGAATGCGACGATATGTCTTTCCCGGCGTTAATTGCTGCAAGTCAAATGTAAAGGGTTGTCGCCCAGGATTCGCCAGGACGATGCCACGATCGAACTCACGGTAGATCGCGTCCGGATGTGCATGCGCAGTCAAGGATCGAATGACGACCGGTTCCGAACCTTCGACTTCGATCGACACATCCACGGTCTTTGACCGAACGTTCCAGAAATAAAAGCCCGCTGGAAATGGTCGGTCCGTGACCCACGTCATCAGCGGCGTCCCTTTCGTGATCTCGGCTTCGGTCGCCCCTGTACGCACGATCTGTACCTCGGCCCAATGCGCGTGATCAGTCGTCGCATCATCATGGGGCCCGCAGTCGGCGACGAATTTGAACCGAAGGTCTTTTCCGGCATAGCGTGCTAGAGAAATCGCATGCGCACTCCATTTGTGCTGGTTTGTTGTGTGTCGAAACAACTCTTTGTAAGGTCCCGTTCTTTCGTGCGAAATCTCGGCGACGTGGACCTCGAATTGCACGCCGTCAGATCGCTCCGGACTCTTGGGGCCCATCCCGATATTGAATCGAAGCTCACGGTCTTCGGCGATGTGTGCTTGTTGTGTCCAGAACGAATAGCCGGTACCCCGCCGAAATGGCGGATGGACGAAGAACGTTTTTCGTTGTTGCCCAGCGATCGTGCGCGGACCCTCGTGGAAGCTGGCTCCGCTTGCTGGATCCAGGGGGGATTCGCTCGGTGTCCCCCGCAATTTCATGCCGATTTCACGCGGATTCTGCGCCATCAAGTCAATGATGCCGCCCGAAATCCCGAGTTGGGCGAAACGGGGCATCTCGCGCGGATACCCGTGGAGGGGCTCCGCGCACATCTCCAACGAGACGTAGAGGTCGCTGCCATTCGTCGGAACATCGCGTATGGTGAAACGAGTTTCTTCGGCTCGAGGATCGGGGTTTGCGATCACCATCCCATTGTCTGCCCACTGGGCGGTGACTTGGCCAGCAATCCGCGCATTCAAGCTTGGCCCCGTGCCCTGCCCTCGCAGCAGGTCTGGCGCGCTGCGCGCGAGTCTCACGGCGGGTGCCAAGGGTCGCCCGAGCCATCCA
Organism: uncultured Pirellulaceae bacterium; assembly: GCA_964522605.1. Taxonomy (GTDB): domain Bacteria; phylum Planctomycetota; class Planctomycetia; order Pirellulales; family Pirellulaceae; genus CAVZLD01. Next base: position 2,949 of record CAZFWV010000421.1, read on the forward strand.
ACTTGCTGGTCAACACCACAACGCAGCTCATCCCACACGCCAAACTGACCATCGGGATCATTGGCGGGGGCGAACGAGTAACAGATCGCAGCATCAAAGAACTGGCATGCGGCAAACACCAGGCGGTGTCGCGCAAAGGAAACATCCGGTGTCTTCTGCGCGCCGGGTTGGCCGGGGATCGGTTGATTCCATTTGTGGTTGACGTAGCTGAAATGCGGCGCACGGGAATTAGCCTGCCAAAAGAAATGACGATTCAGTCCGCCGGACCAATCGTCGAACTCCCAATCGTTCAGATTCGGCCATCCTTCACTCTCAATTCCGTTCAAAATCCTGCAGGCCCGTTGACTGCGGATGCCTCCGGGGCCGAGTGCTCCATCACCTTGGAGGATGAAGTTCTCTCCCATACGTTCTCGTAGTCCGCGTGCAAACTCGATCATACCGATCGCATACGCATTGGTCCCGTTGATCACTCCATCATCCATTTCTCCATCACCATTTGTATCTCCGCGCGTCTGGTTGTGCATGACATCAAATTCAATTCCATCAAAAGCAGCCAGCGGCCCATCGGGTCCAAACCACTCGGCCAGATCGTCGATCAACAAATCTGCACAGGCCCTTCCCTGCGGATCGCGCGGACAATGCGAGGTGAAATTGTAGAACCACATCAAGTGGTTCTCGCGACCCCACGGTCCTTCCACCGCATGAGCAGCGGCACGAGACCTTCCTGCTGCGAATGCTCGTGGTTGAGTTCCGTAGCATCCGCGTCGGACCGTAATCGTACTGGCGGATACATCGACGTCGACCAATTGCACGTGCTCACACTGATGCCAATCATGCGTACCGTCATCTTTCAGGCCGAAGAGCCCAATATCGTCGTTGGAGGTGCCGTAGCGTCCTGTGTGCAGGTGAAACAAACTCGTATCATCCACGTGAATTACGGTCTCGCCCCATTCCGCAGGGACGTCTTTGGTAATTGGCGATGCCCGACGATAGATCCAGTGTCCGGGAAAATATCGGGCCGTGTGGTAGCGAGGGTCGCGCGCGTTACCGTTAAAGTGCAGCAACACGGCTTGCGTGGGATCGGCAGCCTTGAATCGACGGAAGAACTCCGGATTGCGTGCTTCGCGGCCGAGACATTCTTCGTCGAGGCATTTGCCCATAATGCCCTGCAACCGGCGAAAGGTAGGTTCCCAACTGTTGTACGTCGGAAAACGATTTGCATTCCACGCCTGCTCCGCGGCCCGAAAGAAGAAAGCGCGCGGGTAGCGATCTCGGAGAATTTCCAATTGGTTGAGATTCCGTCCTTCCTGGGCCACGAGTGTCGTCGCGCCAAGCAAGACTACGAAGCTAGACAGCCAGCGTGTGGAACGAATGATCAAAGCAACCTCCCCCGGAGGAAGGGAGGAAGTAACTCTGCCTCCCTTTGAGGAAATAACTCAGAAAAACTCTGTTTCCCCTGCTGCGAGACGGGCGACTGGACGCAGTTCGTGAACCCGTTCTTCGCCAGTTCGGGAGCGATAGGCGATCCGCTCGAACATTCGACGACGGCGCCTCAGGGCGATCCCGGATGCGTCCGTCAAACCGTCGAGCATAGGGATTCGCACACATGTTGCGCGCCGCAGGGCGTCCCCTGCATCTCCCGCAAGTGAAACAGCACACGCTCTGCAACACACCGGCGTCGTCGCGCGTTGCCCAAGCCTTCCGGAAAAGGCACGTCGAATCCGTTGATTAAAAAGGGAGGCAGAGGTCGTTTTTCCCATTGGAAAAACAATCAAGCCTTGCGTTCGTCGGTGTCGCTGAATATGGCGGAATAAACCAAACCTGCTGCCCCTGCACCGATGATTGGGGCGACCCAAAAGAGCCAAAGCTGTGCGATGGCCCAGCCTCCAACAAACACAGCGGGCCCCGTACTCCGCGCTGGATTGACCGAGAGATTCGTGACGGGAATGCCAATCAAGTGGATCAACGTGAGTCCCAAGCCGATCGCCACCGGTGCAAACCCGGCGGGCGCTCGACGGTCCGTTGCTCCAAGAATGATCATCAGGAAGAAGAAAGTCAGTACGACTTCCGCAACGAGGGCGGACATCAGCGGATAATTTCCGGGGGAATGCTCCCCGTAACCATTGGCGGCAAAGCCGTTTTCCAGGGTAAACCCTGATGCCCCACTTGCGATGACGTACAGAACGCCCGCGGCGGCGATTGCGCCGACGACCTGTGAGACCACATAAGGAACGAGTTCGGAAGCCGAGAAACGTTTGCCGAGCAGAAGCCCCACGGAAACCGCGGGATTGAGGTGGCATCCCGAAATGTGCCCAATGGCGTAGGCCATCGTCAGCACGGTCAGGCCAAAAGCGAATGACACACCCAGCCATCCGATTCCGACGTCCGCAACACCAGCGGCCAAGACCGCGCTGCCGCAACCACCGAACGTCAGCCAAAACGTGCCGAAGAATTCGGCGATACATTTTTGCGTAAGTGCCATCTTGCGATAAACTCCTTGGGGACGATCGCAAAGCAGGTGCGATCTGGCGATTGACTCAGTTCGTGGGGGATTTTCTGTGACCTACATATCGGCGTCAATGGGGGTGCTACGTTGTGAAGCCCCGACAGTGTCGCCAACCCGTGCATTGTCTGGGGATGCACCGACTGCGGGCGAGCCCGGCAATGCGATCCTCTTCAAGCTCGACAGTGACAATGGCCGTCGCCTCCTCCCGACCTTCCATATTCGCACGGCCGCGTCGGAAGCAACTCTCGGAAGCAACTC
>CAZFWV010000422.1:0-5645 GCA_964522605.1 uncultured Pirellulaceae bacterium
GCCTGGCAGCGATTCACGAAATGGCACTTCGCTGCGATTCACGTGATGTCCGCCGAGAACGTGCTGGTTGCCCGAAATCGGTTGGCTCCCAGCAGTGACAGCTTCACCATGTCAGGCTACGTGATGAAGAGTCGCGGAATCCAACGTGGAACAAACGAGCGCGGACCGATCGAATACGACGTCGTCTTCGACTACGACAATCGACCGGGCATCACTGTGAATGACTATTGCATCGGTGCACCCGGCGGTGAAGAACCCAGTGGTACACCGGAATCTCATCCATGGGGCTTTCGGCACGGTGCCGTGATTCACGGGAACTACATCTACTGCACTGGCCGGACGGCGATTGCCTTCACCGGCGACGGCACGATTTGCTCCAGCAATGTCGTCCGCTTTCCCCGCGACATCTGGCGGCCGACAAACACTGGACTCAATGAGACGAGCGGCAGCTCCACAAACGATAACCGAGCGGTGCAGATGCGCGGCTATCGGTGGCGTGTTGAAGACAATGATTACGAGGTCTATCGCAACTGGGCTGCCGACCACAAATACTACATCAACGATGGCGAAGGCTTAATGCACGAGAATCACTGCAACTCGGCAATCGTCGACAGTGTCTTACGCGGCAATCGCGGAAACGCCTATTTGTCGCTCTACAAGACCGGACGCATCGACGGCCTGTTGATCGAGGACAATGAAATCCGTGTTCCGCCGCAGGAAGACAAAAAACAACCTGGTATCAATCGCGCCATCGCGATCTTTGTCGAATCAGACCACGACTTCCGCAAGAATAACCGAGGGCCCTGCCAGAACGTCAAGATCCTCAACAATCGAACCGTGGGCGGAATTCTCCTGGGTGGGGACCCATCCAGTGGCAATCTCATTCAAGGAAACCACAACCTGGAGGGCACGGCCCAGATTCGCAAGCAAGTTGCCCAAGTCCAGCTCGAGGCAAATCGCGGGTACGAGGTCGTCCTGCCCAAAGACGGCTGAACGGGCAGGCTGCAGAATCAAAAAAGGGCCGCCCCTCCGAAGAAAGGCGACCCATGCTGAGCAATTTCGTGAGCTAAAGAAGTCAATCGAAGTGCAATCGCTCAGCAGATAAATTAACTGCGACGACGACGCATGATGCCGGCCATCATCAGCCCTGCCGCCGTCAGCAGCAGAATCGATGACGGTTCGGGAACCACGACGACGCCATACATGTTGCGGCCGGCGTTATCAGCCTGGAACAGGCTGAACGTTCCAGCGGGAAAGTCCTTGTAGTAAACCGAGTAGTACTGATTGATCCCGCCGTCCGCTCCCTCGTCGAGACCAACTTCGTCCGGCAACAGGGCATCGCCAGCGCGATTCGACCCGGTTGCCATTGCCGCCCAACCTTCATCCAAGATCCACTGCATGGCAGATGCGCCAAACTGAGGTGGGGTTGTGTTGACGCCGTCGGGCAGACGATTGTCAATCAGCATGAATGCACGCGAGGGATTCGCAACCGTGACGTCCAGTCGATAGCTGGCATTATCTCGGTTGTCGTTCCCCGACATGATGTATTCACCGCCCAGCAGATACGCGGGAATGGGAAACAATTCCGTTCCGGCATCCGTGTTTGTATAGCGGTGATTTCGATCCACAAAGGCAGGCGAAAGATCGCCGAACGCACCGACCGTGTAGGTATCGCCTACAACGGCGCCTGGGACCGGCTCGTTGGCGACTGAGACGGTGAAAGACTGACCCGTCCATTGCGCCGGAATCGTGTCGGTGGGCTCGTTATCACCACCCGTCTCCACGACATCCAGAATATTACCGGCCCAGACTGGCGCGGCAGACAGAAGAAGCGCGATCGCGAAGCTGCACGCCAGTAATTTCGCGATGGCAGAGATATGCTTCATTGGACATTTCCTCCACAGGTGTGACTCATCGAATTGCGAAACCAATCACCGCTGCCACTTCTCGGATGGAACAAAACACTCCCCGGACCGATCCGTCGACCAAGCTGTTCCACATCGGACCCGCTCCAACGGTCGATGCAAAGTACTAAAGTACATGAACCTTCTGGCGATTCAAGATCTGCAACCCGATTTCCGGATCTCCGGGTCACCTTACCAAGAGAGGCGTTCACAGAATGAAACGTGATTCACGTTTCGTGCGCCTTTCCGGCGGGCACAGCTCCCTGAAGGGGGGTTAGAACAATGCGGAATAGGCCGCGGAAGAACGCGGAATCACCTCCCGCCTCCCACCTCCAGCCTTCAGCCTCCCTTCTCTCCCTCACCTACGTTCCGATCGAAACTGATAATCGGCCCAAAGGGGACAATTGAGGTCGATCCAGGTCTTCACGCGGCGAATTTCCTCGTCGCTCAGCGAAACGTCGTAGTGTCCGGCGTTGAGAATGGTCCACAGCGGACTCTTGAGTGAGCCGAACGTCATGGGCGGTGCTTTTTCATGCTCTTGCGCCCAGGCACAGTCGAAGTAATGCACCCATCCCTGACTGATCAGCGTGCGATACGAGGCGGGGACGCCGTCGACGTCCAGATCGGCGGTCAAGTTGATCTGTTGCGAGTCCTGGGCATCGTGGCAACTAACGCACTTAGCGTCCCAGACCGGCTGCACGACTTCATGATAGGACAAGGGATTGGCACCCCAGGGAGGCGGTTGCAGGTTGAGCGGTTCGCGAAGCAGCGCGGTCGCAATTCGCGATGGCGGCGCTGCCCCCCGGTCCTCGTGGCAACCAATGCAGGTGCGTCGCTCGCCGGACTGCAGTTGCATCACGCTGCGCATCCGCTGGACTTCGTTATAGTTTTCGTCCAGCAGTTGGAAATAGAGTACTTTCCCGGCGGGTGCCCAGAAGTTCGCCGAGCCATCCTCATCGACCGGTACGATTCCCAGGTCGGCCTTGGCGACATATGTGGGCCAGCCGTTGGGGCCGGAAACGAGATGTGTAGGTGTCGCATAATAATCCTGGAACGGCTCGTGGTCGGAGCGAAATGCGCCGCTGGCCAGTTGGGTCAATTCTGAACGCACTTCCTGGCAGACGCGCAGGTACCTGACGGTCCCGCGTTTCACGGTCGGTTCCAATCCCTGGTACACATCGATCACGGCCAATTGGCCCATCCCGTCGATCGCGTCAGGATGTGTCTCGGAGGCGGTGACAGGAGGTCGCTCGACCGGATGCAAAGGGGTCGGACACATACTGCCAACGGCCGGATCCAAATAGAGCAGCTCTCGATTCCCCCAGCGGTCGATCACATACAACCCAAACTTATCGAGCGGCGCGTGGCTGACAAGAAACAGGTCGCGCGTCATCGGCGTGGGATCTCGGAAGCATTCGGTTCGCGCCCAACTCATATGAAAGTGGGGAGCGACATCGGGCGTGATGTTCGTAATCGCACTTTCATCAAAAGGCCCGCGGCTTAAGTCGATCAATCCGATGGGCCCGTTCAAGTCACCGCCGTGCGAGATCAGAGTACAACACAGTTCGTTCGTTCCCGGCACTTCACGGCCATTCATGTAGCAGTTGCGGGTATTGTTTCCGAATACGAGTTCCGGGTGCGAACCATCGGGACGAATTGCCCACAAGGTATGGCCGAAATCGGCTCCCTTATCGAGGTATTCGGAGCGCGTCCAGAGAATTCGACCATCGCGCATCACGGACGGCGCCCATTCGCTGAGATTCGCAAAGGAAAGCGGTCGGATACTCGCCGGCCCTTCGCTCGGCTCCATTCGAAAGAGCACGAATGCCTGGGGTCGCCAGCACAAGAATCGCGCCCGGCAGCGCGTGGAGATGAACGATAACCCTCCATCGGGCAGGGGACACGGGTAGTAATCATGGAACGGGCCGTCCGTCAGTTGTCGCAGCCGACTCCCGTCGGTCCGCACAGACATCAGATGCCAGTAGCAATTTGCCGGCCCCGCCTCGGCCTCATCCGGTCGATAGGCGAAGTAAACCGTCGTCCCGTCAAAGTCCGGCATCGCATCGCGGGCAATCCCTTTCGATGCGTCAAACAGCGTCGAGCGTTTACCTTCCTCGGGCCGCAACCGACCCGCTCGGCGCGGAAGATCCAGAACGTACACGCCACCTCCGGGTTCGAATTTGGAATCGAGAATGTCACTGTAGTTGTGCGATGGTTCGTACGGATGACGCTGAACGAACAGAATCCGCTCAATCGCGGCCAAATCCGGATCGCGGAGGAACAACTGGCGCTTCGCAACACGAGCGGAGAGATAGAGTTCCGTTTTCGCATCCCGGTCGGAGCCAACTTGCTGTTGACGTTGACTGAGCTCGTGCCACTCGGCTCTTTCGGATGTAACGTCCAATCCCTTCGCTTCCAACCGATCTAACAAGCCGGCCATTTGCTCGAGCACACGCGCGGTGGGTTCCGCTGGATCAACCCGATTCCATGTGCGTCGCTCACAGAGGAACGCATATCGGACCAGATCATCGAACGATTGCGCTTCGGTCAGCGTTGTCGTAAGCACGTGATCCATCCACGTCCGTTCATCGCGTGCCTGGCAAACGGTGCTCCACGTTTGTCCGTCGGCAGAGAGCCAGACTTCTACAAAGACGGGTAATCGATCGCGGAACACTCCCTGACGATCGCGAGAAAACACGACGCGTGTGACCTCGGCGGTCGTTGGCAGTTCGATCTGGACCCATTGATCCTGCTCAGTCTCGGCAATCCAACTGTGCTCATTGCCGTAACGGCCGTCGTTCAAATGAGCAATCTGATGAATCGCGTGACCGGGCAGGCAGGAAGAAGCGCTGGCGCGACCTCCGGCGGCGGTGAGTGCGAGGTTCTGCGGTTCGGCTCCAGCAAAGATTTCGAGTTCGTCGATACATGCCTGCCCGGATTGAGACTGGCGAATCACCAGACGCACAAAACGAGCGGGAGTGGCCGCGAATTCAATCGTGTTCGGTTGGTCCGCGGAAATCGAGATCCACTGCAGGGGCGCAGCATCTTCCCCGCTTTGCTCGGCAAACATCACGGCACTCGGGCCCATCAAGACGACCGTGACACAGATCGAGAGCAGACGGCTCATCATGAAAACTCCTCGGGCGGGGACCGCTTGATCGGGCGGTCGCGTGAGGCTCCGGCGGAAACGGACTCTCTCTATTTTGCCAGAATTCGAGTGTCACGGCGAGCATGGTCCAACTCGGGGGCCGTAGATTGGCGACGATTTGCGCGCGGTGCGTCACCGAGTTGTACGCGGGTCTCCCGGCCTACCGCTGCAAACACGATCGAACGAACCATGTTCTGCAAGGCCAATCCGGTTTTGTCGGACGATTCTGAGCGAATACCACTGCGTTCAGGTTGGACTTAAGGTGGAGAAGTAACCACGGATTTGACGGAGGGGACGGATCGGCACGGACAGATCCGCGGACATCCGCTTTATCCGTTCGATCCGCGGTTCCTCTTCTTGATCCTTGGTCCCGCTCGACTCTTGTGTAACAACCGACGGCGGTGCCCCAGGCGACGATGAAATTGGCCTTTGGCCGATCAGCTCCCTCTCGAAGTGCGGAAACCGATGAGAGTCATCGGCCGACGACCACGCTTCAGCAGATACTCGGCCGAAGACAGAAGGCGCGGTACAATTTTACTTTGGATGTTCGCACGAACCTCCGAAGTCTCACGACTTCGGCTACATTCTTTAGG
>CAZFWV010000423.1:0-5630 GCA_964522605.1 uncultured Pirellulaceae bacterium
CGAGGGTGACTCCTCTTGCCAAGCTGTTCCAGGGACTCCCTTCCACAGTTCAAACAGCCGCTGCACGATCTCTCAGTGGAAAAAGGGGATGAAGAGAAGATACTTCGGTACGAAAGAAGCCCCGCGATCCCACATTACGGTTGTCCCGGAAGGGCGTGTTTTTGCGATGGGGGCCGATTTACGCCAAGGTCGTGCAGACGGATTGTTCTCGTCGTTTTCATGAGCGACGACTCTCGATCGATTCCCGAAACAGTCACCGGATTGGATCGGATTCGACCCCAGAAATGCCAGGTTGAGTGGGGTTGTTTGCCGTTTGGAGCGAACGGCGTTGGCCGCGAATAGAAGGACATTTGCACCTGGCGACCCCCCGTCGTGGCTGTTGATGATGTTTTCGTGCGAATTCGACGGGGTGACATGCGTGATCACGCCGCCAAGATTCAGGTTGGTCTCCCACACGAATCGTCCCATCGTTGACAAAACTCATGCCGTGGAACTCTTCCGCGGATACGTACTTCATCGTGAGTGCGATGGCCCGAAGACCCATAACCCTGTTTCGCATGGCGGCTCCCATTCTTATTTCGTTTCACGCCGCAAGATCCGTACGAAAGTCCGCAATGAGTATTCCGCCTCTCGATCGACCCAATTCTCTCCGTTCTTCAACCGTGCTTTTCCTTCGTTGTTCTCGAGGACGGATAGGCTCAAGAGCGTTCTTCATAGTATGATGATGGTTCCGGAGGAGCTATGCTGGATCGGTCGAAAGCGATTCGCGCGATCGGTCCGGATCACACGCCCGAAGAGGCTCAATGCCGCTCGATTGGAGTCCGTTCGTTGTTCGGCGATCAGACCACGTTGATGCCCGAACTCATGCCGAATATGCTCCAGCGAAGAAGGGGGTTCGCCGCCTTCGCAGGCAATCGCTTGGAGGTACTGGTCACGTTCAGATTCGGACGACACTCGTGAAAAAATGGCTTCGCTTGTCTGTTCGCGATTTGCTCATGTTGACTGCCTTCGTGGCGATGAGCCTGGCGCTGATATTACAGAGCTGGCGTCATCATGAAGAACAGTCTCTCTACCAGGCGGAACTCGCCAGGCTCAGTGGTCAACTTCACTCAACACAGCAATTACTTCCAGAACTTCCATTGGGCGATCCTGAGCGCGTATGTGTCCTAGCCACTCCCTCATTTGCGCACGGTCGGTGGACATGGCGAGTGTATCTGCCCAAGGGGCGTCGCTATGCTCTTCATGTCGACGTGGGGAATATTGTCGAGGCGAGCACTCCGCGAACCACCTCGGCAGCACCAGGTTGCTCACAACACTTCGGCTTGCGGGGCGACGGAGAAACGACCCTGATCGTCGAAACGTTCCGCAAGAACAACCGTGAACTGCTGGGAATCTCGCTTGGAAGGCATTACACCTGTTGTGTACTCACTCCCGAGGTCGCCCGTTGCATGGCCAGTCGCGCCTCGTATCGAGAAGAGCAATTGGGAGTCGACGGTGCCGCGAGTCTCGAAGCCGACGAGCGCATCACTTTACTTACACGCTGGTTTCCACCTACCAACAATTCCCCAGCGAAATCGTTCGGTGCCCCGGCTGGATTCTCCGTCTGGCTCGAGCCTTTCTGAACCCACGGTGCCTCGCCGCGGCTACCCGTCTGTCACAATTCGCCGTCACGCCTGGCTTGGAATAAACGCGTCTCATGATTCGGTGGCTTGATGGCGTGTCTCAGGTCGTCCATACGTCTTCTGGGACACTACGTCAGTCGGAGTGCCGCATGGATTGCAGATCGCTTGTCTCGCCTCGGTCATATACACCGACCGCAGTTACCGGACGTTGGCAATGCGGTCGTGGCGAAAAGCTGACGAGAGCCGAGGATAACGACAGCAGTGAATGTCCGTGGGGGCCGGGTCTTCACTGAACCGGTTTTAGGGCGTCGATGCCGATCCCAGAAACTCGACATGCGTGACCGCAAGGCTGACGTTCCTGCCCGTCGTCGAGCACCACCACTCGACAAGCTCTTGGCCGACCGGAGACGTCGCCCACTGTTTCTTGGACGGACTCTTTGCATTGGCCATCGAATGGAACTCCGATAGCGGAATCTCGATGTCAAAATCCCCGCCGACGTTGGCCATTTTGACCGCGCGAGTGGTAGAGTATTTTCCTGCGAAGCCTCCGCCGAGGGCGTGTGCGGTAAAGCCGAAAGTGACATGAGCCGACGACGGTTCAACCCGGCCCCGGACGCGAAACTTGCTGCCGCCGTCGATGAGAACCGGGCCTTTCTGTCGACGCGCCACCTTCATCACCACCAGGTGCGATACATTCGCCTCGGTGCCCGACTTCGAGTGCTTCACAAGCCAAGGGGTTGCGTACAGAACTCCACGCTCGTCACCGAGGTCCGCCGCGGCCTTGTATTCGGCGATGGCCTTCGCTTCGGTCATCGTGCCGCTGACGACAGCCTTCTTTAGAATAGCGGCCACGACCTCTAGCTCGGAAACCCACTTGCCACAGATTACATCCCTGGTTAAGTCACCTTGCCAGGAATACGTTGCTGAGCGGCGACTCGTTAGGGTCAACCCGTTTTGCTCGTCGATCGACGTATAAGCCTGAAACTCGGCCGGCACCTCAATCACCTTCCCGTCAGTCAGTCGCTTCAGGCGAACTGAACCTTCGTTGACCGCGAGAACGGTCGCGGAGGACTCAGCCTCCACATTAAACTGGGTCCCCAACACTTCTAATTCGGCCGTGGGCGTATGAACGAGCATCGGTTTGCCCGCCGGCTGTGGGGTGACCCGCGCCGAGAGCCGACCCCGACGCAAATACAACTGCTTGCGTGCACGTTGGGATATTGTCAGCACCGATTGTCCGGAGATGGTCACCGACGAACCATCACGAAACTCGATCCCGACCCACGAGTCGGCGGACAGGGACTCGAGCGTACCGCCGCCGAGCGGGAGTCCAATCTGAAGTTCACTCGTGACTTGACCACCGTCACCTGTCCACCGCAAAGCTCCGCCGGCGTCCGTGATAGTCGCGATCGCCGACTTCTCAATGGGGCGTAGAAAGTAGACCGCGGCAATCAGTACGACAGCGACGGTGGCCATCGCCCATCGCCATCGTGCCCGACGGGAGCGTGGGATTTTGGTTTGTCCATCCGCGCTCCGCTGGCCACTTACCCGGACAAGCCGAGCGTTGGCTTCTTTTTGCCCGCTGAGCTCCATCCGGTGCATATCTGCTACCACCACCGCCTGCTCGGCGACGTTTCGCAGGAACGCCCGCGCCTGGGGATCGCTCTGCAGCAACTCGGCGAGTCGCGATTCGTCTTCCTGGCCAAGCTGTGCGTCCAAGTGGCGTAAGATGAGCTGCCGGTCCTGTTCTGTCATGGGAGTGCTCTCGGCTAGCTGCGCCGCAAGGGATTCGTCACTCTTCCCGGTTTTGGGGTAACGCTAGAGTGTTGCCTCAGTCATCATTTAGTGGGCAACCCACGTTCTTTCCGACGGTCCTGCATGGCTTCCCAGTAGGCCCACTCTCGGCCGCGTTGGTCGGCGGTTGTGGAATTCAGGTGCGATTTCCACAACTGCATTAGCTCGGCGTGCTGCTGTTCGGCAGACGAGCTGCTCCGCAGTTTATCCTGGCCTTTCGCTCGGCCTCCGTCTTTGCCACGCTCTTTCGCTGCTGACTTTTTCTCCTCCGCCCATTCCGTTTCGCGATCGATGGCTTCGTCCAAGAAGGCATCTCGCTGCTCCTTGGTTTTCAACGAAAAGAAACGGTCACGATATTCGCGTTTCTCCTTCATCGCCTCTTCCTTGTACCGCCCCCAAAGCTGAGCCTGCTCTTGCTCGGACAGTGTCTCCGCTTTTTCTTTCAGCTTTGACCATGCGTTGGCTTGTTGTTCCTCCGTCATGGAATTGGTGACAGCTTCGTCAAGCAGGTTTTCGTGCATTTGCCGGGCTTCCTTCATCTCTGGCGACTCTCGGTCGCGCCATAACGCCCAAGCCATACCGCTGACCAAAACCAGCAGGACAACAACGCCCCCAATCGCCGCTTTCTTGTTCATTCTTGTGCCCTTGCTTCACGAGGATGTGTTTGGGGAGAAAGGGACTGACGCCTCATCAATCCGAAAGCAGAGCTGCGTGCGCGTCAGCGTACAGGAAATTCCGCTCTCCAAAATGGACCGGCTCGAAGTCGAATAGGACGATTACTTGGGATAGCGGAATCGGTCCGCCATGGATGCTCTGCCTCCTGGCTATCTGGACCAGTGTCTGTCCCGCGAGTTTCCGGTTGTACTCGTAACTGATCCTCTCACCACGAGCAAAGAACTTGCTATCGTTCGGACATCGAAAGATCCCCTCGTTGTTCTCAGCAAACGGAGCAAGAAACTCGGTGAGAGGGGGACTGTCCGGCATCAGCGTATGCATGACGGCCGCATCGGGAAACTCGTGATGCAGGTCGAGGTATTGGGTCATGCTCAAACCAATCTGTTTCATGTTCGATTGGCACTGAGTACGTCGGGCGGATTCTCGAGCCCCCATCACGGCCGGCAAAAGCAGGCTGACGATCATGGCGATAATCGCAATCACCACCAGCAGTTCGACCAGTGTAAAACCGCCTCGCTCCGCACGCTTGTTTTCGGTTCTCATACGGACCTCCTCGTGCCACGGCAGTGCACGGAACTGCGTCGAAGGTTAAGTCTGGTCGTTCAGCCTCAGGCGAATGCAGTCCTCCAGACTGCGATGGAGACGCGACATGCGCTTGTACACGGCGTTGACTTCCAATCCAAGCCGGCTGGCGACCTCCGCGCAGCTGTGCTGCTGGAAATACCGAAGCCGCAGCAGACGCTTTGATGTCTCCGGCAACGCGTCCAGACAATGCCGCAAGGCATGCACGCGCGCGTCGCCACGATCGATAGACTCGGACAACCACTCCTGCTCCAACACCGTAAGGATCTCCTCGTCAAGATCGGCCGACTCACGTCGGTGCCGCCGCAACCAGTCGATCCCGTCCCTGCGAGCGGTGATGAACGCCCACGACAGCACTGCCCCCTCGGACTCGAAGTCGACTTCCTTCTCCATCGCCTTGAGGGCAACGTTTTGAAAGATGTCCTCTGCCGTGTGCGCGTCGCGTACCACGACCCACGCGGCGGCGGCAATGCGGTCTCGCGCTCTCATCAGCGCTTGCAGTATATCCCGCTCTGAAAGTGTCATCCTAAAAGAGAAACGATGGACGACGCAGAATCCTGACATCCAATTATGTGAATTTTTGTATCAAGCCAGCCTTGCATGACTAGTGCCGCGTCAAGACTAAGAATTAGGGTGGCTGGGGCGGAGCAGAGCAACGCCCCAGACCGTGATGACTGGGGCTTCACTACGTTCTGCCGCCAGCCACCCATCCCCAAATCGAAGTTTGACAGAGCACTAGCGACGGCTCCGGTGGACGCTAGCACCGTGTCACGAAGCTCAGTCTGTTGGTTACACTTCGCGGACTTGGCGTGATTCCTTCGAGATGTCGGTTGCATCGTCCGATTGCACGACAGAATTGTCGTTCCCCGCAGCAGTGAAAGTCACCGCCCGCAGCTAGAATTGTAGTCAAAACGATGGCGGCTGCGGGCGATTGGCGGCCTGAGACGGGCTACGTTC
>CAZFWV010000424.1:0-5615 GCA_964522605.1 uncultured Pirellulaceae bacterium
GGCCAAGTCTCCGAGTCAAGCCGTTCAGAAGGAGTGGAAACTGATGGGGTTCGAAGATTTTCTGAAAGAGATTCTGGAGGGCGTTGGCCAGAGCATGCAGCAGCCCGAAGCACGCGTTCCCGGACCTCGGCCGGTTCCACAGCCGCAGCCGACGGAAAAAGGCGGGGTCGCGGGCGTAATGCACGGCGTTGTGCAGGTCGTTGCACTTCGCCAGGGTTTTCTCGGTGGGATGACGTCGGCTTGGACCGGTTCGGGGACGATTGTCGATCCGTCCGGAATTGTGTTGACCAACTGTCACGTCGCTTCTCCCCGCGACATGGGCATGTCCGCTCCACCGGCCGATCGGCTGGCGATTGCGATCACCGAGCGATCCGACCAGCCGCCTGCGCTCAGCTACTTCGCCCAAGTCGTCGCGAAGGATCCACGACTGGATCTTGCCGTGCTGCGGATCGTGGCGGACGCGCAGGGCCGACGAGTTCAGAATCTGGACCTGCCCGCGGTGGAACTTGGCGACTCGGATTCTCTGCAGTTAGGGGATCGGCTCGCGATTTTTGGATACCCGGGCATTGGGGGCGAGACGGTCACCTACACTTCGGGAAATGTCTCAGGTTTCACCGGAGATCCAAGAATCCGTGCCAATCGCGCTTGGATCAAGACCGACGCAACAATTGCGGGGGGCAACAGCGGGGGAACGGCGGTCAACGAAGAGGGGCAATTGGTCGGAATCCCCACCCAGGCAGCCGCCGGCGCGGGCGTGACGCCAGTCGATGCGCGGCCTGTTCTGGATACCAACCGTGACGGGCGAATTGATGAACGCGACACGCCGATGGCTGTGGGTGGTTTTATCAACGGCCTACGTCCCGTCAATTTGGCCTATCCGCTCTTGGAGCAGGCGGGTATGCGGATCGAAGTGGAGCGACCGGGCACGGTCAAACGACACAAGTCCGTGCTTCCATCCGCCAGCGGGGGTGTGCTCGACCGGATCACCGAAAAGGCAGGGTTCCATGAGTTGCTCTTCAGCACGCAGGTCACCAGCGACGGACGTCCGATCAATCCAACCGATCATGTGCCCGCAGGCATCGCAACCGTCTATGCCACGTTTGTTTACGCGGGGATGAAAAACGGAACGCCTTGGAGCGTGGTCTGGATGTCGAACGGAAAACAGATCATTGAACAGCGTGACACGTGGGACGACGGCGCCCAGGGAAGAAAAGCGGTCAAGGTCAGCAATCGCAAGGGATTGCCGGATGGGGAGTACCACTTGGTCTTGGGAATTGGGAACTCCGTGGCACTCGAAGGAAAAGTCATGGTCGGAAACCCAATCGACGAGACCGACAGCCAGGTCTCCGGGCGGTTGGTCGATGCCCGCAGCGGAGAGGCGATTGGGGATGGGATCGTGATGGTTCTGGATCCTCATGCTTCGCTGCAGCAGTTCCTGCGGACGCAAGACCAATCGCTCGTGTTCACCTCGGCTCAGGTCGGACGCGACGGCCACTTCACGTTTCCCAAACAATTGCCCAAAGGGCAGGCCTACAGTCTGATCGCCTTGGCACGCGGCTACCAACCGGTGGCGGTGGAAGGGGCACTGCGTGTGAGCAGCAAGGCGCCCGAACAGGCAGACATTGGCAGCATTCAACTTACACGCGTGTAACGTGAGGAGGCGGCTATGAGTTACGGGGGATCTCCATCGGACGCCGGCGGTCCGCGGCCGCGTTCTTCCGGCATTGGCTGCATGCTGCTGCTGGTGGTCGGCATCGTCTTTTTCTATATCACGACGCAGAATGCACGACGTGCAGCTTTAGAGCAACAGGGCGAACGCCCCGGACGAACCTTGCCCCCGGCACGCGTCGAGCCCATGGATCCGATCCGGCCGGGCCCGGGTGGGATGACGCGGCCGCAACCCGGCGAGAGGCCCCTCGAAAAACAGCCGCCTCAATCGACAACCGAAGGGGATTGGTCGATCGAGGAAGTGGAAGTCCAGCCGTCGACCGAATCGGATGAAGGTGCGGTCCTGGTGATTCCGCCCGCACAGACAACCCCCGCGACACCGTCCACGCCACCGAAACGGACGGAAGAAGGGGACTGGTCGATCGAAGAAGTCGAGACCGAGACGTCACAGGACGGCCCTTCGGCGGAGAAGGAAGCGCCCAAGAAGACGGAAGAAGGGGATTGGTCGATCGAGGAAGTCGAAACCGAGTCCGAGACCGTCCCCCGGGTGCCTTAACACGCGGGCTTGTGACCGAAAAGGGGGAGAGGAACCACGGATTCTACGGAGGAAACCGATGGGCACGGATGGATCCGTGTGCATCCT
This sequence comes from uncultured Pirellulaceae bacterium, assembly GCA_964522605.1. Taxonomy (GTDB): domain Bacteria; phylum Planctomycetota; class Planctomycetia; order Pirellulales; family Pirellulaceae; genus CAVZLD01. The sequence goes on from CAZFWV010000424.1 coordinate 2,312, forward strand.
TCTGCTCCGTAAGATCCGTGGTTCCTCTTCGATCCGCGGATTCGGTCATCCTTCCTGCTCAGCGGTGCTTCGCGATTGCGCGCTGCACGGCGGCGCCCATATCGGCGGGACTTTCCGCGACTTCGATACCGGCCGCCTGGAGCGCGGCGATCTTTTCGGCGGCGGTTCCTTTTCCGCCGGAGATGATCGCGCCGGCATGCCCCATTCGTTTTCCGGGCGGTGCCGTGCGGCCCGCGATGAATGCGGCAACCGGCTTCGTCACATGCTCCTGCACAAACGCCGCGGCTTCTTCCTCCGCCGACCCACCGATCTCGCCGATCATCAAGATCGCTTCCGTCTGCGCATCATCCTGGAACAACTGAAGCAGTTCAATGAAGGAGGTTCCGACAATCGGGTCGCCGCCAAGACCCACACAGGTGCTTTGACCGAGTCCGGCGTTCGTCAATTGCCAGACCGCTTCATAAGTCAACGTTCCGCTGCGACTCATGACCCCGATCGTTCCGGCCTTGTGAATGTAGCCGGGCATGATCCCAATTTTGCACTGTTCCGGCGTGATGACTCCCGGGCAGTTGGGTCCGATCAGGTGAACGTTCGAACGTTTCGCTACATCGTACACGTGCACCATGTCCAGGGCCGGGACTCCTTCCGTCACGGCCACGATCACCTGAATTCCCGCATCAATCGCCTCCAGAATCGCGTCTGCGGTGAAAGCCGGCGGGACGAAGATCATCGTGGCATCCGCTCCCGTCTGCCGGACCGCATCACTGACGGTGTCAAAGACGGGCAAGCCCTCAACTGTCGCTCCACCTTTGCCCGGAGTGACACCACCGACCATCTTCGTTCCGTATTCCTGGCAGCCGCGTGTGTGGAAGCTGCCCACTTTACCCGTGATTCCCTGACACAGGACTCGCGTCTGTTGATTGACCAGAATGCTCATCGGTTCACTATTCGGTTGAAGTTTTTTTAGGTGGGGACAATCCGGGGGATCGTCGATTGTTCCAAGCGAGAAACGGCAGCCCCTTTTTCCATGGACCGTTAAACAGCGGCTGCGGCGGCGACGACTTTCTGGGCGGCATCGGTCAGACCCTCGGCGGAGATCATGGCGGCACCACTGTCAGCGAGAATCTTGCGGCCTTGTTCGACTTCCGTGCCTTCCAGACGGACGACGAGCGGAACGTTGAAACCCACGGTCTTGTACGCCTCGACCAACGCGGTTGCGATCGTCGTGCAGCGCATAATTCCTCCGAAGATGTTCACGAGGACAGCGCGCACGTTTTTGTCACTCAGCAGAATGCGAAATGCTTCGGTCACCTGCTCAACATCGGCGCCGCCACCAACGTCCAGGAAGTTGGCCGGCTCTCCACCATGTAATTTAATCAGATCCATTGTGCTCATCGCCAGCCCCGCGCCGTTGACAAGACAACCGATATTTCCGTCCAGTTTGACGTAACTCAGCCCGGCCTCTGTTGCCCGGACTTCGGTCGGCTCTTCTTCGGAAAGGTCGCGTAATTGGGCGACATCGGGATGGCGGAACAGAGCGTTGTCATCAAAACTCATTTTGGCGTCGAGAGCCAGCAGTTGGCCGGCATCGGTGACGACAAGCGGGTTGATTTCGGCCAGGCTGCAGTCGTACCGGACGAAGGCGCGACAAAGACCCCGCATGAAGCCGCGCGCCGACTTGACACTTTCACCCGACAATTGCAGTTGCTGGCAGAGCTTTCGAACTTGATAATCGTGCAAGCCGACATGGGGATCGAAGTGTTCCTTAAAAATGCGATCCGGTGTTTCCGCCGCAACCTTTTCAATTTCGACGCCGCCCTCGCTCGAAGTCATCAACACGGGCAACGCAGCCGCTCGATCCAGCACGATACCGAGATACAATTCGCGTGCGATCGAACAGCCTTCTTCAATCAGGACCTGACGGATCGTCTGTCCATCCGGCCCGGTCTGCAGCGTAACGAGTCGATTGCCCAGCAGACGCTCGGCGACCTGCCGTGCTTCCCCCGCACTGCGCACCAATTGCACACCGTGCTGTTCTGGGTATTCGATCAGTGTGCCTTTTCCGCGGCCGCCGGCATGAATTTGTGCCTTGACTACGGCGAACGAGCTCTGCAATTGCTCGAAGGCCGCCGCCGCTTCGTCCGGGGATCGAGCCACTTGTCCCTGCGGAACGGCCACCCCGGCCTCGCGCAGCAGTTGCTTTGCCTGGAATTCGTGTACTTTCATGGTTTCTCAGCCTGCCGCTCGCAGGTGATCCGACGACTCGAGGTACCGTCTGGTAAGAAAGCCCCGCATCGCCCCACGGGCGGTGACGACGCAGGAACAAACCGAGGATTATAGAAGTCGCACGCTGCGCGGGTCAACCCTCGCCCGCGACGGGAGAGCCGCGCGCGTGTGCGTCCGCCTCGACCGCATCGGGGAGCGTTGGATCAGGATCCACTCCGCGCGGTCGGATGATCCTCCAGCCCGAGACGCTTCATCTTCTTGTAGAGCGTCGTTCGGTTGATCCCGAGCGAATCGGCCGTCAGGTTCCGATTCCAGTTGTTGCTTTCGAGCACTTCCAGAATGATCTGGCGTTCCGGGCCCGCCAAGGCCTCCTTGAGCGTGCGACCGGCCGCAGAAGGGATCGCGGAAGCGGGAGTATTGCGGATGTTGGGTGCCAGGTCCTCTGTGCCGAGCCATTCTCGTCGCCCAAGCAGCACGGCGCGTTCGACGACGTTCTGCAATTCACGCACGTTCCCAGGCCATGCGTATTGCTGCATTGCGGCAAGAGCTTCCGGCGTGAAGCCCTGGACCTGCCGGCCCGCGTCGTGACAGACCTCCTGCAGAAAATGGTGCGCCAGCAAGGGAATGTCACTCGGGCGTTCTCGTAAGGCGGGCAGCTCGATATTGATGACGTTGATGCGATAGTACAGATCCTGACGAAATCGGCCCTCGGCGACCGCCTGGGCCAGATCTTCGTTCGTCGCCAGAATCACGCGCGTATCGACGGTGAAGGTCTCGGTTCCTCCTACCTGCTCGAACTGCAGATCCTGCAGAACTCGCAACAGCTTGACCTGCATGCTGGGTGAAGCCGTCGCGATTTCATCCAGAAAGATCGTGCCGCGATCCGCCTGTTTAAATTTTCCCACCTTGTTGACACTGGCTCCCGTAAACGAGCCCACTACGTGGCCGAACAGTTCGCTCTCAAGCAAAGTCTCCGGCAGAGCACCACAGGCGACTTCGACAAACGGCTTGTCGCGGCGGGCGCTGCGGCGATGAATCAGGCGGGCAATCATCGATTTGCCCGTTCCGCTTTCTCCCG
>CAZFWV010000425.1:0-5614 GCA_964522605.1 uncultured Pirellulaceae bacterium
GGGGATGCCAACCTCGACGACCAGTTCAACACCGGTGATCTTGTTCAGGTGCTGGGGGCTAGAAAGTACGAAACGCAAGAACATGCCGGCTGGGGTGAAGGTGACTGGAATGGGGATGGTGTTTTCGACACCGGTGACCTAGTGAAGGCGCTGGACGACGGTGGCTACGAGATGGGGCCACGAGGAAATGCAGTGGCAGTGCCCGAGCCGACTGGCTGGTTGCTACTGATTATGGGACTGCTGCCGGGTCTTCGGCGTCGCCTTGCTCGGGGTGCCGTCTGACCACCGATTTTGGAACGCTTGCTGAGGCTTTTTGACGCTACCCCTGCGTCGAGCGCACGATTCCCAATCTGCAGTGGTCACTTCGACCGCTGCGTTCCTGGAATCACAGACTGTACGAAGTTGAACAAACCGTTGCAGCTCAGCGTCACGCCGAACTCGCAGCGGTGGACCCACCTCGGTCGTGAAGCAGACCGAGGAGGCTAACCACGAACCCATCGATCAGGGCCTTGTCACGAGGAGACGCTCGGTCCCGATCCGATGACTCATCGCTGTTCTCGCTCGGGTTCACCATTGGGTGGTTATTTGACTAACGGCACCGGTCAGAACCGCGACTGACGAGTTTTTGAGACACGTTCGTCGGCAATACTTTTCGATTCCAGCGGGGGCACCGTTGAGCTTGGCGGCGTGCCACATTTCGGGGACTAAGCTGCTTGTCTCAAACGCACTGGTGTTTCAGGACTCGGACCTGGACAAGCGAAGGCGGTAGGGCTTCGACGTGATACGGATGTCGTTAAGGGAGTTCCTCGTCGTCGCTCTGCAACTTTAGATGTGCTGTTAACCAACTCAATGCGTCATCAGTAGCTTTGTCGGGCAACTGATGGCCCGTGTCGTAAAAGACAATATCCTTCTGTTTCGTGGCCAGCAGCGAGTGAAGGTAACGAGCTTCGCTTACGGTGGTGAAGGGGTCATCCCGCCCCATCAAGATTTGGAAGCGGCAATTCTTAATGTAGGGTGCGAAGTAATGTGTCCCGACCGCCCAATCCCATTTTGGGGTGGGCGGCATGCAGGACACCGCTGCCCTAATTCGGTCATCGACGCCCGCTAACTCGAACGTGAACATCCCGCCCATGCTAGTCCCAAGTGCTCCAAAACGCTCTTGATCGATTTCCTCGCGGGTTTCGAGATAGTCCATCAAGCGGCGGTAGTCAATGACCGTTGAGACTGCCATCTGTTGATAGGTATACACCAGGTTCTTCATTGCGATCCCAACGGGCCACTCGTGGCGGAATTGATAGTTGCGGTCACCGTGATTGCGAGCGTCTATGGCCGCCACAGCAATTCCAGCATTTACCAGGCGTATCGCATACTCATCGTACGACCGGTCTTCTGCTGAGAACCAATGGTCCTTGCTTCCCCTCAGCCGCTGAAGAAATCGGCCGATGTCCGTCCGCGCCCCAAATTCGTTCGGTTCCTGCCCCCGACTCCCGGACGCCCCTTCCCGGGGCTGGAAGCTCCGTTGCGCGATGTTGGGTTTGAAGATGTCAATTGCCCGTCGGGGCAGTGTTGGATTAGAGGCGGTTTCAATACTGGGAGGGCGAGGCTGGTCTGTTGCCTGTTGAAAATCTGACAGGCTCGTCTGTAGCGGCCCCGATCAACTCTGGTTCCCCTCGCCCCGTTTCGGGGAGATGGGTCGGAGGAGAGAGGCTTTCAACTCGCCACAATCCACGAGAAATCTTGGGATGCTTGAATGCTGTGCCCCCTCATCCCCAGCCCTTCTCCCCCGCAAAGCCGGGGGAGAAGGGAGCCAGGATTCCCGTTTGTTCATTGCCTGCCAGTACTTCCCATGTTTCCAAGTCGAAAACATTTTCAACACGCCAGGGCGAGGCTTCTGCCGAGCTGAAATTGCGATAAACGCCGGCTCAGCTGGAGCCTCGCCCTCCCGAATCTCGGTTTTGAAACCGCTTCTAGCCAGTTAGCAACTGACCAACCGGCACTCACTCTGCCTTCGGCTCCAGCCAGTCCTTCCGTTGCTGCTGCTAGTCGAGATTGAAGCCCTTGAGCAGCTTGCGGAGACGAGGGCGCTATTCACTGCTTGGTCTTGTCTTGCTGGATGCTGCTGTCCGTCGAAGTTGAGAATCATCTGGCGGCCGGTGCGACGACAGAAATAGACCGGAATGTGGACGACGACGGCCCCGTCTTCGCGACAGATCGTCACAGCGGGATGTGCGGGCTTCGCTGGCGATGATTGGCGGCGGAGCTGGTTGGTCGCGAACGGTTCAGCTACGTCTGCGTGTGGCAGCTCTTCCACAATCTGTTCGATGCCGTTGCAGCGAAAGCGAACTTCGATGCGGTCCTGGAACACGCGGATCTGTTCGATCAACAGCTGAAGCACGCGATGCTGCTCCTCGGGATAGAGCAGGTCCCACACCGGATCGATCCGCTGCAGTGCGTCGGTGATGCGACTCAGCTCGACCGGTTCCACAGAGGTCGGTGCGGTTCGCCGTGACGCAGAAATGCATTACTGTTCCGTTGCCGGCAGCCCCATCAGCGAGGCGGCTTCCACCAGCAGACGCGAAAGGGTATCGGGGTCTTCCGACTGATCACTCGCGACACCCGCGACTCGATCCTAGAGCTGACGAGCCTCTTCGTGATTGCCCAACTGCCATTGGGACATGGCGTGAATCACTGGAATGGCTGCAAGTGCATCGGATAATCCCTCCGTGGTCTCCAACGCAGACACTGCATCGTCCCAGCGTTCAGCTCGATAACGTCGCTGGCCCATGGAACTCTGCCCCCTTTCGGCAAGCGAGGCAATCTCTGTCATTGCCAATCTTGCCAAGAGAAGGCAGAGTTTGGAGGTTCGTTCGTACCGCCTTTTTCCGACGACGTTGTGCTCCACCTGCGTCGCCAGGATCGATGATATGTCGTGGGTGAAAAACCGTTTCTCACGTGAGCTGGTATTCGACGACTCCGGTGACCGAGACAATCTGCTTCATATTCGCGAGTTGAGCGTTGTTTCTCACGGCGACCTGCATTAGCTTCTGCTCGATCGCCTCTCGTGTCGCGAACGCCGACTTATGGTGAATGGCATGCGCGATGAACAGGTTGGGTTCGAGTTTGATCGCGTTTTCATTGCGGAAGCCGCTGTCTTCAGGAGCGTCCATGTTCGTGAACACGATGAGGCTTCCCACCGGCGCCGATGCGAGAGCCCGATTTGCGGTTTGCTCTTTTGCGGCGTTGCGAGTGGTCCTGGTGATCGGTGTGAACTCCTGTTCCTTCTTGACCGTCAGTCCCGTCGAGCGGTGCTGACGGAACATGACGACGCCTCTCGTCTGGCTCCTCCCGCTGTGGACCCGTTGATGAAACTTTTGCGATCCGAGTCGTTGGAGCAGGCAGTACAGCAGAATCGCCTGGGCAAACATTGCGCAGTCCAGCGTCCACTTGTCAGGGCTCTTGAAAATCGCATTGACCGCATCGGAAGGCGTCTTGCCGTCAGCCAGAAGCAGCACGTAGTCCGTCAAAGTACCCACGGTCCAAGTATAAGGCCCCTTCCAGAACTGCCGGTCGAATCGGCGGGTCTTGGCAGGATTGCCGAACCCGATTTCCTGCAGCAACTCGGCTGCTTCCTGAAGAAGTGATTCCAGAGAGTTGGATCGTGGTGCGACCTCGGGAGCCTTCTTGTCCGGCTTCCCGCGGATTGGTTTCCACGGGTACGTCTTCGTTAGGCACAGCGTTCCATCATCGATGAACCCAGGACCGCAACGCGTACTGCACATCGGACCTCGAATTGACCCACACATCGTCGACTCCCTCCCTCCACCGGAAGCTGCTGAAAAAGTCGAATTTGCCACCACATGTTGTATGACAGCAGATGATGCATGCACAACATCTGGTGGCTCGCTAAGACTTTTTCAGCAGTCTCCACCGGGCAAACGGGGGACATTTCCCATTCGTCAGGCAAAACCGTTTTGCTCTGCCCCGATTTGAGAAACGAGGCAATTCTGATTGATGCCTATCCTGTCAAAACGGAGGCAGAGTTATTTCTTACAAGGCACTGTCGGGTAAGTGACAGTCAACTTCGAATGGGCTCGTGATACAGAATCTGATGCAGAATCACCGATAAGCGGCGGCAAACGCTGTAAAATGTGGAAGTTGCCGCCAACCGAACCGTGTTACCGCCTCTCCACAACCTCTTCACTGGGAACGAGTTAGTTCAAGCGCAGAATCCAGCGGCTCGACTAGCATGCCGGCCTACGGAACCGAAGGCCGGATCGCAGAACTTGAAGAAGTGCAAGAATTTCTGAGCAAATGACCGTCAGATAACCAGTAGGTGGTTCGGGTGCACTGTCGCGCGCCGCACACCCTATTGTTCGACGAAATGCAAGGAAGCTTAATGAAATATTTGATCGTACTAACGTTGACCACCCTGATCCTGAGCGTAGGGTGCCAGGAAAGGGATGCCGAACAATCTCCGGCAGGAAATGGCAAGTCGCCGATCTCAACTCCGGAACAGGCATCGGCTGACGTGGCTAAACGTGCTGAACAGACATGAAGCGGCGACAAAAACCAACCTCCGATTGAAACGAAGCAAGACTCTCATGACCGAACAAGAATCATTCCGGCCCTCCGATTTCTCGCTGCGGGACATCCCTGGGTTCATCGTCGTCTACCTAATCATCTCCGCAACTTCTGTTGCCCTGGGGCTCCTTGTTGAGCAACTACCCAATTTTTGGAATGGGGTGCTTCTAGGTGTGGGAGGCGGAATGTTAGTTTCCTTTCTCCTACTAGGACGCGTCACGAAGCAAGTGGATGTTGCGGCGTTACCGACGCCATCCGCAGAGGTGAGAGCGAAATTGGACGACCCGAATTGCTCAATTGCTGAGGCGGTGAAAGCCTATCGCGATGAAACGGGACTCGGATTGTTCGAAGCAAAGGCAGCACTCGACTCGTACAACGCGAGTAAACACCGCCTCAACCAAGACGAGGCTTCGACGTAGCAAGCGCATGGGATGACCCGCTCTGAATCACGAATGATGAACCACAGTTCCTACCCGTATCCCGCATCGAGCTGTGCCTGAGGTTCGCAACAAAAAGTACGTGATGCGGAGTTGCCCAAGATTCGTGGACGCGGGTTTCGGGTTAGTCCAGTTGGTTAATCCTTGCGGAGCACATTTGATGGGAGAGCGGCCAGCGAGCCTCTCAGAGGCATCGCGCCAGCCGCTGCAGTTGGTCCCCGCTTTGGGTATCTAAGAGCTTTCCCATCTTAACTCTGCTCACAAGCAGAATTCTTGTGCGCCGACCTTTTTGTTTTTCGTCCATCGGAGTTACGCCGCCTGCTCGAACTGGTCCGGACTGAGATAGCCCAGGGCCGAATGTCGACGAAGTGGGTTGTAATAATCCGCAAAAGAACTGACGATGTAGTCCAGGTGCCGCCTGCAAATACGTTTACGAATCGCCGGCAGAGCTAGATTTGTGCGCAGTGGGTTTGCTGCGGAACCGAAGGGGCTCAATATTTCTGCGTTCCGCCCGAGGGGGTCGGTTTCACCGTCGATACGCCGGATGCGAAGGTGATTGACTTCGGCACTGAATTCTCCGTCGATGTCGAATCCAG
>CAZFWV010000426.1:0-1318 GCA_964522605.1 uncultured Pirellulaceae bacterium
GGGGAGAGGGGCTTTCAACGCGCCACAATCCACGAGGAATCTTGGGACTTTTCGATGCCGTGCCCCCTCATCCCCCGCCCTTCTCCCCCGCAAAGCCGGGGGAGAAGGGAGCGAGGATTTCGGTTTGTTCATTGCCTGCCAACCAACCACTGGAAACCTGCACGACCTCCATGCGGGAGGGTCGGACCCTGCCAACGCATTATCCTACAAGTTGTGCGTCGTCCTCGGCCAGTAGGGCAAAGACTTGATCGCGAATCTCCATGTCGTCCGACGACAAGCTGCGAGAAGAACGGCGTGACCAGACGGAAACGGCTTGGACAGGATTCACTTCGTAGAAACCTGCTTGCAGCGCGAAGACCAAGTCGCCCGTGTCAAAGTCGCCATCCCCGTTCCAGTCGCCTTCCTCGTAGGTTGAGTTGTTGGGAATACTGTCTTCGTATTCGCCGGCCTGAAGAACCAGGACGAGATCCGCCGTATTGAATTGTCCGTCGCCGTTCGAATCGCCGGGAATCCGCGAGCTCGCGCCGGTTCCTGGTGTCCCCCCCGGCGCAGCACTTGCTCGCCAGCTCGACGCCTGGCCCCATGCACTCAGATCGTTTGGATAGGGGTGGATCAACTCGAGTGACGGTCCGCCACCGTCGGTCACGCGGACCCAGTCGTCGTCATAACGGAACTGGTGAATGAGGAATCCGTCACCCCGCAACGTAATTTGCTCGCTGCCGTTATCCAGGCCGCCTTGCCATTGACCCGCAACGGGCAATTCGGTGCCATAGCGGAACTGGAAAGCGTCGAGGTCCTCGACCACGACGATCTGCTGTCCGGGGAGCAACTGGCGGATTGCACTGTCTGCAAAGTTGAAATCGAGGCCTTCGCTCTGTCCATTCACATCCACCCGCACAAGCTGTGCGCCCACCAGATCGATCGGTTCGCTGCTGATGTTTTCCAGTTCGATGAACTCAAAGTCATCGGCATCATTGAATCCGGCTGCGATCTCGGTCGGCGAGGGATCGGCCGGATGGTAATGGATCTCGGTGATGCGGAGTGCATCGACCAGCGGCGAGGAGACGGCTGCCGTCGCCGTGAACTGCACGGGTTCCGACCAATGGCTCCACCGTCCGGTGTTGTCCTGCATGCGAACCCGGGCTCGGTAGGTGTGACCGGCCTGAACGGCAGCAATCGGCGGACTGATTTCATTCGCAAATGTCGGCAGTTCCCCTGATTCCCATCTCGCGTTCCACTCCAGTTTCAGCGGTTCTGCTGGATCAAAGCTGGGCGCATTCGGGTCGGTGACTTCGGCAATTCTCCATTCCATGGCGGC
>CAZFWV010000426.1:1418-5573 GCA_964522605.1 uncultured Pirellulaceae bacterium
GGCATCGATTCCGTTCCTCCCTGCGCCCGTCAGGCCAGAGTAATTCCCGGCAGTCAACGCGGGTCCCTTCTGCCAGCGATCGAGGTCCGCTTCTTCGATCGGCTTGATCAGCTCCGCAACCTGCCACAGCAGCGGCTCGATCTGGTCCGGCTGCCACAAGAGATCGCGAATTTCCCGCACGGTGTTGTAGTAGGCGGGCCAGAGTTCTGGCGTGGAATCCATGTCCCCTCCCGCCTCGGATGGCGACACAGGGAAAATCGAGTTGTACACAACATCGTGACCCGCATTCCACGTCGGACCCCACGTTCCGTCGGTGTCCCAAGGCAGGGTCCAGAGCTTGCCGTAGTAGTTGTTCTCGGGTCGATAGTCGGGCTCAAAGTAGTACACCATGTTCTTGTTTGCATCCGGCCACAAGTCGTAATGCCGAATCGCTTCGCTCAAAGCATGGTAGAGATACCACTCCTCGAGTTTGACGTGAGCATCAATGTACTCCGCTGTTTTCGATCCCGTCAGATACCGTTCGATGTTATTGTGATCCGATCCATCATTCACGGCGTACGGTGCCTGATATCGTTGTTGTTGAATTGGGTCGCGCGTTTGGTTGATCAGCTTATAGAGGTTTCCATGTTCTAGTTCGTGGTGATCGAGAAAACGGATATCGTACGTCTCGAGCACGAAATTCAATCCCCAGAAGTCGCCATGCCATTGATCGGGAGCCTCTTCTTCACCATCGATCACGCGGAAGTGCACCCATTGGGTCTCGGAGGCGGGCACGCCAATCTGATTGAACAGATACATGTTGACCGCTTCGTTCAAGCCGTAGGTCAGTGTCTGCCGGTTGTCGAACATCTTGCCGGTCGTCAAGGTGCGCCACGGAAACGGATATGGTTCTCCGTCCTGGTCATACGCCTGAAAATAGTGACCGTCGTTGAAACGAAAACGCATGCTGCGTTTGCCCTGAAGATAATACCGCCCGTTGGCCCCACGCAGCCGCATGCTGATGTTGTCGTAAACGATGCCGTTGTAGACAAACGCACCGGGCCAGTTGTAGGCGAAGCGGGCGAGAGTGCCTTGGGCGATCTGGTCGCGAGGGTTGTAGGCCACCATTTCGGTGACGTCTTCGGCTCGGGCGATCAAGTGATAGACCGGAAGTGTCTGGAGTGATTCGGCGGAGTGGCCGTTGTAGTCCGGTACTCCGTCGTAGACGAAGTAGGCGAAATTCCGTGATTCGTCGTCGGGGTACGGAACCGTCACGGGATTCTCGAGCAGATCAACCGCGGTGATTCGGTATCGCATCAGTGTGCGGTGCGCCTGTCCAGGGAGGACCGCCGTATAGATGTCGTCACCGGCGACGCGATCTCCACGCGTTCCGTCATCCACCATCGCGATCGTCGTCCAATTCGCCGGATCGCTGTACTCGGGGTTTTCGGGACGCGGTGTATTGGGTCGGCGACGCAATTCGGCCAGCGGAACCGGCAGCAACGCCGGAAGGAAATGGCCCGGCAAGACCACTTGGTAGTGCAGCTCGACCTCGGACACTCCGTTGGGATCGGTGATTTTCGCCGTGACCGTTGTCGGTTCGTCTGAAGCGGGTTGCTGCGGGCTGTGGGAGACCTGTCGGATCTGGGGGGGAGCATTTGTCGTGAGAACGCTGTTCGGAAGCCCCGGCGTCGGTTGAATACTGGATCGCCAGCTGCCTCCCAGGCTGTTGTCCAACGTTGGATGAAGCAGCTCAATCGAAGGTCCATCTCCGCCTGCTGAGGTGGGCCAGGGAAAACCCTGGCGGTAATCGACCAGGTCCACCAATTCACCCGTTTCGTCACGCAGTTCGATATTCTCTCCTTCGCTCGACAATCGCCCCAACCAAGGTCCGATCGCCTCCACGCTAAAATCCCGACGAAGGGTCTCGGGATCCTGCGCAATGACGAGATACTCACCCGGCTGTAGTGTCGTACCGGGGGGAATCAAGTACGAGATTCCGCTGGAGAAATACCAGTTCGACAGATCCACCGGCGTGAAGCCCTGGTGATACAACTCGATGAACTCAGCCGGCACCGTGTTGTCGGGTGGATCATAATGAACTTCATTGATCACGATCTGTTCGTCTTCGGACGCAACCACCAGCGTCACGGCCACCAGATCCGAAGCACCGGCCTCATCAATCACTCGGTAGCGAAAGTCATCGGTACCGTCAAAACCTGCCGACGGCACATACCGAAATGCGCCCGACGAATCTAAGGTCAGGCTTCCCCGGCGCGGCGGACTGGCGAGTTCGACAGTCAGCAGCGGACTGTCGACGTCCGCATCATTCTTTAGAACTCCGTCACTTGCGGACACATCCAGCGAACGTCCTGTGAAAGTTAAATACAAATCGCCACGGCCAACCGGCGGATCATTGACCGACTCGATGACCAGTTGAACTACGGCTGTGGTGGTGGAGTCATCGATTCCATCGGACAGCCGGTAGGTGAACGAATCCGGACCCGAATAATCCGGATCGGGTTGATACTCGAACGATCCGTCGGATTGAAAACTGAGCTGCCCGTGTTGCGTCGTCTCCACCAGCGTGGCAACCATCGGGTTCGATTCGGCGTCTACATCGTTCTGCAAGACGCCGTCGACGGCTGTCCGCTGCAGCGTGGTGTCTTCCTGGAGTGTGAATTGATCGTCGACGGGCTGGGGTGGCGTATTGATCACCAAGGTCACGGTCTGCGTATTCGACAACCCGGTTCCGTCGTTGATGCGATAGCGAAAACTCGTGGTTCCGCGAAAGCCCTGTGGATCGTAATCGAACGCGCCATTCTCCTGCAGCGTCACCTGACCTTGGGGTGTGTTCTCCACGACGACTGCGGTGAGCGGCACTTGGTCTGGGTTCTGGTCATTCGACAAGACGCCTTGATCGGCCGAGATTGACAGGATTTGACCCGAGAGGCCCTTGTAGGCATCGGCGATGGCGACGGCCGGATCATAGCTGGGTGTCACGTTGATCGTGACCGTCGTGGGAGCGGAAGATTGCCCATCGGAGGCAACGTAGATGAAATGATCCTCTCCGAAGAAATCCGGATCGGAGTCGTAGATGAAGGAACCGTCAGGCTGCAGAAACAGTTCGCCGTGTTGCGTCGTCTCGATCAAGACGGCCGAGAAGGGATCCCCGTCGGGATCCGAGTCATTTGCGAGAATGCCGTCCGCGACGGATACCCCGAGGAAAAACCCATCTTCCGTGGTGGTGTACGCGTCCGGAAGCGTTTGTGGTGCCTGATTGCTGTAGTAATCCACAATCGTCTCGTGCAGGTCGCTCACTTCCAACGGATCGAGTGCCCCGTTGTACATGCGAATCTCTGCCAAATCGCCGGTGTAGCCGCCTCCACCGCTGAGCAACTGACCGAAAGCAATGTCGACGCGAGATCGGGGCTGACTGCTTGCACCCGATCGAACGATTGCTGCGCCGTCGTCGACATAGAGAGAAATCGTGTCTGCCTGTCGAGTGAATGTTGCGACGTGCAACTGGCCGTCGTTCAACCCACTTGCGCTCGAGTAGACATTGGTCGACGGAGTACCGAATCCGTTGCCGACACCGGCACCGACCTGCGCATCCTGGTTGAGTACGATCCCCCAGTCGTATCCGAGTCCCAACGTGTCGGCATCGACCACCCCGGTACCGCGGAAATACTCCCCCGTGCCGCCTTGAAGCAGCGAGGAATCGCTTGCGAACGCAACGACAACAGAAAAATCCGCCGCTTGATTGATTGGATTGTCTGCGATGGGTACTCTCAGACTATCGATTCCGTCGTCATTCGAAGCGTCGAAGCGAACGAAGGAACGACCCCCGATTTGTCCCTTGGCAAGTACCGGATTGCCGCGTTCGAGAGCAGCCAGAGTACCCGTGATCCGATCGGACCAGGTTGCGACCGCAGCTTGGTCTGCCACGGAATCATTCAAATCATCGGCAAGCCAGTGTGCGACCAGATCGCCAGCCAGTAGATGTCGCGCTTCCAGATGCTCCGCGATGCGCGATCGGTGGGGCTGCCTTTTTCGCTTGCGTCGTTTTCCGTAATAACTCGAACGCATTTCAAAACCTGCTCTTTTCGAGGGGGGGCTGGATGAGCAAATCATCCAGACGGTCATCGTCGAACAGTTGATCGCGCATTTCCAGCA
>CAZFWV010000427.1:0-5511 GCA_964522605.1 uncultured Pirellulaceae bacterium
TGTTACCGCCCCTCCACAACCCCCTCACTGGGAATGAGTTAGTTCAAGCGAAGAATTCAGCGGTTCGACTAGCATGCCGGCCTACGGAACCGAAGGGTGAACATTTCATCGGTCATCGGTAAACACCCCGACAACCCCGACCGTCCATTCGCTCTTACCCGTCTTGACCGCCTGAAACAAGCGATACTTCCAGCGGGCGTGAGCGGCAATCCCGGGATCCAGGGGATTCTTATCTTGCATCGCTATTCTCCCAAGCAGATTCCGAGCGCACGGGCCGTGCGCGTGAGACCGCCGTCGAGTCGTACCGTCTTGAAGCGACCAATGGGATCGGAGATTTTGACAGCGTTCACCTGAGACCCCTGGTAGGCCACCATGTGTCCGAAGTCTCCGTCCGCGATCAGCCCCACTGCTTCCACTCCAAAGATGGAACAGAGCGCGCGGTCGAAGTTCGTCGGGCTCCCGCCGCGCTGTAGATGCCCGGCGGCTGAGATCGGCGACTCGCAGTGTGCGCAACTCCAAGCATGATCGCCACTTGAGGTTCGGCTGAATACTTTTGCCGGATACGGCTCAGCTGATCTCAGTCGCCGGGCCATTACAGCGGCGGCGGATCTAACTGCACAGCGTCTGCCTCATGTCATCAGCCAGGCCGCGGAGATGGCGAGCGTCAGGATCGTCACTGGAACCCCAACGCGTGCGTGCTCTCGCCAGGAAATATGCACGCCAAGCCGCCGGGCCTGGTCGATGACGATGATATTGGCAATCGAGCCGACCACGAATAGGTTGCCTGCCAGAGTGGAGCTGACTGCCAGGATGGGGCCGGCACTGCTGTGCGTGGCATAGGGCAGCAACAGCATCACGGCGGGCACATTGGACACAAGATTCGACAGGAGTGCCGTTAGCACGAACAGCCACGCAGGTTGTTCGAGGTGGATGCCCTGCGACCGCACATGGCTCATGAGCGCATCCAGGTTGCCGCTGGCTTGCATTACATGGTTAACGACAAAGAGGCCGAGGAACAGCAAAAGCAATTGCCAGTCGACCAAGCCCAACATTTCACGAGAATGCATGCGTCGCGAGCACAACAGAACCCCTGCGGCGCCGAGGGCAATGATTTCGCGCGGCCATGGCGAAGACAGGAACAGAACCATCACAGCAAACGTTACGACAAGTCCTTTCACCGTCTGCCAGCGATTCAAGGATGGAGCGGTGACATGACGTATTTGCGTTTCTTGCTCCCAACGTCCATGGCTGTACCAACAGATCACGACCCACGTGACGAACAGACCGAATGCAGACGGAACGATCGCAACGCGAGAATAGCCGGAAAAGGAAAGGCGTAAGACTTGGCCAATGAGCATGTTCTGTGGATTGCCGATGAGCGTAGCCGCTGAGCCGACGTTCGAAGCACAGGCAAGCCCCAGTAGAAATGGTTGGGGAGCTAACCGCCGTCGAGCGCAGCATTCGGCGAGCATCGGCGCCATGGCCAGGCAGACAATATCATTGGCAAGCATGGCGGAGAGAACACCCGCCACCGTGATGACCAGGGCCAAGAGCCAGGACGGCTTGCCCCCGGTATTCGAGACGTAGCGCACCACCGCCGAATAGAAGCCACTCAAGCGAAACTGGGCGGACAAGACCATCAGACCCAACAGCAACGTCATCGTGGGCACGTCCACGGCCTGGGCGATCTCGTTGGTCTCAATCCGTCCCGCCGCCAACAAGGCGATCGCACCCAGCAGTGCAACTCCCGTCCGATCCACGGCTAGTCCCGGGATTTCGCCCAAGACCATGCCGATGTAGACGATTAAAAAGACCACCAGCACAAACAGGTCCAAGCAGAAGTCCTTTCGTCGTTTTGATGTTCACAAAGAGAATTCTGACGACAGCACGTGTACCTATTCGCGTTGAGTATACCTTTGGCAAACGTTTGCGCTATGGCGTGACTGAGACTTGTGTTTGCGCAGCGGTTGCCGTCCGTCGAATCCATCTGCTGTTGAAGTACTTTCTTCAATGTCGCCAACCGCCACGTCTCCATCGCACGTGTGCAAGAGTCGCCGCAGCACGGGCGTCGTCAAAAATGTCGTAAGAATCGCCATCAGAACGAGCATGCAAAAGACGTTCTCTGGAATGACCCCCATTTCGCGACCCACATTGATCGCGATCAGCCCCATTAATGCGCGGGTGTTCATCATGACGGCAACACAGCCCGACTGACGCCACGACAATCCACTCGCGCGAGCGGCCAAACCACAACCTCCCATCTTGCCGATGATTGCGGCAGCGAGAATCAGGCAACATAACCACCAATCCTGCGAAGATTGGAGCAACCCGACATTGGTTCGAAGACCGCTGTAGCAGAAGAAGATTGGCAAGAACAACGCATAGACGATTTCTCGTAAGCGTCGCGTCACTGCCTCGCAAAAAGAGTGCTGATCGGATAACACGGCGCCCAGGACAAACGGTCCGAAGAGCGAGAAGATCCCGATCCAATTGGTGACCGCTGCGGACAGGAAGACCATGACCAGCACCGCCGATAGGCCAGTCAACGAAAGATCGCCGTTGACGCGGCGGAACCAGATTTCCGCGGTGCGCGACAAGACCCTTCGGCCAATCAGCCAACAGCCACCGACGAAGGTCATTGTCAAGAACAGCATTTGAACGATGGCAAACACTTGAAAACCACCGTGGATCATCGCGCTGACTCCCGCCAGCAGAATCCAGCCGAGCGCATCGTCGATGGCCGCCGCGCTGATAATCAAGGTTCCCAACTGCGTACGGTGTAGATTCAATTCGATCATGATCCGACCGAGGATCGGGATCGCTGTGATCGACAGGGCAACCGCAATGATCAGACTGAAACCGGTTGGATTCACATCCGCCGCCACCAAGGGGTGCATCCACATCGCCAGGCCAAGACCCAATCCAAAAGGCAGGGCAATTCCTGCACTGGCTACGCCCATCGCGGCTCTTCCGACCTTCCGAAGATGCGAAAAATCAAACTCCAGACCAATCAGGAACATCAACAGCACCAGTCCCAGTTCGCTGAGCACGCGAAACACAACGGCCGCCTCGTCGGGAAACAACGTCTCGGACAATCCGGGTGCGACGCGACCGAGAACCGAGGGCCCGAGCATCAGCCCCGCGACAATCTCACCAACGACCTGGGGTTGGCCCAATCGAGATAGAAGCCAAGCGCCTGTACGTGCCGCGGCAATGATCACCGCGAGCTGAATCAGCACCTGCAACAGGAACGATTCAAAATCACTCACCGATGGGGGCCTTCATTTCGATCAGATACAAACGGGTTCGATCGATTCGATTGGCGTCGGCCGGCAAGCGTTTCGGAATTACGGCTCCGTGGCCGTCGTCGTCGACTCCGAAGTCGGGATCATTGGTCAGCACGAGCCGCCCGCCGGGAAGTGCGGCAAGCCCTTCCGGCTTATCATGGGGATATCCGTCGTCGAGCCCTTGCAGGTCCACAACAAGTGTCTTCGAAACCGGCTGAATACCCGCCGACTTGAGCTGCTCTGGTCGCAGTTCCTCCAGAGTCCGGCCGTTGATACATAAGCCCTGCGGAGTATCCTTCGGGTCGCTGACATCGGTGGCGTGACGAACGTCGATTTGATAAATACGCGAGATCTTGGTTGGATCTCGTGGATCGCTCGGTCGCTTCCGATCTCGTTCCAACACGAAGAAACGTTCATCGTCCATGGCTGCAATTTCACTGATGCACGTCCCGGGTTGGTCTTGAAGATACAGGTACTGACGCGTCTGCGCCGTGCGGATGTCAAACATCAGGATCCGTACAACGCGAGAGTCTTTGGTGCGATCATTGGACGGATTGTCCAGCGGTTGTTCCGACACGGCAACCAGCGTCTTGCCATCCGGCAAGATCGTGAGACCTTCCAGACCGCGATTCGGACGGCGACGACGAAAGACTTGTGGCAGTCGACGGCGTTGTGAATCGAGCGGGTCAATGCGCTCGATCATTCTGCCTTCCGCAGTGAAGTGCAACAGGCTCGGTCGGTATTCTTCGCTCACCCAAAAACCGCCCTCGGATAGGACCACGAGCCCCTCGCTATCGATCCCCTCGCGGTCGAACTCCAGACGAGTTCCATCCGGCTGTTCCGGCACTTCGCCGGATCCCCCCGCTTCCGGCGCAGGTGGAAGTCCCGTGAGCCGCCGGCCATTGGCATCGGTCAATTCCCTCTCTGACAGCAACCGCAGCGACTGGTCGACCAGCTCAAAATGACCGATGCGAGGGGCATACTCCGGCATCAAGAATCGCATGTGACCTTCCGCTCCGTCGACGTTGGGACCGCGATCCGTCAGCAGGAAGAACCGATGGGCGTGGTGCGGATCGACCGCCACCGCGGAACCGTAGCCGACGGTGACCGGAATTCCCTGGTGTTCCAGTAAACGCACGGGATTGGCGATTTCGGCGATCAGGGTCACGCGCGGAGCACCGTCGTGGGGCGTCCGTTCCCCGGCCGGCGCGATTGCTGCGGTCCAGGCACTCCCACCGGGTCCCCCCGATGACAGGCAGATCAAGGCAAACACCCACGCAGAACAATCGCGATACAGCCTTTGCGGAGCGGCAGTCGGTTGCATAGAGGCCCTTTGGAAGACACCGTTTTTCGTCCTCGCCCAACCGTCTGGCGCTCCGGACGAACCCGCCAATTATAGCGATCGGCCGAAACGAGTCGTCCTAGAAGCCCAAAGGATTTATCCGGACCGGGCGTCGGCCTACACTTCTGCACTTGCACCTCGGTTTGGAAGCGATGCCTTCTGGCAAACTCACCCCCATGAATGCGTTGGTGTATCGGCGGCAGATCAGGCGTCTTGTGTCGACGACCATCATTCTGATGACTTTCGTCAATGCCCGGCTTGGCAACGTGCTGGCAGCGCGCATCGCACCAACGCATACGTCCGAGTGAACGAGCATCTCTCCTATGGATCGTTGCAGCATGCCGCAGGCAGTCCCCAAAGCGGTAACCGGTCCAGGAGCATGGTACGCGGCGACGCGAGCGTATTCCGAGCTGGAGATAGCACAACGTCGTCCGACCAGAGCTCGGTCGTTCCTCCGCGGATCGCCCGATCGATCGCCGCGGGTGAATACGGGGTCCAAACAAACATCTATCTGGCAAAGAGCATTACCGTCTCGGAGAATGGAGGCGTTGTGGCGATGTGGTCGCTCGACGACGAACTTGTACGATGGACGCTGCATGGCGGGATACGCGGTCAATCCGGATGGTGAATATGAAGCCTTCTTGCTCGACCTCGGACTCCGCGGTGACCTGGATGGGGACGAGCAGCTCGACATCACCGACATCAATCAACTAACCGACGCCATTGCCGACGCGACCGATGATCTGAAGTTCGACGTTAACTGGTCGGGCACCATCGACGAAACAGACCTGGACTCCTGGGTTCATTCCACAAAGAAGACATTCTTCGGGGATGCCAACCTCGACGACCAGTTCAACACCGGTGATCTTGTTCAGGTGCTGG
>CAZFWV010000428.1:0-5505 GCA_964522605.1 uncultured Pirellulaceae bacterium
TCAGGCGAGGACGATTTGCCTCTTATCCTCGCCTGACGGCTGCGGGTTAAACGAACCGCCACGAATCCTGTTCGTAGACACCGGCAAGACCGACACCTATAAACTGCACGACCTCCAAGGGAAGACGTTGTCTTTATGTCCTCCCAGAGGAGAAAGCTCACCGCGTGTTGGTACGCGCGGTTTCTTCCGCGGCGATTGCCGGTCGGTGGGTCCCCTCCAGGTAGGCCGCCTGCTTGTCGAGCAGGATCCCGGTGGCGAACCAACCGTCCTTTTCACTTCGAAGATACAACCCGGCGGGACCGAGATAGCGCCGAACCGCTTCGAAATCCGGTAGTTGACTGCCGTCGAGTTGCTGTTGCCGCAGGACCTCCTCGTCCTCCGGACCGAGCACTCGGTTGAGCAGTTTCCCCAACAAAGACTCCGACTCGGGCATCCGACCCTGCCGAATCAACTCGTAGGTCGGCCGATAGTCTTCGTCGGTCCGCGAAAACGACCGCACGGCATCCGCGCCGCTGCCGGCACGTTGAAGTTGTCGCACAACCAACTGATAGTCCTCACAGCGACTCAGCTGATCGCTCTCGGGACGCTCCTGCAACAACCGTTGGAGCATATCGACATGCGTGGCGATCATCAAATGGCCCTGAGCGACCGTGACCGCTGAATTGCGCAAAAGTCGTTCCTCTTCTTCTTCGACCGTTGCGGGGACGTTTCCAATCGGATCGATTCCGTCCAGTCCCAGATCCAGATCGGGGGCTTGGGGATCTTCCTGATCGATGATCTCCCAGACCGTGTGGCCGTTGATCTCCAACTGCCTCGCCTCGGGATCCGACACGAGTGCCTGATGGACCGTCTGTCGGACCGCTTCGGCATCGGTGACTTCCACCGCAACCAGCATCCGTTCGCTCTTCGGTGTTACCGGATATACGTGATCGGAGAGCACGGTGACTCGCTGGCCAAGATACCGGACGAATTTCTGCCGCACATCGATCTGAGGCCCATTCGGATCGTCTTTAATGCTCGTCAACAGATCTTCAAAGAAACCCTCATCGCCGGCGACGGCATCCACCAACGTCTTGGCATCTTCGAAGGCCTGCTGAATCCCACAATTGAATTGCGTGAAGGTGGCCAGATCACGGGGCACCCAGTCGGGGATGGTCCATTCTTCCGTGTTGGGAAAACTCAGAATCCGTGCCGACCGCTCATACCGTCGCGCCGCTCCCGGGAGTGGCGGTGCGTAGATTTGCGTGCGATGGAGAATCTCGTATCCATCGGTTGTGAAATGAACATAACCACCAAGCCCTTGGATTGCGTCGAAACCCTCAGCCTGGAGGATCGCCAACATGTCCTTCCGCCGCTTCTTTGGGCCTCCGCTTGCCGTTCGCAAGACTTGTGCATACCCAAACGGATCCACATACCACCGAAGCTGAGGGGAGGATGAGGCCGATTCGGCTGCCACGCGGTCCATCACCTGCCGGTATGCTGGCAACGATTGCAGCACTTCGGCGTCTTGACGTTTGCCGGACAGACGCTCAAGGATTTCCAGACAGGTCGGCTCGTGGTTGCCAATGACCAGTAAGTCGTCGACCAGGAAGCGAATCACGGTTTCCGATTCCAACTCACCCCGACGACGCGGGATCTGCTGGGTAATCACCTCGTGTTCTCCCACCCGCTTCACCGTCCGCTGCGCGCCTCGGCGCTGCAGTTCTTCGGCAACCTTGGCCAGCACCTGCTCCGCTTCGGCCTGACGGTCGGTCACTTCCAGGAGCAACACCGAAGCGTGTGCCTTTGGATCATTACCGGGCTGAATCGCCGCCACACATAGTTCACCACTGCAGGCCGCAAACAACTCGTCCCAACTGAGCGCGACGCTGAAACTGCCGTTGAGCAACCGGTCGCGCAACTGCCGATGTAAGTCGCTCGCGAACGGTTCCATGATCGGATCGGCGCTCAGTTTGCCCAGCTGCGTCTCGCTCCATCGTCGACCGAATTCCTGCACGTCAGGGATCGACAAGAATGCTTTCGTCGTTGACGGCAACAGTTGGTCCGCCTCCGGTGCAGGTCGGGCCGGAGCGGTCAGGACCAGAGTCCAGAGGAGGGCAAAGCACGTGACAGATACGGAACGATTCACGTCAAGACTCCTTCCGCCGCGCCGCTACGAGAGGCTCAGACGCGGCAAGGTTTTCCGAGTAGTGATGCCGAGACTTGTCTCTGTTATCGGCGTCCCGCCGACAACACCGGAACCCATCGCCCCAGATTCCTTTAACGGTTACAGGGCATAAACTAACCAGCTCAAAACAGGTATCTGCAAAGGGTAGCGAGATTGCATTCTGGAGTCTAGGAAGACTGGGTAAAAAATGTGCGAAATATCGACAGCTGGACGGAACCTTCAAGGACGGACCATAATCACCCCATGCGCGAACCGCAGCACGAGAATCTGAGTCACGATCCAATTCACGGATATATTCCCTTTACTGCCCGGGCACCTGGGTCCCAGGTCTCGGAGCGCGAAGTTATCGATCATCCCTGGGTTCAACGTTTACGCCAGATTCACCAGCTTCAAACTGCCTGGTGGGTGTTTCCGACCGCCGAGCATACCCGCTTCCAACACGTCTTGGGTGTGATGCACCTCGCGAGTCGTGCGGTCGGAGCACTCTATGACAGCCTCTCGACGACCTGCCAGGCCGAGGGCGAAACCGTCCCGAGTCGGGGGTATGTGGAATGTCTGCTGCGGATGGCGGGACTGTTACATGACGTGGGGCACGGGCCCTTTGGCCACTTTTTTGACGAGTATTTTCTGACCGATTTCCAGCTCAATCATGAAATCCTTGGGGCACAGATCATTCGAAAGGAATTGGGACCACTGCTGCAGGGGGTTCGCCAAAACCCTTTCAGTCGGATGGCGGATGACGAGCAATTGGACCCGGAGCAGGTTGCCTGGCTGATCCAGCGGCCCTCACCTTCGGAGACGCGAGAGCCCGAGCGGCCGCTGTGGCTCGTTTTCCTCCGCAGTCTCTTAAGTGGCATCTACACCATCGATAACTTGGACTTCGTGCTCCGAGATGCCTACATGTCGGGGTACAGTCCCCGCGCATTCGACTTGGACCGAATCCTTCATTACAGCTTTTTTACTTCGGCCGGTTTGACAATCCATGATCGGGGAATCGATGCGCTGATCCGTTTCATGGCGGCGCGGGCCGAGTTATTCCGCGCAATCTACTTTCACCGAACCGTCCGTGCGATCGACCTGACGCTGATCGATCTGTTCGCCGCCAGTCGTGACTGGATCTTGCCGGGGAATCCACTCGAGTGTTTGTCGCAGTATCGTCGGCTCACCGAATTCACGCTGCTGGCCGATGTGGAACGATGGGCGGAGCAGAGTGAAGGTTCCCAGCGTGAGGTGGGGCAACGCTGGCAAAGCCTGTTGCGGCGCGAGATTCCGTGGAAGATGGTGTGTCAGCGGAATCTGCTCTTTGGCGAAGAAGACGCGGAACGCAGCAGCATCTTCAGTCATGCCGAATGGGTGGAGCAGAGCATCTACCGTGCGTTGGGCCTCGATGCACATGAGGTTCCGTTGCGTGTCGACATTGCCCGGCACATCTATCGGCCGCACACGGCCGGCCCGGCCCGGCACCAGAATTTTCTGTACGATTCGGCCCGCGAGCGTGTGCGGCCGCTGGTCGATAATCAACTGTTTCGGCATTTGCCCGTCAGTCATCGCATTTGTCGCGTCTATGCCCTGGTGCCCGAGATGGGCTCCTCGATTGCACAGGCCGTCGACCAGCTTCTGGGGGACCACGTCCTGGACGATCTCACAAACATGTGACCAGGTCGGATTCGTCATGGGATGGTACTCATTTCTGCAGTAGAATCACGCTTGTTGTCGGCGACGGTCGCCGACCGTTCGGCCATCACGCATCGAATGGAACCGGTTGCAGATTTCGCATGTCGTACGATCAATATCAGAATCCACTCGTATCCCGCTATGCTTCCGCGGTGATGGTCGAGATTTGGAGTGAGCGGCGAAAGTTCCAGACTTGGCGCCGATTGTGGATTGCCTTGGCCGAGGCGGAGCAGGAGCTCGGACTGGAAATCACGAATGAGCAGATCCAGCAGATGCGGGATCGCGCGGAGGACATCGATTTTGCCGTGGCCGAGGCATACGAGCGGAAGCTGCGGCATGATGTCATGGCGCATGTGCATGCGTATGGCGACGCATGTCCGAAGGCCCGTCCCATCATCCACCTGGGGGCGACCAGCTGCTACGTCACGGATAATACCGATCTGTTGTTGTTGCGGGAGTCCCTGCAGTTGGTTCGAGCACGGCTAGTCATGGCCATTGATGCACTCGCCTATTTCGCTTCACGACATAAGGACCTTGCCTGTTTAGCATTCACGCATTTACAGCCCGCGCAACCGACGACGGTCGGAAAACGAACAACGCTTTGGATTCAAGACCTGTTGTTGGATCTCGAAGAGGTCGAACACCGATTGGCCACCTTGTGCGCGCGCAGCGTTAAGGGGACGACCGGGACGCAGGCGAGTTTTCTGGAATTGTTTCGGGGCGATGCGGCGAAAGTCCGTGGACTCGAGCAAAGAGTGGCAGAGAAGATCGGGTTCGATCGAACGTACGCCGTCACGGGGCAGACGTACTCCCGAAAAGTCGATGCCCAAATCCTGGATGTTCTGTCCGGGATTGCACAGAGTGCGCACAAGGCGGCGACAGATCTGCGGATTCTGGCGAGTCGCAAGGAAATTGAAGAACCGTTCGAGAGTCATCAGGTCGGGTCTTCGGCGATGGCGTACAAACGGAATCCGATGCGATGCGAACGAATCTGTGGGTTGGCGCGGTTTGCGATCAGCCTGCAGTCGAGCGGCGCGAACACGGCTGCCACGCAATGGATGGAGCGTACATTGGACGACAGTGCGAACCGAAGACTCGTGCTGCCTCAGGGATTTCTAGCGATCGACGCCGTTCTGAATCTGTTATTCAACGTGGCCTCAGGCCTGGTGGTTTATCCCGAAGTGATCGCGCGGAATCTTCAGGAGGAGCTGCCGTTCATGGCGACGGAAAATATCTTGATGGCAGCGGTCGCCGCGGGTGGGGACCGACAGGATGCGCACGAGCGGATCCGGCAACATAGTCAAGCGGCAGCGGCGGTCGTCAAGCAGGAAGGTGGTCGCAATGACCTGCTGGAGCGTCTGGCGCGGGATCCGCTTTTTGCCGCGGTGGATTTTGCCCAGGAACTGAACGTCGGACGGTTCATCGGTCTGGCGCCGCAACAAGTCGATGCCTTCATTCAAGGCTCTGTCGATCCGGTTCGACGACGGTACGCCGACCAGCTTGTGGAGGAGGATGTTCCACGCGTTTGATTGCCTGAGGCGCCTGTTGGATCATGTTTTTCCGCGTCGGCCAGTCGTCGCGCAGGAGTCCACAGATCACGACGTCTTCAAACACGCCCCACTTCTGAACGCGCTGGCGAAGCAGGCCTTCCGGCTGGAATCCCC
>CAZFWV010000429.1:0-5479 GCA_964522605.1 uncultured Pirellulaceae bacterium
AAGCCACGTTCTCACTCCCCCTCTGCGCATCTGCGCTCTCTGCACTGCTAACGGTGAAAGTGTTGTTTTCTCGGCAAGAAATCGAGCGACCAACGGAAGCGACCCTTACCCCGGTGCGGAAGCACCCCGTTGGGTTGCGGCCCTGCCGCTCTGCGTTTCTTGATTCTCTTGGATTTTGGTGAGAAAGAAACAACGCAGAGAACCCAAAGGCGCAGAGGGCCGCGGAGTAGATGGAATTGTTACTTGTTGTTGCTGCGTGATGCAACCTCTTGTTTTTCGATGGGCATCGGCAGGAATTCGCGTAATCGCTCGCCCGTGAGGGCATCGTGAAGGTACACGACCCCGCTGAAGCCTCCGCTGACGATCTGTTTTCCGTCGGGACTGAAGTCGACGGTGTAGATCGCCGAGTTCAGGTCCTGCATTTCCAGAATCTTCTCACCGCTCTCGGTGTCAAACACGTAAATGAAACCCTGGCCATCGAGGCTGCTTCCCGCGACGATCTGTTTCCCATCCGACCGAAATCTGACGTCGAAGATTCGCCCCGGCATTTCTGGGAACTTTCGAATCAGATTGAAATCATCGCCGATTTTTCGATCCTGTTCGCGCAGCATCCGGTAAATCTTTGGCGTACCGTCAGCGCCGCCAATCAATAGCTGGTCTTCCGTCGGATGGCGATCGACGGCGTGCAGCCCGCCCTTCAGCGCTCCCGGCGTGATACTCGTAATGTTATCGATAAACCGTTCGGTCGCCACTTCGATCAGCTTCATCGAACGATCACGGCTGATCGAGACGATGTAGTTCGATTCCTTTGAGAATACGGTGTCGAGCACCCAATCGTTGTGGGCCCCGTTAAACAACACTTGTCGGCCGGTCGCCGCATCAATCGCACGTACTGAGTTGTCTGGACAGCCGAAGGCGACCAGCTGTCCATCCGGCGACCAACTGGCTCCGTAGCAGGTGTCGTAGCTCACGGCATTGGAAAACTTCAGTGTGCGGGACGACAGGTCCCAGACTTGAACCTCTCCTAAACGACCGGGGGAACCACCGGCGACCGCCAGCGACTGTCCATCGGGAGAAAACGCCACGGACTCGATTCGCTCCGAAATCCCAATCAGACGGCCTGACAGCGAAGGTTGGCTCGCCAGGATCTGCACCACGTCATGGAGCAACACCTCGTGATATCCACTGATGGCTAATCGCTTTCCATCCGGGGAAAATCGCACGGTTGTGACGACGGGTGGCGCAGAGTATTGGGGCGGATGCTCCGCGTCGTATTTCACCCGAGCGGAAGCCGGAGTGTCGTCGACTGCGCCCTGCGAAATCCAAAGTCGGATGATCTCGAGTTCCGACGGGGACAGCGGAGGCTGGTCTTGGGGCATTTCCGCCTCGCCCTCTTCAGGAGTCACCAGTTGGATCAGGTAGCTGTTGTCGGGTTGACCGGCGACTATCACCGGTTCCCCACTGTCCCCTGCCTCCTGAATCGACTGCCAGGACGTCATCACGTAGCCGCCACTCGCCTTCGCCGCCTGGTGACAACCTTGACAATGAGCCTGGAAAATTGGACGTACCTGTTGCCAGTAGCTGATCGGTGACTCGAGAGCCTCATCCGGCGCCGGCTCCCCCGCAATGATGGCCGTCGACGCCGTCAGCCAAAGGCCAAGTAGCAGCACCAGCGAGCCGGAGTGGTGCAATGGACTGGGGTAGGAGAGCGTTTTGATCATTGGGATTTCCTTAGGCACCCACGACTATACACGATCGGACGGGCTCAGCCACTCTCCAAGGCGGTCGTTGACCGGCTGAAGCAAAAGGGCTGATTGCTCACTAGGATGAGCCGGTCCGCTGCATCGGCACCGATCGACCCCCATTCAGCGGGTGTCTCGACCTGCTACGGGTGAAAAAGTCGCTCTCTCGCCAAGAAATCGCGTTCGGGTTGGACGTTGCGAGGAGAAGGGACCACGGATTCGACGGAGGGGACGGGTTGGCACGGACCGATCCGCGGAATTCCGTTCGATCCGTCGGATCCGCGGTTCCTCTTCTCGATCTTTGGTTCCGCTCGACTTGTGCGGAACAACCAAGCCGATTGCCCCGCGCGCCGCGAACGCTAAGATGCTCCAGGATCGGCGCATCCCCAAAAGGGAAAGCCACTGGTTTTGCACCGGTTGGATTCGCGAGCACGGTCGGTTTGGGAGGCGGATCAGGCGGAAGTCACGGATTGTGCGAAAGGTTCGGATTGCTACCGAAACCGTCCGTCAAGATCCGCTACGTCCGTCGCGTCGGTGGTTTCTCCGTCGACAAAAGGACGGACCTTCAGCAAAGCGACGATCGTCTGCCGAGAACGTAGACTTCTGCAGGGTGATGATGGTGTTGTTCTGACGGGGACCGGAGCGCCGGTGTGTCCCGATTATTCCTGATGACTGGGAAGGGTGTCGAATGTCCACAGATTGCTTGGTTGCTTCGAGTCGGTTCCGTCTGTTGATGAACCTGGGTGTCGTGGTGGCGCTGTTCGTAGGTGCGATCACGGTAACGCGTCCGATCTTGGCTCAGGAGCCGACAGAGGCGGACCAAGACGAAGGTGCGTCGAGTGCGAGTGATTCGGCTTCAACGAAAAGCAAATTCGCGGACTTCGCCGCAACAATCAAGGGTGCCCAGCGATATGAGGGCCTGTTCACGCTCTACCACAAGAACGAGCATCTGTATGCTGAGATCAAGCCGGATCAGTACAACAAAATGCTGCTCGCTCCCATGGCGATTGCCCGAGGGATGGCCTCGGCGGGTACACCGCTGAATTTTGGCGATGAGTGGGTCCTGGTCTTTCGTCGTGTGGGCGATTCGATACAACTCGTACGCAAGAACGTGCACTACGAGGCACCGGAAGGCTCACCTCTAGAAAAGGCAGTGCAACAAAACTTCACCGATTCGGTGCTGATGGCACTTCCCATCGTCAGCATCAATCCGGGAAATCAGGCGGCCGTTGTTGACTTCTCGAATATCTTCTTCACGAATTTTGCGAATTTGCCCTTGGGTGGACTGGATCGCAGCCGGACATCGTGGCACAAGATCAAGGCCTTTCCCAACAATGTCGAATTGCAGGTCGAAGCCACGTTCACGGGTGGCGGAAGCGTCTCGGCTCTTGGGGTCGGCGACGACGGTGTGATCGATCCGCGCGGCGTCACATTGATCCTGCATTACAGCTTGGCGGTGCGCCCGGACTCGGGGTACAAACCCCGGTTTGCCGATCAACGCGTGGGACATTTTATTAGTGCGACTCAGGACTTTGGAACGGATCAACCAGACACGACCTTTGTGCGTCGCATCAACCGCTGGCATCTGGAGAAGGCCGACCCATCCGCGTCACTTTCCCCGCCGAAAGAGCAGTTGATCTGGTGGGTCGAGGACACGGTCCCGCACGAGTATCGTCCGTTCGTCGAAGAGGGGATTCTGGAGTGGAACAAGGCGTTTCAGAAAATCGGTTTTCGTAACGCGATCGGTGTTCGTTGGCAGAACGATCGAGATGAATTTGATCCGGAGGATATCAACTACTGCACGTTCCGTTGGATTACAACACCCTACACGTTCGCGATGTCGGGTTTGCGAGCTGACCCGATCACGGGGGAAATGATCGACGGCGACGTGATTTTTGACGCCAGTTGGATCCGCGCCTGGAAGGAAGAATATGCGTTGCTGGTAGGAAAACCGATGCCCAGTGACCAGGCCGGGACCGTTTCCGTTCTCGGGGTCGGTGAGATCATCAGCCCGATGATGGCCGTCAAGCATGGATACGGTTTGCCGTTTCATGTTCCAGGTCTCCGGTCGGCCGGACAATCTCCGACAGGTCAGGAGTTGGCGATCGTGCCGTCGACGCACGGGCCGTTGCACACAAGCTTGATGTCGCGTCTGACCGAAGGACGCTTCACGGCTTGCCAATGTGCTGTGGCCAAGCGACATGAGTACCGTCTGGCGATGATTGCCATGGCGACCGAAGAGTCCGATGACGAGGAAGCGAAGAACGGCGATGAAAGCGCCGATGAGAAAACGGAAGAGAAGTCCAAGGAGACGGAAGTCACGAAGCTGCCCGATGAGTTGATTGGCCAGGCGATTAAAGAAGTCGTGATGCACGAAGTCGGGCACTCGCTCGGCCTGCGCCATAACTTCAAGGCCAGTGCGATGCTGACGCTCGAGCAGATCAACGATCCATCGATTACTCGGGAAAAGGGAATGGTTGGCAGTGTGATGGATTACAATCCACTGAACATCTCTCGACAGGGCCAGAAACAGGGCGACTATGCCACGACGACGCTCGGTCCCTACGATTACTGGGCGATTGAATACGCCTATAAGCCCATTGATGGGGATGAAGCTGAGGAATTGAAGAAGATCGCCGCGCGGTCTCCGGAGCCCGAACTTCTGTATGCCACCGATGAGGATCTCTATCTCAGCAACGACCCGCTGGTCAATGCGTTCGACTTAGGTCAGGATCCGCTCGCTTACGCTCGCGATCGGTTGGTGTTGGCGTCCGAACTCTTGCAGAATCTGGATCAAAAGGTGGTGAGAGACGGTGAGTCGTGGGCCCGACTCAGAACCGCCTTTTCGGTGCTGCTCGGCCAATTCGGGAACTCGGCCTACCTGGCCTCCGCATTCATCGGTGGGCAACATGTTTCCCGGGACGTCAAGGGCGGTGAAGATAGTCATGATCCGATCACGCCCGTGTCCGGCGATCAGCAGCGCGGAGCACTTGAATTCCTGACCAAAGAGATTCTCGGAGATCAGGCGTTTGTCTTTTCACCCCAGCTTCTCCGACGCCTCGGTAGCGAACACTGGTATCACTGGGGCAGCCAGTCGATGTTGATGGCTAACGGTTCGGACTACAACATCTTCGATCGAATCCTGGCGATCCAATCGATCGTGCTGGACCATTGCTTCGACGCATCCGTCCTTCGGCGACTGCAGAACCAGCAGTTGCTGGTCGAATCGTCCGATCAGGCCCTGTCGATTGCTGAAGTGTTCTCGGCACTGACCGATTGCGTCTGGTCGGAATTGGAGACGGAGCCAAGTGGGGATGCGGAGTTGAGCTGTTCAACGATTCGACGCAACCTGCAGCGATCTCATTTGCAGCGGCTCTGTCGAATCGTGATTGGAGATCGAGCGAATTCCTACAGCAGTCTTGCCGGTTACATCGTGCTCTACGGCGGAGACTCGAGCTTTCCGGCGGATGCCCGCAGCCTGGCTCGCGTCCATCTAACGGGGCTGGATCGGCAACTGTCTGGCGTGTTGGATAATCCCGAGCGGAAGATCGACGCGACAACGCGCGCCCATTTCGAGGAAAGTCGAAACTTAATCCGGAAAGTACTGGCCGCCGAAATCGAAACGGGACGGATCTGATTCGAACGGTCTCGCCACCCCACGCTCAGCATCGCGGGCAGTTGTCTAGAGCGCATTTCAAAACCCGTCTTTCTCGAGGGGTGGCTGGTGGCAGAGCGCA
>CAZFWV010000430.1:0-5473 GCA_964522605.1 uncultured Pirellulaceae bacterium
ATTTCAAAACCGTTTTTGGGAGGGCGAGGCTGACCTGTTGAAGATGTTTTCGACTTTTCAACAGGCCAGGGCGAGGCTCTCGGTTTTGAAACCGCCTCGAATCAGAAACACGTCCGCTCGTGCTGTTTCCTCGATGATCTCATTGTCGGAGCGGGCGGATGACCGATCACAGAAACCAGTCGGGCAAGGATTCTGCCTCCAAGCACCCCAGTTGGCGGGGAAAGTCCAGCCCGGGCACGTCGTGGGGCTGGCGCGACCTGTCGGACGCCACCGGTGAACCCATTTCGTGGGGACGGAAACTGGCCTTCTTCTTGCTCGGGCTGGTGATCCTGGTGGGATGTTTGGTGTTTGTCTTATTGCGGACCCCACAAGCGTCTCCCTTCTGCGCCATTTCGATTACGCGGTACGCGAGCCCGCTTCCCCCAAATCGTTTCGCTCAGGAGGATCTTGATCGCTTCCGACAAGCGTTTGCTGACCGCGACATCCGTTTTGAGTCGCCCAACGTCGAGGGGCTGAAGAAGGCCGAGTTTCTGCGAGCGTTACAAAACTGGCTATCCCGAGTCGAACCGGGTGGTCCCGATCGCGGCTGGTTGATGGGCCGGGATCGCGGCACGGTGATGATTTACGTGAGCGGACATGGCGCGGTTGACGGAACGGGCCACCCCTGCCTGATCTTACGTGGCCAGGACGCGCTCGACTCGTCACAATGGTTGCCGATTCGCGAGCTGCTGAGCGTGGTTTCGAATGAACCGCGACTGCAGAACGCAACCAAACTCCTGCTGCTCGATGCCAATCGAATCCGCGAAGATTGGCAATTTGGGGTTCTGCAGAACGCTTTTGCCGATTCCATCGTACGCGTGGTGGAAGAAGCCCAGACCGCGGATCCGAATCTGTTTGTCATGAACTCGACGTCTGGCGTCGAGTCCGGACTCGCATTACCAGAGCTTGGAGCGTCGCTGTTCGGCTTGGCTGTGGCGGAAGGACTCGACGGAGCCGCGGCCTCCGGTTGGTCGAAACGGGTCTCGTTGGGCGCGTTGGAGTCCTACGTACAGCGTCGCGTTGCGCAACTGGCTCGTGAGCTCCGCGTGACAACCCAATCTCCCCAGCTCATTTCTCGACAGCCGAACACTCACAACATCATGCTGGCATTTGCCCAGGGAAATGCGGCCCCTGTGCTGTCGTCAGGAAATGTGCAGATTCTGCAGGCGCGACACCAGATCCTGAACGATTTATGGACACAACATCGCAACGCCAAACAGAACAGTGCCCACCTGGCTCATCCGTTAGTGTGGGCACAGCTGAATCACCACTTGACGCATCTTGAGCAGATTCTTGCCGCGGGGACGGCGTATGACTTTGATCGCGAAAGTCGCACGGTCCTTGATCTACTCCAGCGTCTGCCAAAAGCCGGATTGGAATTGAGGCTGTCGTGCGGCTCATTGCCACTAATGGAACGGTTTGCGCCTCTCTCGAAACAGGAGTATGTCCAGGCGGAACAAGCTCTGCAGGAACTCTTGCAGCAGGCCCCGGTGGCTGCCACCGAGTCCTCATCTTCTGAAGCGTTGGATGTCGCACCGGAGTCCTCCACACCGCAACCAGAATCTCTCGAATCGCAAGCCGAACCTGCCGCGAAGGATGTAGCGACAGATCCACCGGGAGAGGAAGCGAAATACGGCGGGCGAGCGGCGGCATCTGCCGCTTGGAGGTGGCTTACGAACCCCGACTCTTCGGTCGATCGAACGGCAGTGCAGGAACTGATCACGCTGATTGCCAACGCGCCGGGCGCGACCGATGCCACGAGCGCTCAGTTGATCCCCGAAGTTCACCTGCTGAAGATCCTCGACAACCAAGTCCCCTGGGATGCGGTTTCTCAACGCGAGATTTCGGAGACGCTGCGTGCCTACGAGCGGACTTCAGAAATTGACGCGCTGGCCAGTCAAGTTGAGGTGAGTGATTTCGCGTCCCCCGTCGAATGTGATGTTCGAGCTCTGTACTGGATCGCAAACGGACTTCGTCAAGCCGAAACACAGATGCGCCGAGCGTTGGACGAACTCATCCTGGGCGGGATGGTGGCACAAACCGATGCGCGGTCCAAACTGATCGACACCAGCGAGAATGGGCTTATTCAACGCCTTGCAGACGCACAGGAGAAGCTGACGGCAGCCTGGACAATTCGCGACCGAGTCTGGTTCGAACTCCCCGAACTGGGAGAACGACTGGTCAACGATCAACCTTCATCCGAGGTCATGCAGCGGCTCTTGGAACTGATCCAACTTAACCATATGCTTGGCCAGACCCTGGACGAAGTTCCAGCAGACGTTGCACTCGCCGATTCGGCGAACACGGAACTATTCCAGCAGGCAGCACGCGTGGATCAGTTGTTCCGCGAGCTGAAGGGACGCTTCGGACAGATCAGTGGACGCGATGAAGACCTTCTCGATCTGACCAAGCTGGATGCAAGCCATCTGCGGAGCGTGGAGGAATTGCTGGCGACGTCTCTGCTGGAAGATCAGAGGGAACAGCTTCGCGGAGCCTATGTCGCGAAACTCACGGATTTGGCGGAACAAGTCCGCTCAATTCGCCCAGTCGATCCCAGCGACGCGTCGAAGGTCCCAATCGTCGGTCCTCAAGCGACTGATTACTTGGACGCTGTATTCAGCACGCCTTCGACAAAACATCCGGCCATGGAATTGCTTGACGTTTCAAAGCTGCCTGAACGATTTGATGGGATTCGGCAATCGCCGAGTGATGCACTGGCTGGCCCCGTAGGCGATAGCACCGAACAGCGGCTTCAATGGCTCGCGCTGGCCGGCGAAGAAGTACGACAACGACTCGCCCGACTGGATGAGCTGCAAACGAAGCTGTTGAGCTTGTCACAGCGTGAACTCGCACAGCGAGCTCTGCCTGTGTCGCAGGCGCGTCAGGGACTGAGTGCTGCGGATCGCCTGCGGCGTGCCGCAGCCGGACTTTCCTGCGAGAATGAACTCGGAGAGGATCCATGTGCGCTCCTGAGACAATTGGATACGGCGCACCTGTTGCTGTGGCATGCGGAGAAAAGCCTGGATGATTTTTGGGGGCCGGAAGTGCCCACACGAGAGAACCTCGCGGATGAGTTCTTCTTCGCTCATCTCGCCAAGCATTACCTCTCGCAGTTGGATGCTCCGGGCTTCCGCTCCATCCGAAACGCAGGGCTCACACCGACCGGACATCTCGCGACTTTGAATGATCAATGCACTCGCTACGTCGATGCAGCGATCGATTGGCCCGATCCAATCGTCGGTAGCCTTTACGTGGGGGATGAGGAGAAAACCGCTCACCCGTCCGTCGCAGTCGCTCCGTTGAACATTTCAGATTCCGAACGAACCGGCTTCGTGTCGGGGCACGCCGCTGTTTTCCTGCAGCGGGACGACAACGTGGCGGACGCCAGTGATGATCTCGAGACGATGATGGATGTTCGTCGCGCGTGCGACCTGTCTGCGGAAGCAGAGCAGCAGGAAGCGCAGTCGTTTTCCCTGGATGTCGATCAAGCTTTGGAGGAATCCCCGGACGCTGAAGTCGGCTTTTCCGCCGTGTGCTTTTTTCGAGGGCATCGGCGACAGCACCCGTTCGCCGTGTCACGGTATCAGGGAACCACGGTTGTTCACAACCGGCCAAGATACGATGCGCCAAGCATCCTGGTGAAAAGTGATCAGAAGCAGATCGGCCTGGTTCTCTTCGTGCTGGATTGTTCAGGTAGCATGGACTATCGGCATCTGGCAGAAGGGCCGCTACAGACACGGCTTGAAATCGCGAAAAGTTCGTTCCGCAAAGTGATGCAGAGCCTGGATCGTTCGTATCATCGCGTCGGCCTGATCGTCTACGGGCATTCCGCACGTTACGACCAAAGCGGAAAAGTACAACGCCGAAGCTGGGAAACACGAAATGTCATGCCCTATGAGAATTGGGAGCTGATCTGGGATTTCGGCGATGTGCTGCGCAGTGTCGACGACGAACGGAAACTGGACCGCCTCCAGCCCTATGGCCAGACACCTCTGTATGAAGCAATTCATGAAGGAATTCGCCTGCTGAACAACTACCGCACGCGCGCTGGCCAGCCGATTGTGGCCACGCGGGATTTGGTGGTGCTGACCGATGGCGGCCAGTACAACCCTCAGGTGAAAAGATTAACCACTCCGCGCCAAGTCATCGATTTGCAGAAACAAGGGAGTGTCCGTGTGCACATCGTGGGCTTTACATCCGAGCCCGACTTTCAACACGAAGACTACAGAAAGCGCGTTGGCGATGCGTATTATCAGGCACAGTTGAGGAAATGGCAGGAGGAAAAGGAACGCTGGCAAGCAAACAAAGGGGAACTGCAGAAGATCGATACCGATGGAGAGATTGTGGAAGTCGCATCGCCAGAACGACTCGCGGATCAACTGATGGATGCCGTCGGACGCGATCAGTATTTTGTCCAGAAGAGTGAGGATCGACGGCCGGATCGTTCCCAGTGGCTCTATTTGGGAAATGAGTATCGCGATCCTGATTTTCAAGGTCCGGCGTCTTATGTCGTCGAGGTCGTCAACAGCGCGGGTCAAACACAAGCGGCGTCGACGATGCGACTCGAAGGCGGCGAACGGATCGAAGTCCAGCTGGATCGCCTCGCCTCGCCTCCGCAACTGAAACATCAGCGATACGTGCGGGACCTGAAGCAAAACCTGGTCCAGGAAAATGTTCGAGGCTATTACATCGGTCCATTAGCAACCAAGCAGACCGCCCCCGAGGTGTTCACGATCCGGATCTCAATTCAGAATCAGCAGCCCGATCAGTTCAGTCCCCGTCCAAGTCAGATCTGGGCCGAGGTCCGACCGGATACCGGTGAGCAAAAGCCAATCTACTACTTTCAGGACGTCAGCTTCGAGAATGATCGCCCCGTGCCGGTAATTCAGCTCCCGCTCCAGGACTACGTCGCAAAAAGCGCCGAAGTCCAACTCTGGTTTCGCTTCGATCCGGTCGACACGACGGAGGATTCGCTGGCAGGACCAACCGACCAGCCCGCCACGTTTCGCTATCAAAACGCCGAACTTCAGGTCAAGCCGCTCGATGCGCATACCGTGTTGGTCACGGAAAAGCACGACGCCGAGTCAGAGGACTTTCCTCTACGGCTCAACTTGGGTCGGCCGGCGAAAGTGATCCGTCGGATGTATAACGTGGAGGGAGGATGGGTGCGCCACCGTTTTGAATTCGGGGACGAAACCCAGCTGGCACCCGCCGACTTGGTTCCCCGCGTGGGACCGAATCCCATCCGGGCCGACAACGAGGCCCGTTGGATTGCCGTGGATCCCATTCATTTGACGTGGTGAGCGCAGGCTGGAGGCTGCAGGCTGCAGGCTGCAGGAGGAATTCAGAATCGGAAACCTCCCGTCTCCAGCCTCCCGTCTCCAGCCCGACCCGAGGACAGGCCATGCGATGGGTTACGTTTCGAGTACGAGTA
>CAZFWV010000431.1:0-5463 GCA_964522605.1 uncultured Pirellulaceae bacterium
GCTGGAGACGGGAGGCTGGAGACGGGAGGCTGGAGACGGGAGGCTGGAGACGGGAAGGGACGATGGATGTCGGTTCAATGCACTTGGATCTCCTCAGGGTCCGGTACTCCCGTTGCGAAATCCTCTTCTCTCCTCCAGCCTGCAGCCTGCAGCCTCCAGCCTGTAGCCTGCAGCCTCCAGCCTCCCCTATACCAGCTTCGGATGCGGGATTCGCGTGCCGTACACGCGTCCATACTGTGCCCGTAGCTGCGCGAAATCCAGTTCGAGAAAACGATACAAGGCGCGCGGCGGTCCCTTGGCAAGCCAGCGATCGGTCAGCTTCTGCATTCCTGCATCGTACTCTCGCTGAGAAGGGCTGTGGGCATAGCATCGCCCCTCATGACGTCGAATATCGCCGTCGAAATCGGGGCTGATGTGCCAGAGTTCGTGCAGGATCGTCACGAGTTTCTGGTTCAGATCGACATCCAGGAAGCGGGGCAGATAGAAGGTCAGGATGTAGAGAATCTCGTGTCCCGAAGCCGCGTACAGTCGCTGAACGGTATAGCAATGGCCGTTGCGACGCGTCGACAACGCACCTCCTTCGAAGCGCATCGGAGTCAGCGTGGCGTAGGTCCCATAGGAAGACCGGTTGCGGGCTTGGGCGAATGAGATTGCCACGTGGGACAAGTCAATGTGCGACAACTCGGGGAGTCGTCGGATCATGTCCGCAATCAACCGGCGCATCTGGTCGGTGAAGTTGAATCCCGGTGCATCCATGCCGCTTATCGCCCCAACGCGATTCTGGGCCATTCATGCCAAACGACCGCCGTTTTTTTGCCGTCCTTTGCGCCCTCGCACGGTCTACAGACTTGAGACAGAACTCAGCGATGACTCAACAATAACTTCGTTGTTTTCCAACGAGGGTGGCTGGGGTCGAGCGTAGCGAGCCCCAAGTCACACGGCTGGGGGCTCGACGCTCGTTCCTCGCGTCTCGACCCCAGGCACCCAAATGCCGAAGTTGTTCTTGAGGCAGAGCTTAGTCCTTGCTTTCCTCGTCGGCGGTTGCTTCTTCGACGGCTTCGGTGGCTGCTTCTTCTTCGGGACTGGGAGCCGGTTCATCCTCGAAGGCGGGTCGGGCGGCCTTTTGTGTCACGCGATCATGTTGCCCGACGAATTCCA
Organism: uncultured Pirellulaceae bacterium; assembly: GCA_964522605.1. Classification (GTDB taxonomy): domain Bacteria; phylum Planctomycetota; class Planctomycetia; order Pirellulales; family Pirellulaceae; genus CAVZLD01. Next base: position 1,159 of record CAZFWV010000431.1, read on the forward strand.
GAATGGCACGCTGGCCGGCGTCGCCCAGACGCGGCTTCGCCAATCTCAAGATCCGCGTGTATCCACCGGGTCGGTCAGCGAATCGCGGCGCGATATCATCGAAGACGATTTGGACCGCTTGCTTGTCCCCCAGTAAACGCAGGACACGCCTTCGCGCGGCGACGACGGGTCCCACGGCCTGGTTCCATTTCTGCCATTGGTCACTTGCCCGCCACGTTCTCCATTGCTCTGTTCCCCGATCGGCCGTGGTCGCGTACTGTTCGGCTTCTTCCGCTTGGGCGAGCGAACGACGGGCGATGGTAATGCAGCGTTCGACCAGCGGGCGAACTTCCTTCGCCTTCGGCAACGTCGTAATGATCCGGCCCTTGACGTGGGGCTTGTTCGAATCCAGTTCTGCATCTCGTTCGGTGAGGAAGAGGCTGCTTGCCAGATTGCGGAGCATTGCTTTGCGGTGGCTAGAGCTTCTGCCCAGATGACGGCCTGTCTTGCGATGTCGCATCGGTCTATCCGCGATAACTGTGTGAAAAGATTAATTTTGCCAAGTTCGTGGGGATTGCACGTGCTTCGTATGCTCTTCCCTTCGGATCACCGCGCCGCCGGCACCCGCATGCCCAGGCGAAGTCCCATCTCCGCCAGGCGTTCTCGGACCTCATTGAGCGTGGTTTCTCCGAAATTGCGGACTTCCAGCAGTTGGTCTTCCGACATCTGGACGAGATCACGCACGGTATTGATGCCTTCCGATTCCAGACAATTGCTGGCGCGCACGGAGAGCTTTAGTTCGGCCAAGCTCATGCTCAATTTGGAGTCCAGCACGGCGTCGTGACCCGCACCGCCTCGGCTTGGCGAATGGACCTTAGGTCCGAGTTGCGAGTACTGCACGAACGGATTCAGGTGCTTCCGCAAAATTTTGGCCGATTCGACTAGCGACATTTCGGGCTGGATCGAACCGTTCGTCCAGATGTCGATGGTCAGCTTGTCATAATTCGTCTTCTGACCGACGCGCGTTTCTTCGACCTCGTATCGCACGCGGGTCACGGGGCTGAATACCGCATCGATCGGGATGACGCCAATTTCGTGCTCCGTCGTGCTGTGTTCGCTGGCGGGAATGTAGCCGCGCCCATTTTCGACGACCATCTCCATAAAGAACGGGACGTCATCGGTCAGCGTGGCGATCACCAAATCTTTGTTGATCACCTCGACATCCGCGTCGCTATGGACATCGGCGCCTGTGATCGGCCCCGCGATGCTCTTTTCGATCGTGACAACGCGCGTCTCAGGCGTATGTTTCTTGACAACAAGCGACTTCACGTTGAGCACGATATCCGTAACATCCTCCAGGATCCCGGGGATGGTTGTGAATTCGTGCTGCGCACCTCGAATTTTGATTTGTGTGACGGCACTGCCTTCCAGACTGGACAGCAGAATGCGCCGCAGGCTATTGCCGATCGTCGCGCCAAAGCCACGCTCGAATGGTTCAGCAAAAAACCGGCCGAAAGTGGGGGTGAGCGTTTCCGCTTCACAATTTACGACGCTGGGTAATTCGAGACCGCGCCACCGAATGTGCATTGTAGCCTCCGTTGAGATATCAAAACCCGCTCAGCGAATGAGCCATCCGCCGCCCGATCGACCTGCCGCGGCACGACGGCCTGGCAGGGGAAAAGACGACGGCACGGCGGATCAGACACGCCGCTTTTTTCGCGGACGGCAACCATTGTGGGGAATAGGGGTGCAGTCTTCCAGCGATTTGACGTTCAGGCCGGCCGACTGCAGGGCGGTGATTGCGCTTTCTCGCCCGGAGCCGGGGCCCTTGACTTTCACATCCACGTCTTTCACACCAAACTTGATCGCCTTTTCGGCCGCCTGCTGCGCGGCACACTGACCGGCAAAAGGCGTGCTCTTCCGGCTTCCCTTGAAGCCACAGGTGCCCGCGCTCGACCAGCAGAGCGTATCGCCCTTGGTGTCGGTGATCGTCACGGTCGTATTGTTGAAGGTCGCCGTGATATAGGCGATTCCCACAGTGACGTTCCGACGTGTTCTTCGTTTCTTGCTCTTCGCCACGACGCTTTACTCTCCAAAAACCAGACTCACCAATAACCAGCTTCAGCTCATCCGACACGGATTCGATTCTGCTCGCAGACATTCCCACACGGAGTCTGTTGGTTTGCGATCCCAACTTCGACTACCGCAGGTCCTTCACGCCTTTCTTGCCGGCCACCGTTTTCTTCGGACCCTTGCGCGTCCGCGCATTGGTTCGCGTCCGCTGGCCTCGAACGGGCAGGCCGCGCCGATGTCGCAGGCCGCGATAGCAGCCGATGTCGCGCAATCGCGTCACATTTTGGGCAATCTGACGCCGCAGGGGGCCTTCCACGACATAATCACGCTCCAGGAGCGCTGCCAACCGGCCGAGTTCGTCCTCGGCCAGTTCGCGGGCCCGCTTATGCGGATCGACTCCCGCTTTCTGGCATAATTCCCGCGCCGTCCGCGGTCCAACTCCATACAGGTACGTCAGCGAGACCGACGTCGGTCGATCGTTCGGGATGTCAACACCCAAAATACGTGGCATCTGGTGGAACTCCGCATTCGTAATTCGTTCGCGGTGCCCTGCGGTCCGCGCAACGGTCAACAGAGATCAATTCAATTGGCTTGCTCAACCGGACTCATGCACCCGCGGTGATCTTCCGCGACGGATCAGCCCTGACGCTGCTTATGACGAGGATTGCTGCAGATCACGTACACACGGCCTCGACGCCGTACGACCTTGCAGTGCTCACATATTCGTTTGACGCTGGCACGAACCTTCATGGCGAGACCCTGATACACTTCGCGAAACCTGTCGACAGCAAACTGCTCAATATAAGGAAACGGATCGGTGACGAAAAGCCCCGTTGGCTGGCTGGCCGCAAAAAAGGGGTCGCGTCCGATTCTCGTTTAACGGCAAGCCGAAGGCGACGATTTCTGTCTCGTACACTCGCCGACGCCTTCGGCTTGCCGTTAAACGAGCTGCATGTAGCAGCGAAATTTCTCGGCCTGTTTTCCCTGACTTGCCCGGTTCACCCGGAAGAACCGTAGCTCCTGCTCCGAAACTCAGGCAAAACCGACACGGGGGAAAGCCCCCGTTTCTCCCGCCGATCGCTCGGTCTCACGGTGGGCCGGTCAATCGGCAGGGGCCGTCGGAGGTCAGTGCGACGGTATGCTCGAAATGGGCGCTCGGTCGACCGTCGGCGGTGACTTGTGTCCAGTGATCCGGTTGGCAGCGGACCTGTTTCCGCCCCAGATTGACCATGGGTTCAATCGCCAGGACCAGGCCGGGCCGAAGCGGGAAGTCGCCCTCCCGGCGAAAGGCCTCGGTGCAGAAATTAGGCACTTGGGGTGGTTCGTGCATCTCGCGGCCGATCCCATGTCCGACGAATTGTTCGACGACGGACAGGCCGGCCCGCGAGACGAATTGTTCGATCGCCTCCGCCACCTGACTCCAGCGTTCACATTTTCCGAGTAATTCGATCGCCAGATCGAGTGCTTGCTGCGTGATCTGCAGCAGGTGTTCTACCTCCGGTGCGATCCGACCGACCGGATAGGTCGCCGCGGCGTCGCCACACCAACCGTTCCATTTGCAGCCCGTATCGACGCTGACAATGTCGCCTTCCTGCAGCACCCGGTCTCCCGGGATTCCGTGCACGACTTCCTCGTTGACGGACGTACAGGCGGCCGCCGGAAAGGGGATCTTCCCGGGGACTCCCTTGAACAGCGGGATCGCACCGGCCTCGGCAAAAACTGCTTCCACTGCGTCGTTCAATTGCCCCGTGGTGACACCGGGCTGGACGAGGGGCGCGACCGCCTGGTGGGCTTGCCAGACCAGCAGTCCCGCCTGCCGCATCTGGGCAATTTCGCGCGGGGAACGCAGATTAAGCACCGCGGATTTCCCAAATCGGACAGGCGGATCAGGCCTGTGCCGAGTCGTTGCGAAGGGCCTCTTCGATCCGGCCAAAGACTTCGTCCGGAGTCCCCAGGCCATCGACTTCCTTCAACAAGGATTGGCGTCGATAGTAATCGAGGACGGGAGCGGTCTGGTCTTCGTAGACCTGGAGCCGTTGGGCAATCGTGGTCGGATTGTCGTCCGAGCGGCCCTCCAGTTCGGCTCGTTTCAGCAACCGTTTCTTCAGCTCTTCGACCGGAGCGGTGAGTGCCAGGACGACATCGATTCGCCGCTCCTGTTCGGCCAGCAGCTGATCCAGAGCGCGTGCCTGGTTCACAGTTCGGGGGAAGCCGTCGAGCAACCAGCCATTCTCGCAATCGGGTCGGCTGAGC
>CAZFWV010000432.1:0-5446 GCA_964522605.1 uncultured Pirellulaceae bacterium
GCGATGGGATTGATCACATTCTTCCCGGTGTATTTTGGAGCACTCCCGCCCATCGGCTCAAACATGCTCGTCCCGCCTGGATCGGGGTTAATGTTGCCCCCGGCGGCGACCCCCATCCCACCTTGGATCATCGCGCCCAGATCCGTAATGATGTCGCCAAACATGTTTGTTGTAACAATCACGTCGTAGTATTCGGGATTCTTCACCATCCACATGCAGCAGGCATCCACGTGATTGTAATCCGCCTTGACGTCGGGGTACTCTTGGGCCACCGCCTGAAACGTGCGCCACCAGAGATCGTGGCCGTAGGTCAGCACATTTGTCTTCGCAACGAGCGTCAGCATCTTTCCCTTGGGGTTGTTCCGCTTGCGGGTGAATTCAAAGGCCCAGCGAATACACCGCTCACAACCCTTCCGCGTGTAAACCGCCGTCTGACTGGCAACCTCGTCGGGTGTGTTCTTCTTCAGAAAGCCTCCCACACCCGCGTATAGATCTTCGGTGTTTTCGCGAACAACGACGAAATCGATATCCGCCGGGCCCTTACCGGCCAGGGGTGTTTCCACGCCCGGGTACAGCTTGACCGGCCGGAGATTGATGTATTGGTCCAACTGAAATCGCAACTCGAGCAGCAAGCCTTTTTCCAGGATCCCCGGCGCGACATCGGGATGTCCGACCGCCCCCAAGAAGATGGCATCGTGGTTGCGCAGTTCTTCGACTGCCCCCTGGGGAAGGATCTCCCCGGTTCGCAGATATCGTTCTCCCCCAAAATCGTAATCCGTCAGCTCGTATTCAAAGCCTTCCAACTTCGCGATGGCGTCGAGTACCTTCAACGCTTCCGCGGTGACCTCCGGTCCGGTTCCATCCCCGCCGATCACGGCAATCTTCATCTTTGTGTTCACAGACTGTTACCTCATTCTGCGTGGCTCTGACGCCCAACGAACCCCTCATTCTCGCCAGCAAGACGCGGATTCTAGCAGCCTGTGGGACGCCTCACAACCGCCACGAACAAGCCGCCATTTGACACTCAACGGGTCGATTGCCTAGATTGGCAGTGCCGTATTTTCCCCGGGCGGTCGGTGTGCGCGCCGCCCCTTCCTCTCCAATTCCCCTGATGTGGCATCCCCGATGAATCGACGAAAATCCATCCTTTGTATCGGCTTTCTGCTGTTTGCGTTTCTCGCCGCCGCTGTTCCCCGCGAGTCGTCCGCTGTCGAATACCTCGTCAGCGATCGCGTGACGAATCAGGTGTTTCGATTTTCGGCGGACGATGGAACGTTCCTCGGGATCTTGATTGATGACAACTCGGCCACCAACGGCGGATTGTTTCTACCCAGCTCGATGACGATCGGTTTCGACGGCGATCTGTTCGTGACGAGCACCGGAAACGGCTTGGTGTTGAGATACGATGCCTTTACAGGTTCCTTTCTGGAAGTCTTCGCTTCCGGGCTGTACGGTCCCGCCAGCCTGCTGTACCACGAACCGAGCGCAACCCTACTCGTAGGTCAACTGGGGAATCTGGGCGATACCGACGTGATCGCACGCTACGATGCAGACGGGACTCGGTTGACCGACCTGCAAGCGGGACCCGTTTCGGGCCGCACAGGGATGATCACCACCTCCAACGGTGACCTCCTGGTGGGCAGCTTTGCCGACGAGATGTTCATGGGGGCGATTTTGGAGTTTGATTTTGACGCGGAGACGAATGCGTTCGACTATGCAGGAATTCTGAACCAATCGCCGGAACTCAGCGGCGTTAATGGGATCGCGATGGACGCCGAGGGCGACCTGTACGTCGCCAATTTATTCCGGCAGAGTGTGCAGAAGATCGACATGGAGGATGGTGCAGCCGTCGGTTCCACGGTCTTTGCACAGTTGCCCTACCCTTCGGACGTCCTGATCTCCAACGAGGGACAGGTGCTCGTCACAGGGCTGGGCAACGACAATCCGGCCGACGAGATCTGGGGCCCTAATGTTTTTCCCGGATCAGTCATGCGTTATGACCCGGCGGACGGCAGCGGAGAACCTTTCTTGGTCGGGGGTGAAGAATTCCAACCCACGGCGATCATCGTGCGCCCGGAGCCTGGTGATTACAACGGAGACGGCCTGCTGACCGCGTACGACATTGACGAGCTGACACGGGCCGTTCGCGATGGCAGCACGGCGGCCAAGTACGACCTGAATCGCGACGACCAAGTGGACAGTTCCGATCGCGAACACTGGGTCGAGCAGTTGAAGAACACGTATTTCGGCGATGCCGACTTGAATGGCGAATTCAACACGGGCGATTTCGTCGCGGTGCTCACCGAAGGTCAATATGAGGATGGGGTGCTCGACAATTCGACGTGGGCTTCTGGAGATTGGAACGGCGATGGAGAGTTCGGCACCGGGGATCTGGTTCTCGCCTTGGAAAAGGGCGGATATGAAATGGGACCGCGGGAAACGGTCGCCGCGGTTCCCGAGCCGAGCGCTGTCGTCCTGCTCTGGAGCGCGCTGATCGGTCTGGGGTATCAACTGCGCCGTCGAGTTAACCGCATCGCACACATCGCATAATCCGAGGAAGAGAAAAGGATGATCTGCTCATCTTGATCGCGGGAATCAAGATGCAACTATTCCAGCTTGTCATTCGGGCGAATGGCAGGAATCATCGCCGTTGGATATGCCACCATCTTCTTCCAATTTGAATTCCCGTCGACGCGACCACGGCTTCACGCTCGTTGAGCTGTTGGTCGTCATTGCGATCGTGGGGTTATTGGCGACATTACTCATTCCCGCCATCCAGGCCGCGCGGTCGAGCGCTCGGCGCACTCAGTGCACCAACAATCTGCGTCAATTGGGAATTGCACTGACCAACTACGAAGGGACGCGGGGACGCTATCCGTCAGGTGCAATTAGCCGCGCCGATCCGTCGAGTCCCACGACACCTCATAATTTTTACCGCTGGTCGGCGCTCGCCCAATTAACGCCCTACTTGGAACAGACGTCGGTCTTCAATGCGCTGGATATGAACTCGCCGCTGTACGGACGGAACTTTCAGGTTCCCCAGGTCAACCGCGAGGTAGTATCCCGCCTGGTTCCGGAGTTTCTTTGCCCGAGCGATGCGGGCCGTCCGGTCCACCCTTATTTCGGACCGACGAACTACGCCGTCTGTGCAGGGACCGGCGACAGCGGCGGATCCCCGTTTGATGCGGATGGCGTCTTTTACATCAATTCGAACATGCCCGTTCGAAAGATCCGGGACGGCTTGAGCCAGACGGTCGCCTTGTCCGAAAGCCTTCTTGGTCGGCCGATCGGCTTGCGGGCGCCGCGGGAGGAGGCCGATCCACAGTTCGTCTACACGTTCGTCCGATCGATTCCGCTGACGGAAGAAGCATGTCGGACCACGGCGTTTTGGAACTACACCGATCCGCGAGGCTTCTCTTGGGCGAACGGTGAGTTCCGTTGTGCTCTGTACAACCACCACTGGCCCCCCAATTCTCCCGAATACGATTGTCTTGCAGCACGTGTCCTCGGACCTCCATCCGTCATCTACTCCTCCTACGGTTGGCGGACAGCGCGCAGCATGCATCTGGGTGGCGTCAACGTCGTCCTGCTCGACACGGCCGTCCGTTTCATCCCGGACGACATCGATCGTCAGGTATGGCGCGCCCTGGCGACCCGTGCCGGTGGCGATTAATCGGCAGAAAGGGTTGCGTGGTTCGTTCCGATGGACCAATCGAGGTGATTTCGCATGTCCAGGTTCCTCAGTTGTTTGACCGTCGCAGTTTTCTCGTCGGGCGTGCTCCAAGCGGACAGTGTGCTCCAAGCGGCCGATGGATCCATGGTCGAAGTGAGCCACGTGCGGCGCGTGTTTGACAATGGGGAGCACAATGCGTTCACGGACCTGACGGAATACCGTGGCCGGTATTATTTGACTTTTCGCAGTTGTCCCGATGGGCATATGGTTCATCCCACGGCGTCGATCATCATTCTCGCGAGTGATGACCTGCAACAGTGGCAACAAGTTCATCAATTCCGTGTCCGCGAACGAGACACGCGGGATCCCCACTTCCTGGTCTTTCGCGATCGACTGTTTGTCTACACGGGCACCTGGTACTGCGGTGACCGTTCACCGGATCCGGGCGATTACGATTTGAATCAGCATCTGGGCTACGCCGTCTGGTCTGCCGACGGAACCACGTGGCGCGGCCCGGTCATGCTGGAAGGGACCTTCGGACACTACATCTGGCGGGCCAACCATTTCGGCGGCAAGGCATATCTGTGCGGGCGGAGGAAGCACGAATTCGATATTCGTCCGCGAGGAGAAGGTGCCGAGGTCGAATCCGCGATGTTGGAAAGTGAAGACGGACTGATCTGGCGCACCCGCACGTTGTTTCAGGAAGAGAATGGCGATGAAACGGCTTTTCAATTCGAGCCCGATGGCAGCATCCTGGCCATCGGCCGCCGCGGCCGTGCCACGGCGCAAATCCTCCGGTCCGCGCCACCGTACACGGTCTGGAATCGCAAGGACTTGGCGCTGTCAATCGGCGGACCGCTTCTGGTCCGGTGGGGCGACCGTTGGGTTGTCGGAGGACGAAAGATGATTCCCGGGCAGTCCCCCCGGACCGCACTGTTCTGGCTCGTCGACGATGATCTCCACGAATTCGCGGAACTCCCCAGCGATGGTGACAACTCGTACCCAGGCTTTGTTGCGCTCAGCCCGACTCGCGCCGTCGTATCGTGGTACTCGTCACACGAACGGAACGATCAGAATCAGCCTCGGACGGCGATCTATCTTGCCGATCTCAACGCGCCAAGAACCGCGTCATCGAGCCAGAAACGCCCCTGATTGCATAAACATTCGTTGTTTAACCCGAAGCCGCAGGTGAGGCTCGTTTAACCGCGTGGGCAACGCCCCGCGTGCGGTACGGTAGCGCGCATCTCCTTTGTTTACGGCCAAATAGAAGCGCAGCCATGGGCAACCCTCGGAATGCAACTGAAGTAGGTCGTTATCGCAACTCAAAAAAACGAACGACGACCTCCGGCACAACTATGCCGTTGCGTCTGAGCATGATCCTCACTGGGCCACTCGGTGACTGAACCGATTCGAAGAAGCTCTTCAATCACTCTTCGACAACCCAGCGCGCTGTGCCCTTGCGCCGGAGAACGACGCAGTTGACTCACCCATCGATCGGTTCCTCCGAAGACAATCGTGAGCTGATGGACGATTTTGCGGTCGGCGGATCACACCGCTGCGCGGGAAGGCTCAGGACAGGCGTGCCTCGAGTCGCACGCCGCTTGGGGCTCGAGTTAAACCCGCTAAACGAGCAGGGCGAGGCGGCGTGTCTCAAGAACTGGTCGCACGACGACTTCTCGGGATTTTGATTTCCCAGACGGCAATTTGAGACATTCACCGCACCGAAAACGCCTAAAATCAAACCGTAGAGCAGCTTACCGCAATGACGAAGGT
>CAZFWV010000433.1:0-1135 GCA_964522605.1 uncultured Pirellulaceae bacterium
AAGTCAACTGAAAAATCGTAGGGGTTGAAGACCCTGTTGGACGTTCAGGGGCGGGGGAACCGGAGATTGATGAACACGGAGTTTCGATTGTTGAGGGCCGTGGCAAGGAGATAAGAGGAACCGGAGATTGACGTCCTGGACCTCCAGCCCAAGTCAGGAAACGCGGATATGCACCCGCGAAATGGTCCCGCCTTAGAACTGGGGTTGACTGTCAAGAAGAATCTCCATAAAAGCCCGCATCTCGTCCCGAGGTCCAAGCAGAGTAATCCGAAAACCACTCCTTTCCGGTGAGCAGTCTTTCCATGATGAGTCGCCATCTTCAATTTCCCGTGGGGGTCTTGGCCCTCTGCGCCGTCGCGATCGGTCTCCTGTTGGACTCTTCCAGTCGGGCCCAGTCGGCCCACGGTGTGGAGCGATCAAACGCCGAACCGTTTGTTTCGGTCGGCAAGCTGATCCGGGCGGGACAGTCGCGTGCCGGCACGCCCCGGTACGCTCTACTTGATGAGGGGGGCGGAGTATCGGCGTATGTGCTGACATCTGCCGGTATGGAGATTGGTCCGTTGGTGAATCAGCAGGTTGGAGTTACCGCCCGGGCGATGAAGCGGGGCAGCGACTCGCTCCCGTACATCTTAGCGCAGCACATTAGCTCGCTGGACGAACAGGACGACCAACCGTCCGAGGAAGTCGACTTGGCAGCATTTGAAGCTGAAGTGGAAGAATCGTTGTTTGCCGACGTCGCGGCGGGTGGAACGGATCCCGAGACTGATCCGACATTTTCCGGTTCTGGTGACGAACCGAGGATCTTGTCCGAGTCGGCTCCATCCCCGTTGCCGTCACGGATTCGTGCGCGACGGGGACTCAGCGGAAATCAACGCCCGGGAACGTCACTGGCGGGCTTTCCACACGGTACCAAGGGAAAGGTCTCGTTGGCGGCGGGAGAGGTCTTTGAAGAGGTCGTCGAACCGCCGATGGGAGTTCCCATGGACGGGATGGGTGCCGACTACGGTGGACCGATTCTCGAATCGGAGATTCCGCGGTACGAGTACGGCTGGGATGTCGGCGATCCGATGATGTCCGGGTGCTCTGCCTGTAATCCGTGTGGCGTGGGATGCACGCCTTGCGGTCCCTGGGGACG
>CAZFWV010000433.1:1235-5430 GCA_964522605.1 uncultured Pirellulaceae bacterium
GATTTTCGGCGCAGCTCGGACGGAGATCCGGTGCTCGCGCGCCCCTTCTACAACTCGCTGATCAATGCGGAGGACGCCGAACTCGTGGCGTATCCCGGCATTGTCAGTGGTACGACTTCGGTCCACGTTGATTCGCGGCTCTACTGGCTTGCTCCCCGCCTACGGATGAACCTGCGGTGCGCCGACCACTTGCCCTATCCGGCTCTGGCCTGCACGGGCTGCGATCCGTGTGGCGGTGCGGCATGTGCACCACCGGGCGGATACCGTCTGGATCTGCTCGTTGGTTACCGCTTTCTGCGTCTGGATGAATCCCTCCAGGTCCGGGAACAACTCACGTCGCGACGAGACAACGTGGTGTCACAGTTTGACTTGATGGATTCATTTGAAACTGAGAACCAGTTCAATGGTTTGGAATTGGGGCTTTCGTGGGAATCGTATCGCGGACCTTGGTCCATGGAGCTGCTCGGGTTGTTCATGTTGGGGAACAATCACCGAGTGGTCACGATCGACGGCTCCACCACGTCCTCCGCGCAGGGAATCAGCTTCAGCGATCCGGGGGGACTTCTTGCGTTGTCCAGCAACATCGGGCGTTACACGGACGACGAGTTCGTGGTGATTCCCGAACTGGGGGCGACGATCGGGTACGCCATCTGTCCGAACCTCCGCCTCCTGGTGGGATACTCGTTCCTATTCTGGGGGAACGTCATGCGGCCGGGCGAACAAATTGATCCGCGGGTGAACCCGGACCTGTTGCCGCCCGAACAGCCAACGACCGGGCCTCTGGTTCCCGCCGCGCAGTTGACCGACACCACCTATTGGGTTCAGGGATTAAATGTTGGTCTTGACTGGCGCTGGTAATTTCACTGGATTACGGTAATCTGCGCAAATCGAAGAGACGCAGGTAAGTTTGCGCGTCAGTCGACCGATATAGCTCAGGTAAGTGAGGTAGCGCGCGGTGCCGTGGAAGTTTTGCGCGGTGGATCGCCGCATTGAGTGACTCAAAATCTGGGAATCAGGGCGATGACATCCGTATTCAGGCGGTTGCGAGGCAGGTGGTTGGGTCGACGGAACGAACGAGTTCGGACACGGGCTGCCCGTCGATTGACCGTTGAGTCCCTTGAGCACCGACGCGTTTTAGCTTGTCCGGGGGCCTTGACGCCTGCGATCTCGGGATCGGTTTTCGTCGACTTCAACGGTGATAACCAGCCCTCGCCGTCGGAAGGAATCGCCGGGGTCGCCGTGGAACTCTATCTGGACGATGGCGACGGCAGTTTCGAACCCGGCGCCGGCGACAACCCGGTCGGTGGCTCCCAGACGACCGACAGCAACGGGGTCTATTGCTTTGAGAACCTGAATCCGGACTCAGCTTATTTCGTGGTTCAACCTGCGCAGACGGTTGGCGGGAATGGTCTGGACGGGCAAGTCGCGGGCCCAATTACGCCTGGAGTTCCTGGGTTGCTGATCGATGCCTTCGTGTCGACGCAGAGCGCGACGGCGGTTCCGCCCGCGCCTGCGGCCGCCTCGTCGACTCGTGTATTTTTGGACGAGCAGGAGGTGTTGGGACGCGAACGCGACATCGTCGCGATCTTGGACTCTGGGGATGGTGAAGTGCGGGTCAATATCAACCCGTTCGGCGGTCGACCGACGATGCGCTATAACGCAGACGTGGCCGTCACAGGCAGCGGAACGGTCGTTTGGGACGGCGTCGACAATGATGCGGGTCAGATTTCCATGGGGCTCGGTGGCCGGGATCTGACTTTGGGCGGTACCCAGACGGGACTTGCTCTTCGGATCGGGGCGGTGGTTTCCGGTTCGACCGCGCGCGTTCGCATTTACCAGGGACAGGTGGGGAATTTCTCGGACGCCACCTTCTCGATTCCCGTCACTACCGGGGGCGCCGCGGATGCCTACGAGTTTATTCCCTTTAGCTCGTTCGTTGGCAATGTGTCGCCTTCGAATGTCGATGCGATCGCCTTCATGCTCGATGCGAATGATTCCGGTGGCAATGACATTGAGTTGGCACTGATTGGCGCGAATGGTCCCAAGCAGGTCAACCTGGAGAACGTCCTGCGAACGGATCTTGCCGTCACGAAGACCGATAATCGGTCGACTGCGGTTCCGGGTGAGTCGGTCAGTTATACGATTCAGGTGGCGAACAATGGTCCGAGCGCGGTTGCGGGAGCGAGGATCATCGACAATGTGCCCACGATCCTGCAGAATGTCGGCTACACGAGTACCGCCATCGGAAGTGTTTCAGGGAACACGACGAGCGGCAGTGGCAACATCGACGACACCGTAAACATGACGGCCGGCAGTTCCGTCACGTATACCTTGACCGGCGTCGTCCATCCGTCGGCGACGGGTACGTTAACCAACACGGCTTCGGTTTCGCTCCCTCCTGGTTATTCTGATACAAACACGGCCAACAACGTAGCGACCGATACGGACGCTTTGCAGCCCGAAGTCGATTTGCGAGTCACCAAGACGAACAACCAATCGACCGTACGGCCAGGGCAGCAGTCGACCTATTCCATCGTCGTCAGCAATGCCGGGCCCAGCGATGCGCCGGGGGTGACGGTTGTCGACCAATTCCCGCCAACGCTGACCGGTGTCAACTTCACGAGCTCCGCGACGGGTAATGCTTCGGGAAACAGTCCCAGTGGCAGCGGATCGATTAGCGACATCGTCAGCCTGCCGGTCAACAGTTCGATCACTTACACGGTGCAGACCACGGTTGGTTCCAACGCCGGTGAATCCCTCAGCAACACGGCGACCGTGACTGCTCCTCAGGGGATCGTCGAGCGGAACCCCGACAACAACAGTGCGACCGACTTGGATACGGTGCTGCGTGAAGCGGACTTGCAGATCACGAAAACGGATGGTCGAGACGAGGTGGTTCCGGGTGATCCCGTCAGCTACACGATCGTTGTGCGAAACACAGGACCGAGCGACGTGCAGGGAGCAACGGTGCGGGATGTTTTTCCCAGTGAATTGACCAATGTAACGTACACCAGCGTCCCCAGCGGGAATGCGTCCGGATCGAGCAGCGGGAGCGGGAACATCGATGATGTGGTGAATCTGGCGGCCGGAAGCCGAATCACCTACACGGTCAACGCCGTCGTGTCCCAGAGTGCCGTCGGATCGTTGACCAACACGGCCACGGTCACTGCGCCTGCCGGCATCACCGATCCAGTGCCGGCGAATAACACGGCGCGGGACACGGATGTCATTGATCAGGCGTTCAGCAGCATCTCGGGTTTTGTCTATCTCGATCGGAATGACAATGGGATTAAGGAAGCGGAAGAACAAGGCCTGGCCAACGTTCGCGTGTCCCTATCGGGAACCGACTTCCTGCAGAATTTGGTAACCCAGCAGACGCAAACGAACGCCAACGGGCTGTACCAGTTTGGCGATTTGCTGCCGGGTACGTACGCGATTGCCGAATCACAGCCCGCACTCTTTCCGAACGGGAAGACCACAGCCGGCACGGGCGCACTGAATAACCCGACCGTCACCGACAACCTGTTTTCGAATCTCCAGATCGGCCGAGGACAGTCCGCCACAAACTTCAATTTCGGCGAACTGCGGCCGACGTTCTCGAAACGAGATCTGATCTCCTCCGCCTTCCGCAGCCTCCGCAGCTAGCACTTCGCATGGGCGTCCCTGTAACGTCGGCAGCGAACGCGGCCCAAGAAACGAGAACCGGGCTCCAGCGTCGGACGGACTCTGCATGCTAGCGGTGACAATGTTGTTCTCTCGGCACAAAATCGAGCGACCAACGGTAGCGACCCTGATCCGCGTGCGGAAGCACCCCGTTGGGTCGCGGTCCTGCCGCCGTGCGGATGTTGTGTTTTCGGGACGCCTGCCCTCTTGTTGCTCCCGCCGATGCGGCCGGCAAACCCGGTCCCTTCATGAATCTCGCCCGGATCTCCCCGGTGCGTTCTGTTCCGATTTGCGCGTGGCGAAATTCTGACTTGCCTTTTTCGCATTCTGTGCGACCATGAAGTAGGTCGTGCCACGCAGCACGAGGACTAGAAGTCCGCGGGGCGCCTGTCTCTGGCATCTTCAGGTGTCATGCGGGGGGCTCTAGTGGAAAGGAGGTGTTCCTTGGAATATTTCTGTAGTAGCCAGCGAGGTGGTCTCGTCTGAGACAGCCGGCGGGCTGTCTCGGCAGCCACGTGACCCAAGAGGCTCG
>CAZFWV010000434.1:0-5406 GCA_964522605.1 uncultured Pirellulaceae bacterium
CCGTCTCCCGTCTCCCGTCTCCCGTCTCCCGTCTCCAGCCTCCAGCCTCCAGCCTGCAGTCTCCCGTCTCCAGCCTCCAGCCTCCAGCCTCCATTTGACAGTCTTCAGGTCTGAAAATACGCTCAAATGGACTGTTCGACTACCGCCTTATGTCGATCTGATCGACGACAAAGGAGAATCACCACCAGAGGGTCGTCCGTTTCGTCGGCCCGTGGTGTCCCTGTCGCCAGGGAAGGCTCGGCAGCCAATAAACCTCGTCTTGGCGGTCGTTTTAACAGCCACCACCGTAGAATCACCGGCGGAGGGTCGTTCGATGACCGACCGTATGATTGCTGCGGCCGGTTCTTTTCCGTCCTTGCATAGGCCCCAAGAAGGCACCAATCGATGAGCAAGTCGAATGACGACGCACCGCGGGCTGCTGCGCATGCGGGTCCGCGTCGAGGCAGCTACAAGCCCGCGGTCACTCCGGGTTTGCGTCGTGTGCTGATCACGGTGTTTCTGCTGGTCGCTCTATTGGGAGCGAACTCCATCTATCTGGCGACGGTTACATTCCTCGAATACGCCCGCGAGACGACCTACCAGAACTATTTCTATCAATTCATGTTCCTGGGCCACCTGATTTTGGGACTGTTATTGATCGTTCCCTTTTTGGTATTCGCCCTGGTCCACATGGCGCACACGAGGAAACGCAAGAATCGGCGTGCTGTGCGAATTGGCTATGCCTTGTTCCTGGTCGCACTGCTGTTGTTGACGACCGGCCTACTTCTCACGCGGGCCGGCCCGCTGGAGATTCGCTCACCGACGTCGCGGCAGATCTTTTATTGGTTGCATGTGGTCGCACCATTCGCCTGCATCTGGCTGTATTGGCTCCACCGCCTTGCCGGACCGCCCATCCGCTGGCGCTGGGCCATCGGCTACTTGGCGGGGGCGGGAATCGCGAGCCTGGCAATCGTGGGACTGCACAATTCCGATCCGCGACCGTGGTACCAAGTCGGCCCAAGCGACGGAGTTCAGTACTTTGAACCTTCACTCGCCAGGACGAGTACAGGCCAATTCCTTTCGCAGCGTGTGCTGATGAATGACGCGTATTGTGCTGCGTGCCATCCGGATGCTCACGCCGGGTGGGCAGAAAGTGCTCACCGATTCAGTTCCTTTAACAACCCGGCCTATCTGGTTTCGGTCCGTGAGACGAGGCAAGTGGCGCTCGAGCGAGACGGACGGATCCAGCCTGCGCGTTTCTGTGCAGGCTGCCATGATCCGGTACCTTTCTTTGCCGGACTGTTCGACGACCCTGCGTACGACGACGTACACGATCCCACGGCACGAGCCGGAATCACGTGCACTGTTTGTCACGCGATTACAAATATCAACAGTCCAAGAGGAAACGCAGACTTCACAATCGAGGAACCGCTTCACTACCCGTTCGCTTTCAGCGACCAACCGGTTCTGCAATGGATCAATCACCAACTCGTGAAAGCCAAGCCCTCATTCCATAAGAGAACATTCCTGAAGCCGTTTCACCGCACGACGGAGTTTTGCTCCGTCTGTCACAAAGTCCACCTACCGGAAGAATTGAACAACTACAAATTCCTACGCGGACAGAACCACCACGACTCGTTCTTATTGAGTGGCGTGTCCGGCCACGGATCTCGCAGCTTTTACTACCCCGAACAGGCAGAATCGAATTGCAACGGATGTCATATGCCGCTGGTGGAATCGAATGATTTCGGAGCGCGGTCTTATTCCGATCGCCAGGGACCGAGCATCCATGACCATCTGTTTCTCGGGGCGAACACGGCATTGCCATTTTGGCGCGCGAATCCGCAAGCCGAACAGGCTCGCCTGGCTCATCAGCAGTTTCTCCAGGAGTGCATGCGGGTTGACCTGTTCGGACTACGGCAAGGGGGAACGATCGACGGCCCGTTGCTCGCTCCCCTACGCCCCACAGTCCCGGTGCTACGACCCGGCGAGCGTTACCTGCTGGACGTCGTGATCCGCACGTTGAAATTGGGACACCATTTCACCCAGGGCACGGCGGACTCGAACGAGGTCTGGCTCGAAGTCCTCCTCAAGAGCGGCGACGAAATCCTGGGGCACAGTGGCAGTCGAGACGCATCGGGGAACGTCGATCCCTGGGCCCACTTCGTGAACGCTTTCGTGCTGGACCGTGAGGGACGCCGGATTGATCGCCGCAACGCGCAGGATATCTTCGTTCCGCTGTACGACCATCAGATTCCCCCGGGCGCGGGCCAGACCGTCCACTACGCATTCGAGGTGCCCCCCACACAGCAGGAGCCGCTCGAGATCGAGGTCCGGCTGCAGTACCGCAAGTTCGATACAACGTATATGCAAATCGTGGCCCGCGGCCTGGGCCCCGAGGACCCTTCAATCGGCCCCCAGCACGCCGCACCGAACTACCGAAATGATCTGCCCATTACCACGCTGGCTGTCGACCGGATCCGGCTGCCGATTGAGGGCGGTTCGCCCGTCGACCCGCCTGAGGAAAGTACGATTCCCGGCTGGCAGCGCTGGAACGACTACGGCATCGGACTGCTACTGAAAGGCAAAGGCCAGTTGCGACAGGCCGCGGAGGCATTTCAAGAAGTGGAACGGCAAGGACGCTACGACGGCCCGCTGAACTTGGCGCGTGTGCACTATATCGAAGGTCAACTGGATGAAGCCACCGCGGCGATGCACCGGGCGACCCAACAACAAAACCCGCCCGCTCCTCCCTGGACCATGGCCTGGTTAAGCGGCCTGATCAACCGAGAACAGGGACGGCTGGTCGAGGCGGAGTCGAATTTCCGCAGCGTGCTTCAGCCACCAACGGAACAGCAACTTCGGCGCGGTTTCGACTTCCGTCTGGACTACGAAGTCTGGAATCTGCTCGGACAAACACTCTACGAACGCGGGCGCAGCCTGCGGGGGTCGGCAAACGAGACGGACCGCGAACAGTTGCTTCGAGAAGCGATTCAGTGCTTCGACGAAACCCTGTCGATCGATCCGGAGAACGTGACGGCACACTACAATCTGCAACTGCTGCATGCGGCTCTCGGCGACAACCAACAGAGTGCGAAGCATCGTGAGTTGCATCAGAAGTATAAACCCGACGACAACGCCCGTGACCGTGCAGTGGCTGCCGCTCGGAAGCGTTACCCGGCTGCCGACCATGCGGCCGAGGCAGTCGTGATTTACGAACTAAGGAGCGGCTCACAAACAAGTTCCTCGTTTAACCGCGCGGGCATCGCCCCGCGTGTAGGAAAGAATCTCTCGCGGCCGGCTGGGCACGCGGCTAAACGAGAGGACCGAGCTGCCGAAGTGATTTCTGAGTCATCCCTAAGCTCCGGCCAAGGAGGACTCCCCGACTGATCGAGCCTTGATCTCCTTCCAGAAGGAGTCGACAGCCGGTTGGGCCTCCATTCCCATCACGCTATTTCCCGGATACCAACTTTGAACACGATCTCGGATCCTGATTCCGCTCCCGATTCTCCCGCCGATGATGCGATCATTGGCCGCGCATTCCGCATGTCGCTGGCGGTGATTGGATTGGTGCTCTTAACTGTGGCGATCGGGATGGCCGTCGCTCGGTTTCGCGGCCTCCATGATCAACCGCCCCAGGAAGCGTCTCCGGTGAGCCTGCCTGAGGTGCGAGCCTTACCGGTCGTCGAAATCCCTGATCTGCCTTTCACAGACATCACCCGCGCCGCCGGCATCGACTTCATTCACGTCAGTGGTGCGTCTGGTGAGAAGCTATTGCCAGAGACGATGGGCAGCGGCTGCGCGTTTTTTGATTATGACAATGACGGAGATCAAGATCTGCTCCTCGTCAACGCCCAACGCTGGCCGTGGGACGGCACGACAACGGAACCGGACGGCCGCTGTGCTCTGTATCAGAATGACGGCGAGGGTGCCTTCCGGGATGTCTCCGTCGAGACGGGAATGGACGTGCAGTTGTACGGGACCGGCGTCGCGGTAGGCGACTACGACAACGACGGTTTTGTTGACGTCTATCTCGCTGCGGTCGGATCCAACCGCCTGCTGCGCAATGTGGGCGGCCAATTTAGGGACGTCACGGAATCCATGGGCGTCGCCGGCCGCCCAGACCAATGGAGTTCCAGTTGTGCCTGGTTCGATTACGACAACGACGGTGACCTGGACCTGATCGTGGCAAACTATATCCACTGGTCGCGTGAGATCGATCTGCAGCAGGGTTTTCAACTGACCGGAATCGGTCGTGCCTACGGACCGCCGATGTCCTTTGAGGGAGCTCAACCAGCGCTGTATCGAAATGATGGAGATCGATTTGCCGACGTGTCTGCTGCGAGCGGAATCCACCAGTTCAATCCAGCCACTCAGGTCCCGCTGGCCAAGACCTTGGGGGTCGCTCCAGTCGACGTCGACCGAGATGGCTGGATCGATGTCATCCTGGCCAACGATACGGTTCGAAACCTGCTTTACCGAAACCAGCGCGACGGCACGTTTCGGGAGATGGCCATCGAGGCCGGGATCGCCTTCGATCCGCAGGGAAAGGCGCGGGGAGCGATGGGCGTCGATACCGCCTACTTCCGCAATGACGACTGTCTGGGCGTTGCCATCGCCAACTTCGCCAATGAAATGACAGCTCTTTATGTCTGCGATGGCTCAACCCTCTTGTTCACGGACGATGCGATTCCTACCGGACTGGGCCCACCCACCCGGTTAGACCTCTCATTCGGCCTGCGGTTCGTCGACGTCGATTTGGATGGGCGACTTGATTTGGTCGCCGCCAACGGCCATCTGGAAAACGAAATCAATAAGGTCCAGTCGAGCCAACACTATCGCCAGCCAACGCGCCTGTTCTGGAATGCGGGGGCAGAATCTGCCTCCGAGTTCATCGCCGTGCCCCCGGACAAACTCGGCACCGATTTCTGTCAGCCCCTAGTCGGCCGCGCGGTCGCTGCCGCCGACATTGATCGCGACGGCGACCTGGACCTGCTGATCACCCAGGTCGGCGGCTCGCCTCTGCTGCTGCGAAACGACCTGGCGCAAAATCACAACTTCCTGCGATTCAAACTCGTGGGCCACCAGTGCAATCGCGACGCCATCGGAGCGTGGATTGAAGTGGAGTGCCAGGGAACTGTCTTACGCCGTCAGGTCATGCCGACGGGCAGTTATCTGGCCCAGTCGGAACTGCCTGTCACCATCGGGCTCGGAACGATCCAAGCCCCCGACCGGGTTCGCGTTCGCTGGCCCGACGGTACCGAGCAAGAAGTTCTCGATTACCGACTCAACTCAACAACCCGGGTAACCCAACAACCCTAGCGAGAAGCACCCAGTTCAGTTCCGCTGGACAAAACGGCGCCGCCTCCCAAGTCTCAGTACGCGTTTACCCTGCCTGCGTTGGACAAAGTTCGCTTTGTAGCCGAA
>CAZFWV010000435.1:0-5404 GCA_964522605.1 uncultured Pirellulaceae bacterium
GGGGCTGGAGGAATCAGGCTGGAGGCTGGAGGCTGAAGGTTTTAGACTGAAGTCTCCAGTCTCCAGCCTCCAGCCTCCAGCCTAATGCCTCCAGCCCGGCTACGAGCCGCTCTGCAGGAGCTTTCGCAGGACGGTTTGCAAAATGCCCCCATTTCGATAATAGTCCAGCTCGACCGGCGTATCGATCCTCACCCGGGCGGAGAATGTCCGGGTCGTGCCGTCCGGAGGATAGACGGTAACGGTCAGCACGGCGCCGGGCTCCAAGTACTCGCTCACCGGCAAGTCGAAGGTCTCTTCGCCGGTCAGGCCGAGCGACTGCCAGCTCTGGCCCTTGAGGAACTCCAGGGGCAAAACCCCCATTCCGACCAGATTGCTTCGGTGGATCCGTTCATAGCTCGATGCCAGGACAGCGCGAACTCCCAGCAGTTGGGTGCCCTTCGCCGCCCAATCTCGACTGCTGCCCGTCCCATATTCGCGGCCGGCCAACACGATCAACGGAATCCCTTCCTGCTGATACCTCATCGCCGCATCGAAAATCGTCATCGTTTCGCCGTCCGGCAGGTGTCGCGTCCAGCCTCCTTCCGTTCCGGGCGCGAGTTGGTTTCGAATCCGGATGTTGGCAAACGTCCCGCGCAGCATGACCCGATCGTTTCCACGGCGAGACCCGTAGCTGTTGAAATCGACCGGCGACACTCCGTGCTCGATCAAGTAGCGACCGGCCGGACTATCCTGCGCGATCGAGCCGGCGGGAGAGATGTGATCGGTCGTGACAGAATCGCCCAACAGCGCCAGCACACGCGCTCCCCGAATCGGCGTGATCGCCGACGGTTCACGCGACAAATCGATCAAGAACGGCGGTTCCTGGATGTATGTGCTGCTGGAATCCCACTCGTACAATTCACCCCCACTCACATCGATCTGGTTCCAACGCTCGTTGGAGTCGAATGCGCCAGCATACCGCTGGGCAAACATCTCCGGCTGCACCGCGGCAGCGACAGCCTGATCGACCTCCTCTCGCGTCGGCCACAGGTCGCGGAGGTAGACATCCGCGCCGGTTGGATCCTGGCCGATCGGTTCGGTCGTCAGATCCACATCGGTCCGCCCGGCAACGGCGTACGCGACGACCAGCGGAGGACTCGCCAGGTAGTTCGCCTTCACGAGTGGATTCACTCGTCCCTCGAAGTTTCGGTTACCACTCAACACGGCAGCCGCGACCAGATCGCCTTCGCGGATCGCCGCCGCCACCGGTTCGGGCAGGGGGCCACTGTTACCGATGCACGTCGTACAGCCGTAGCCAACCGTGTGGAATCCCAACTGCCGCAAGGGCTCGGAAAGTCCGGCCCGATCCAGGTAATCCGTCACGACGCGTGATCCGGGAGCCAAGCTGGTTTTGACGTGGGCGGGCACGTGCAATCCGCGCTGAACCGCCTTCTGTGCCAACAGTCCAGCGGCCAACATGACGGAGGGGTTGCTCGTGTTTGTACAACTGGTGATCGCCGCGATCACGACGGCACCGTGTCCAATTTCCGACCGGTCGCCATTCTGTGCGACGGTGCCGGTCTGGCTCCGCTGTTGCGGGCTGAGGGCGAATCCGCGTTCGCTGACGGGCGCGGTCAGTGCTTGTTCGAAGGACGACTTGACGGAGGTCAAGGGAACGCGGTCCTGCGGCCGCTTGGGTCCGGCCAGGGATGGCTCGACATCGGCCATGTCCAGTTGAAGTCGCTTGGTGTAGCGTGGCACGGGCGCCGCATCCGTTCGCAGCAAGTTCTGCTCCTTCATGTACCGCTCGACGAGCTCCACCTGGGCCTCGTCGCGACCGGTCCGCCGCAGGTAGCGAAGCGTCTCTTCGTCCGTCGGGAAGAATCCCATGGTGGCGCCGTACTCAGGTGCCATGTTGGCAATCGTCGCCCGGTCGGCCAGCGACATCGTGGAAACACCCGGTCCGAAAAACTCGACGAACTTGCCGACGACACCCTCCTGGCGAAGCAACTGCGTGACCGTCAGGACCAGGTCGGTTGCGGTCGCCCCGGCCGCCAGACGACCCGTTAACTCGAAACCCACAACTTCCGGCAGCAGCATGTAGAGCGGTTGCCCGAGCATGACCGCTTCCGCCTCGATTCCGCCGACCCCCCAGCCGACGACTCCGAGACCGTTGATCATCGTGGTGTGACTGTCGGTTCCCACCAGGCTATCGGGGACTGCGACCTGGCCGGCCGGATCGGGTCGCAAAAAGACGCCCTGCGCCAGGTACTCGAGGTTGACTTGATGAACAATGCCAACGTTCGGCGGCACGGCGCGGAAGTTATCAAGAGCTTTTTGACCCCAACGAAGGAACTCATAACGTTCCCGATTGCGTTCGAATTCCCGCTCCACATTGAATTCGAGTGCATCGGGCGAGCCAAACCGATCCACCTGCACGGAGTGATCAATGACCAAGTCCACGGGAATCAGCGGATTAATCTTCTTGGGATCGCCACCCAATCGATGCATGGCGCTGCGCATCGCCGCGAGATCGACGACAGCCGGGACTCCCGTAAAATCCTGCAGAACGACTCGCGCCGGCATGAAGGGCAGTTCGAGCTTCGCGGGCGCCTCGGCATTCCAGGACACCAGATTCTGCACGTCCTCTTTCCGGACGACGTAACCATCGCAATTCCGCAGCACGGCTTCCAGCAGGACTCGCAGCGAATAGGGCAACGTACTCACCTCGCCTAAGCCCGCCTGTTCCAATCGCTCAAGACGGTAAATGACGGCTTTCCCCTGGCCGGTCTCAAATGTGTCGCGGGCACCAAATGGGTCGTGAACGTGCGAGCTCATCAAACAATCTCTTTCCAGCAATCCAAAGGGGCGGGAACGGGACGCGGTGCCGCACCGGCGGCAGGAACGAGAGCAGCCGCCGTGTCCGGCGGCGTCGACGTTCGCATCCCAGACAACTCCGTCGTGAGATTTTAGCGATTTCGTCGCGTCGGCGTCAGATCCGGGCATGGCCCAGACGAATTTGACGCTTCCCGAGGCAAGACGTACGTTTGTCGGGACTTTGTCCGTAAAAATCAACTGGTCGGTACTGGTGCAAACGCAATGGTAGACTCGTCAAAACCGGAATTCGATTCAATTTCTCCGCTCGACTCGCCTCCCTCCCTCGCCACCCCACGGGGCCAAGCGCCTTCCCCGCAACGGCCCGAAAAGGGCGGCGGACGCGACGCTCGTCTGGATTCCCTGCTGAACCGCATCCAGAGTCTGACCCAGGACGAGACCAATTCCGACGCGTCGGCGGCCAGTGCCCCCGCACCCGCACCCAAGAGCAACGATGGCACCTACCTGCCGCCCGAACCGAAGTCCTATCAAGACGCGGGGCTGACCGAGACCCAGGTCGAACAGCTGGTCATGAAGTACTTGCTGTCCCGCGGTGATGCCCAGGGACGGAACGTCGCCACGCAGCTGCGGCTTCCGTTCGCCCTGGTCGATCAGCAGCTGCGGCGTCTCAAACAGGATCAACTGGTAGTCTACCGCGACGCCGCGGAAGTCAACGATTACCAGTACCAACTGACCGACCTCGGACGGGAACGTGCCCGACGGTACAGCCACGAATGCAGCTACTTCGGTGCGGCTCCGGTGACGCTGGAAAGTTATGTCCAGTCCGTCAAAGCCCAATCGCTGACCGATCGCCGGCCCACCGAGCGTGAACTGCGACGTGCCTTCGGCGACCTGCTGATTTCCCCCGAGATGCTCCGCCGCCTCGGACCCGCAATCAATTCCGGCCGCGGCATGTTCCTGTACGGCTTTCCCGGCAATGGAAAAACGAGCATTGCCGAACGCGTGACCCGCTGCTTCGGCGACCATATCTGGATTCCGCGCGCGATCGGAGTCGATGGCGACATCATCCGCGTCTTCGATCCCAATCACCATTTCGAAGTTCCGCTGCAGGATAGCCAAGGTCTGCTGCGCAACGCCAACTACGATCGGCGTTGGGTGCGGATTCAACGTCCCACGATTGTCGTCGGTGGCGAACTGACGATGGATCAGCTGGAACTGCACCTGAATCACCACACGGGAATCAACGAAGCACCGCTGCAGATGAAGAGCAACTGCGGCACGCTGGTGATCGACGACTTTGGTCGGCAGAGAATGCGAACCGACGAGTTATTGAATCGGTGGATCGTGCCGCTGGAAAAACGGTACGACCTGCTGAGCCTGCCGAGTGGAAAATCGATTCAGGTCCCCTTCGACCAACTGGTTATCTTTTCGACGAACTTGGAGCCGAAGGACCTGGTCGACGACGCATTTCTCCGCCGGATTCCCTACAAGATCGAAGTCCAGGATCCGTCTCGCGAGGACTTCATCGAATTGTTCAAGATGATGGCACCCGTCCTGGGCATCGGTTACAAGGAGGCACCAGTACGGTATCTGATCGAACGTCATTACGAACCGATTCATCGACCGTATCGCTGCTGCCAACCCCGTGACATTCTGCTGCAGATCAAGAATCTCTGTCTGTACGAGGGCACGGAACCGGAGATGACGAACGAACGGATGGATTTCGCGGTCGAAAACTACTTCGCCATCATGTAAGGTCGGCGGCGCAGACACTGGATTCGCGGTTTCCGGGGCGATCCGTGTTCTGCCCCATGCCCAGCCACTGGGTCTGCTTCGCAGGCGCGCCAAGCTTCGTGGCGGTCCCGCTCCAGATGGCGTCAAGAACTGCCGAATGGTAGACGCAATTGCGGATCTTCCCGCCGCGCATCCGGATTGAGTTCCTGGTACAGCAGACTCGGCTGAATGTCTCGGTTGTCCTGGTACTTGTCACTCGAGTATTCGGTCACATCGCCGACCAGGGTGTGATAGAAAATTTGGCAGATGCGAACACCGGGGTAGATCCGCACGGGCTGAACGGCGAACATCTCCAGCGTCCAATAACCGCAGAAACCGACATCGCCGAAACCGGCGGTCACGTGGACAAACAGCCCGAGACGACCGACCGAAGAACGACCCTCAATCATGGGCACGAAGTTGTGCGTCTCCGTGCGCTCGACCGTTCGACCCAGATACAGCTGATTCGGGCTGAGCACCAATCCTTCTTCGGGAAGCGTGATCCGACGGATGCGATTGGGCTGTCGCATGTCGAGCACGACTTCTTCGTAGGTCATGATTTCGTTGTGCAAAGTCAGATTGTAGCTATTGGGATTCAGCTGACTTTCGTGGAACGGATCGATGAAGATGTCCGTCCCCAGGTGTTTGCGAATTTCGTCGCCCGTGAGAATCATGAGTTTTCCGTCCTCGGCCTCCTATGGGATGACTCAAGAATAACTTCGTTGTTTTCCAACGAGGGTGGAGGGTGGCTGGGGTCGAGCGCAGCGAGCCCCCAGATCTCGCAGCTGGGGGCTCGACGCTCGTTCCTCGCGTCTCG
>CAZFWV010000436.1:0-5389 GCA_964522605.1 uncultured Pirellulaceae bacterium
GGTTGAAGTCCCTGTTGGACGGTCGGAGGGGAATCGGAGATTGACGAACAAGGAGCTCCGATTGTTGAGGGCCGTGGCAAGGGCAAGAGGAGCCGGAGATTGACGAACAAGGAGTTCCGAGTGTTGAGGGGAAGACAGATTTTGGATTGGCGGTTGGAGAACGGCGAGGGATGACGAGTTTCGGCGAATCTCCCCCGGCCCACTGGTCGCTGCCCCTCAACAATTTGAAACGGGTTCTACTCGGTTCGGTCGGATCGACCCGCTGCGTCGTGGTCGGCTTCTCCCTCTTGTTCCTCGACCGATTCCTCGTCAGGTTCTTCTTCCGTTTCTTCCTCCACATACTCGGCCGCCATCCAGGCTAGCCGTCCCAGGAGTCGGCAGCAGACGATCACGAGATAGCAAGCGACCGCGGCCAGGTAGACGCGCAGCGCGAGGGGACCGACAAGTCGCAGAACCAGCGCGGGAATGGCCAACAGTACCGTAACCCCGAACATTTCAAAATAAAAGGTCGACCACGCATGCGAAATCTGCTTGAGGCTCGCCCGAATTGACGGCGACCAGGGGATAAACGGCGAATCCGCTTCCAGCATCGACAGAAAGACGACGGGCCAAAGGAGCGGCGTCAACAGCATGCCGGTCCAGAGCGGAATGCCTAGCGGGCGCAAGAGGCTGACCGTCAGCATTCCGGGGAGAGAGCTAACGGCTAAGCTGTTGACGAAGAACAGTAGAGCTCGGCCGCGATCCAGCAGATCGGATCCCGGCCAGTAGGGAATTCGATCCTGTCCATCCGCCGTGAATTCGATAATCGCCAGCAGCGGCGGCAGGCAGAACCCAGCAATCACTGCCGCAAAGAAGATCGCGATAATCGTCGTGAAGACGGCCAGAATCGCCTCGAGCGACAGAACGCGCGTCATCGAGTTGATCAGGTCGACAAGCGTCAAAAGGACAACGACGCCAATCGTCGCACCGATCCACACGGGGATCACGGGCGGTTGAAAAGGAAACGTGAAGACACCGGAGACCAACGGTTTCAGCGGCGGTTTCGACTCCTCCTCCGCACGGGCGCGCACATATTCTTCCGCTTCCTTCATCAACTGATCAGCAATCCGTTTGCGCGTTTCTTGGATTGCAGAGGGTGGCTCATCCAACACGATGTCACTCGCGTCGACCGGCTGAAAACGAGGCGGTTCCGGCGGGGGTGGGGGAACCACCGTCAGATTGCCGCAATCGGGACAGCTCACCTGGGATCCAACTTCTTCGCGGGACGCATCGAGCAGTGTCGAGCAGGTGCTGCAGGGGAACGTAATCCGCCGCTCGGGGTCCACCCGTCGCGCCGGCTCATCGACTGCGCTCAACTGGTACTCGTCCCCCGTAAACCGCGGCTGAAACTTTGCCGGAGGGGGTGGCGGAGGTGGGACGCGATTGCGAGACGAGCAGTCAGGACAGACAATTTCCTGTCCGACCTGCGAGCGATGCGCGTAACTGCGTGTACCGCAGACTCCGCAGACGACCGGGATGTCTGGACCGCGCGCTTCCTTGGGCTCTGACATCAGGCCACCTTTCCCGTACCCGCTGATGGCGCAAACAATCGGAAACGACTCACGCGCCCATCCTATCCCCCGCGGACAAGACAGGCAAACCCGGGCCGGTCGGCCAGGTCGGCACCGGGTGCATGTCAGCTTCTGCCCAATTGCGCGACCGTCGGAAAAGTCAACGGGAGAATCGTGGCGGTTGAATTCCCTGTTGGACGTTCAGAGGCGGGGGAGCCAGAGGGTGACGAACATTGTTGAGGGCCTTGGCAAGGGCAAGAGGAATCGGAGATTGACGAACAAGGAGTGCCGATTGTTGAGGGGCAGACAGATTTTGGATTGGCGAGTTGAGAACGGAGAGGAACGGAGAGTTTCGGCGGATCTGCCCCGGCCCCCTGGCCACTTCCCTTCAACAATCGGCACTCCTTGTTCGTCACTCTCCGGCTCATCCGTGGCTCATCCGCCCCCGGTCATTCAACGGAGGCTTCGCACAATCTCCAGGTCTCGCTCATTACCTTTCGAATCACAGGTCAAATCCACAGAAGCTGAATTGCACCCGTCGGCACCGCGCCGGTCGCCGCCGCTGGCCTGTTCCCGCGACGGCCGCGAGCACTATACTGGTGACCATCACTTCTCGAGTGATTCCCGCCACATCCTTGGGAACAAGTTTCCGCATTTGCCATCCGCGTAGGACAACCGTTGTTTATTGGACCAGTATTCACCCGCGAATTGGTCACGGCACCGCGCCGGGGCCGCTTGTTTCTTTATCGCACTCTGTATGCGGGTGTGCTGTTTGGTGTCATGTGCACGGCCTGGTTGGTCTTAACGCAGACGCAAGCGGTTCGGACCGTCGGCGATCTGGCTCATTTCGGGGCCATTCTGTTCCAGATCCTTGCGCCACTCCAACTGGCAATCGTTGTCTTCTTCGCCGCGTTATCCACCGCGGCCGCCGTATCCCAAGAGAAGGACCGCAAGACGCTCATCCTGTTGCTGCTGACGCGGCTGAATAACAGCGAACTGGTCCTCGGCAAATTGATGGCGAGCCTGGTTCATGTCATGACCATGCTTCTGGCCGGTTTGCCGGTCTTTGGACTCATGTTGCTATTTGGAGGGATTTCGCCGCAACAGGTCATTCGAGTCACGCTGGTTACTTTCGTGACGGCGCTCGCGGCGGGCAGCTTGGGCTCCACGCTTGCTTTGTGGCGTGAAAAGACCTTCCAGACACTCGCCTTAACCGCGTTGGGACTCGTTTTCTGGGTTCTGATCTGTGAAGCGATCGGATGGGGCATCTTCGGAGCGAACCCGGCCGGGATGGATGCGTCAACCTGGGCGAACATTCTGAGTCCGCTGCGCGCCGTTGCCCTGGCGGCTCGCCCGGCCGTCGACTTGGCCGCGGACGCCTGGTACCGGAACCCAATCGTGCTCTACTGTCTGCTCGCCAGTCTGCTGACCGTCGCGCTGAACCTGTTGGCGATCGGGCGAATCCGGATCTGGAATCCATCGCGCGAGGTTCGAACCGCGTCGGCAGCGGAACGAGACGTGCGGTCCAGCATCTGGGGTGCCGAACACGATCTGGACCTGGCCGAACAACAGGCACGTGCCGAGCGGGCGCGACAGATGCATGTTGATGCGCGCTCGTCGACGCTGGCCCCAGCGCGACACCGTCAGGTCTGGCCCAACCCGATCCTTTGGCGAGAAGTCTGCACGTGGGCCTACGGCCGGAAGGTGATTGGAATTCGCTTCGCCTATTTGCTGCTTTTTGGCTGCACGGTGGCGGCGATTGCCTGGATCCAAGCCGGCCAGTCCACCTACCGGGATCTCCAGGATGTGGGCGGAGCCTTTCCCCCCACCGCACAACCGTCGGTCGTGTTCTTTGTCCTCAGCCTGGTGATTGTGAATGCCCTGGCCGTCACTTCGATTACGACCGAACGAGATGGCCGATCCTTGGACCTGTTGCTCGTCACCGATCTGGCGCCCCCTGAGTTTCTGCTGGGAAAGCTCGGCGGGGTGTTCTGGGTCACCAAGGAAATGGTGATTTGCCCGATCTTGCTGTGCGTTTACCTGTGGTGGACAGGCGAAATGGTTACGGAGAACTTGGCTTACGCGGCGATCGGCCTTCTGGTCCTGGATCTGTTCGTCGCGATGCTGGGAATCCATTGCGGCATGACATACGCAAATTCGCGCGCGGCGATTGGGGTCAGTCTGGGTACGGTCTTCTTCCTGGTACTGGGCATCACGGTTTGCATCCTGATGATGATCTCGTTCAGCGGCTCGTTCCACGTGCAGCTGGCCCCGTTCCTGGCCTTTATCCTGGGCGGCAGCGTGGGGCTCTACGCATCGCTGGGAATCCGCAATCCTTCCCCGGCGATTCTCGTCGCCTCACTCTTGTTGCCGTTTGCGACCTTCTATGCGATAACCAGTTACCTGCTGCAACTGCCCCTGGCCGTCTTTCTTGTGACAGCCGGGGCCTATTCGTTTACCACCGCGGCCATGATGATTCCCGCGTTGTCGGAATTCGACTTCGCCATGGGGCGCGGTTCAGTCGCCGAGGAATAGGCACTCCGTCGTGCAAGCGTTATTGCATTCGCTGCCCCAGCTGGGCGCCATGGTTGTCTTGATGGGACTGTCGGCCTTCTTTTCGGCCAGTGAAGCCGCCCTATTCTCACTGCGAGCCCCCGAACGAGCCGCCCTTCGCACAGGGAATCGCCGACAACGAACGGCATACCAACTGCTGACCGACCCGGACCGTCTGCTGTCGGCGGTGTTGTTTTGGAATCTGTTGACCAACATCGTTTACTTCTCGCTTGCGTCCCGCATCGGCCTCCAGTTGAAGAAGTCCCCCGACGCCCCGGCAACAGCCGTCTTCGGCTTCACGTTCGGCGCCTTGCTGGCGATCATCTTTCTGAGCGAGATGCTGCCGAAGAGTCTCGCCGTCTTGATGGCGCGGTCGCTCGCGGCCATCGTGAGTCTCCCGCTCTCGCTGGCCGTGCGTCTCGTCGATCCCTTGATGCCCGCCATGCGGTTGATCAACCTGCTGTCGCGCCGCCTGATCTGGCCTTCCTTCCAGCCGGAGCCCTACCTGGACCTGAATGACCTGGAACGGGCCATCGAGCTGTCCACCACCGACGCGCAATTGATCGACCACGAACGAAACGTCCTAAGGAATGTGGTTTCGCTTTCCGAGCTGCGCGTCGATGAGTGCATGCGACCACGTTCCCAATTGGTCACGTTCCGTCCCCCTGTCCGTTGGAGCGACGTGCAAGCCCAACCACCCCCCAGTGGCTATCTGTTCGTGACCGAGGTCGAGGGCGAGGAGATTGTCTCAGCCGTCGAGTTGCAGACACTCACGGAGATTCCCGAAGATCATCTGGAGTACTTTACCGAACCGGTAGTCTACGTCCCCTGGTGCGCCACCGTAGCCGACGTTGTCGAGCAGATGGAGGCCAAGGAACGAGACGCCGTGGCTGTCGTCAACGAACTCGGGGAAACGATCGGAGCAATGACCCGGAAGGATCTGCAGGATGTGGTGTTCACCAACCGATCCAGTCGCAGCGAACGGCTCCTGAATCGGCTCCCCATTCGACAGCTTAGCGACGGACTGTGGCAGGTCACCGGGATGACCAATCTGCGCGTTCTGGAAGACCACTTCGAACTTGAGCTGCCCGACACTCCGAGCGTAACCGTGGCCGGTGTTCTGCAGGAGTCGCTCCAGCGACTGCCGGTCGTGGGAGACATTTGTGACTGGGGGAGATTGCAGTTTGAGGTGACCGAGGTTTTGGAAAATGGGCACGTACTCGTCAACTTAAGGCGGATCGACCGAGAGGAAAAGGAATGATCGGAGCGGGATTGCTGTTCCTGAT
>CAZFWV010000437.1:0-5349 GCA_964522605.1 uncultured Pirellulaceae bacterium
CCGACGTCGTTGGAGCGGGAAGTCTCCGAACGTGTGGCCGATCGGTTGCGTGAACTGGAGGCCTTGGCGGCGGAATGGAACGCCATCGACCAGGAAGATCGCGGTGCGGACCGATCTGTCTATCCGACCGGTTTTCGGCTGTCGATCGTCGTACCCGTCTATAACGAACAGGCAACGATTCGCCAGATCATTGCGCGGCTCTGGTCGCTCGATCTTCCGAAGGAAATCTTGATCGTGGACGATGGGAGTACGGACGGGACGCGTCAGCAACTTGAGTCGTTCAGGGGGATCCCCCACGTACGCGTCTTTCTGCAGTCCCACAACCAAGGCAAAGGCGCAGCCTTGCGGTACGGTTTTCAGCAAGCCGGTGGCGACGTCATTCTGATCCAGGATGCAGATTTGGAGTATGATCCGCGCGATATTCCTCGCCTGCTGCAACCCATTCTATCCGGAGAGGCGGACGTGGTCTTCGGTTCGCGGTTTCTGCAAGCACTTCACCGGGGCTCTTCTCCCATCCATCGTTTGGGAAACCGCATGTTGACGGCCGCGTCGAACTGGACGACCGGACTACAGCTGACGGACATGGAGACCTGCTACAAGGTGTTCCGCCGCGAAGTCCTGCGCGATCTGCCCCTCTTTCAGGACCGCTTTGGCTTCGAACCGGAGATCACCGCCAAGATCGCGCGTCGCGGATTTCGCGTTCAGGAAATCCCGATCCGTTATTCCGCACGAAATTGGAATGACGGCAAGAAGATCGGGATCCGCGACGGATTCGAGGCCCTCTGGTGTATCGCCCGCTATGCGTGGAGCGATTAGGCCCCTAGTCTATGGGTGGTTCCTTCGCCGGTCGGGCAGCATAACCAGCCCAATTCTGGGATTCTGCGCCGAGGCAAGCCATGCTCATTCGGGAGGCGCGAAGTTGGGTTGGATGGTGACATGGACGCGCGTGACGAACTAAAAGAACAACTGCCCAGTCGCTACGTTGTGGGCATCGACCTGGGCACCACCAATTCGGCCGTATGTTGTGTCGACACCAAGCAGCTTCCCTGGCAGGTGGAGGTCTTCTCGATTCCCCAGTTGGTCGCGCCGGGCCAAGTGGAATCGAGTGACACACTGCCCTCGTTCCATTATCAGCCGCTGCGCAGCGAGCGCGAGAGCCAGGCGCTGCGGCTGCCCTGGCAGTCTCGGCCCGCGGACTACGTCGTCGGTGTCATCGCGCGGGAGCAAGGACAACTGGCACCCGGGCGACTGATCGCTTCCGCAAAATCGTGGCTCTGTCATTCGGGCGTGGACCGGACCGCAGAATTGCTGCCCTGGCACGCGGTCCCGGATGTCGAAAGACTTTCCCCGATTCAGGCGAGCGCACGGTACCTGCAGCATATTCGCGAGGCATGGGATGCGGCCTTTCCGCAGGAATTGCTGGCCCAGCAGGACGTCGTACTCACGCTGCCCGCCTCCTTCGATGAAGTCGCGCGGGAGATGACCGTACAAGCGGCAGCGCTCGCCGGACTTCCGCGCGTGATCTTGATCGAGGAGCCTCAGGCGGCGTTCTATGCCTGGGTCTACAAACATCAGCATCAATGGGAATCACTGGTCGCACCCGGACAGAAGATCCTGGTCTGTGACGTCGGTGGGGGAACTTCCGATTTCACCTTAATCCGGGTCCGACGAACGGAAGGTGCCACGGACTCGGTCGAAACGGTTCAATTTCACCGCATTGCTGTCGGGGAACACCTCATCCTGGGCGGTGACAATCTCGATCTGGCGCTGGCGCGACACCTGGAGCAGAAGCTGGCGAACCAAACGCAACTCGAACCGCGTCAATGGGATGTTTTGGTGCGCAGTTGTCGACGCGCAAAAGAAACACTGCTCGGCGCAGAACCTCCAGCGCAGTGGACGGTGAACCTGCCCGGTTCAGGAACGCGCATCGTCGGCGGCAGCCTGCAGATTCCGGTAACGCGTGAGGAAGCCGAGCAGGTGCTGGTGGAGGGCTTTTTTCCTCGCGTATCACTGGAGGACCGCCCCACGAGACGCCGCTCTGGATTCCAGGAATTCGGACTGCCTTATGCGCCCGATCCCGCCGTCACGCGGTATCTGGCCGCCTTTCTGACCGCCCATCGTCACGCAGATCGGTCGCGTGTCGATCCGGACGGCGAACATGATCCCGCGCGCCCGGATCTTGTTCTGCTCAATGGGGGCGTGTTCGCCTCACCGATCATCCGCGAGCGGTTACTCCAGACGATCGCCGCGTGGTTTCCCGATCCCGATGGATCGGGATGGCAGCCAACTCTGCTGGAAAACGACCGGCTCGACCTGGCGGTCGCGCGCGGCGCAGCCTACTACGGAATGGTACGGCGGGGCGAGGGAGTACGGATTGCGGCGGAACTGGCGCGAAGTTACTACATCGAAGTCGAGGCGACCTCGGACGAGCCAGCACCGACGGGCGTCTGCGTTGTACCCGGCTCCGCGATTCCAGGCCAGTCGATCGAAGTGCCAGAACCCCTGTTTGATTTGCGGATCTCCGAACCCGTTGCCTTTCCGCTTTATGCCTCCAGCACACGACTGACGGACTTTCCGGGCCAACTCGTCACGCTCGATCCGGAACAAATGCGACCGTTGGCTCCCCTGCGAACCGCATTGCAGACACGGCGTCGCAGCCAGCGCGGCACGGTACCCGTGCGGCTGCACGCCCACCTCAGTGAGATCGGCACGATTGAATTATGGTTTCGACAAACGGATGACGAGCGGAGCTGGCGGTTACAGTTCGATGTTCGCGCTGCCACGCAGACCGATCGGGCAGCCAGTATGTCGACCGGCGAAAGCCAAGGCGTACTGGATGAATCGCTGTGGCAGGAATGCGACCGGGCAATCGCCGACACATTTGGAGCCGACGGCACGAGTCCACCCAAACAACTTGTCCGGCAATTGGTGACCGTCTCCGGGACCGATCGTTCCGAATGGCCGATGTCGTTCTTGCGCCGAATCTGGGAAGCTCTGATGGAGCACGAAGCCGGGCGCCGCCGCAGTTCGCAGCACGAGGCCCGTTGGCTGAACCTGCTGGGCTATTCGCTGCGACCCGGCTACGGGATGTCGGTCGATGACTGGCGTGTGACGGAAACATGGCGCACCGTGTACGGGCGCATCGCGCACAAGTCGCCGGATTGTCGCACGGAATCATGGATTCTGTGGCGTCGGATCGCCGGCGGGCTCCCCGCGGGGCAACAGCGGGCTCTGGCGGAGCCGCTGTTGGCTGCGGTCCGTGCTCTGCACCGAAGACTGACCGGCGGAGGAATGAAAGGCGAAACGCATTTTGCCATTCCGGAGTTTGCCGAGTTGTGGCGACTGCTGGGATCTCTTGAGCTGCTGACACTTCGAACGAAGACCGACCTGGGTGACATGCTGATCGAAATGCTGCCGAAGCGAAAGCTGCAGCCGGTCCGGTCTGCACTCATCTGGACCCTAGGTCGTCTGGGAAGTCGTGTTCCCATCTACGGACCCCTGAATACGGTCGTCGACCCGCAAGTGGCCGCGAAATGGCTTCATCCATTGCTTGAGATCAAGATCGATGACACGAGTCAGTCATTTGCCATCATGCAATTGGCGCGACGTACGGACGACCGCTATCGAGATCTCCCGGAAACGGTTCGCGAAGAGGTCGTTGCTTGGCTGGAGACGCACACGGCACCGGCACATTGGACGGAACTCGTCCGGCAGAGCGGTTCGCTTGACCAGGAAGAACAGCATCGCGCATTTGGCGAGGCGTTGCCGATGGGACTGCAGATCCGCTGAGCCGAGGGATTCAATGGATGTCTTTCGGAAGATACGATCGACCTTGCTTCAATCGCCGCGCCCGCGGGCGGATAGACCCGATTTAGGCAATACGCCCCGAGTTGCCAGACACGGGCGGACAGGGTCCAATCAGGTCTCACAAGCACTATGACGAGGAGGTTCGACGAATCATCATGACGCAGACAGATGCCCAAACCGCGCTCCTGATGGCAGGAATCCCGGAGATCAACGCCTACTTCTATCATCGATTACGTTTCTCGGTCGGCGATCCCGCCGCACTCATTGAACTCCCGCAGGAAGACAAACCACAACATGCGATTCTGATCGTGCGAGATATTGAAATGCAGCGTGCGCGTCAACATGCACGAGTCGACCAAGTCGCCTGTCCGGCCGATTTTGCGCCTGACGAGGGCCTCTCGGGTGATCGTGAAACGGCGACCGCCCAGGCGGTCGCGGAATGTCTTCGGCGAAACGGAATCCGGCGCGTCGTCGGGGATCGAACGTTGCCGCTGATTTTCAGCGATCTGCTGCGTCAAGCGGGCATCGACGTGATCTGCGACCTGGAGCGCGGCGTGTTGGAGCGACGTGCGAAAGACAGCCAGGAAATCGACTGGCTGCGTGAAGCTCAGCATGTGACCGAAAGGGCGATGGAAATGGCTTGTCGACTCGTGGCGACAGCAACCGCGCGGAAAGATGGCGTCTTGCTGGTCGAAGGCCAACCGCTTACCTCGGAACGTGTTCGCGCAGCCATTGATCACTTTCTGTTGGATCAAGGCTACGTGAATCCGCCGTCGATCATTGCCGGCGGCCCCATCGCCGCAGACTGCCATGATCTTGGCTCGGGCGAGCTACGCACAGGCGAACCGGTGATCATCGACATCTTTCCCCAGAATCGAATCACGCGTTACTGGGGCGACTGCACGCGGACCGTGGTTCATGGTGAGATCCCCGCGGAGGTGCAACGGATGCATTCGGTAGTCGTCGATGCCAAAGAAGCCGCGACCGCTGCCGTGCGGCCCGGTGTCACCGGCGAAGAAGTCCACCGGGCAACGCAATCCGTCATCCTCGCCCGCGGATATGCAATGGGACTCCCCTCCGCCGAAGATCCTACCTCCTATTGCGCCATGACGCACGGTACCGGACACGGAGTCGGCCTGAACGTCCATGAACCCCCCTTGCTCGATCGCAGCGGTCCAGCCCTGGTTGTGGGGGACGCCCTGACAATCGAACCGGGACTCTATCGTCGCGATCTGGGTGGCGTGCGCGTCGAAGACATGGTGATTGTCCGGCCCGACGGATGCGAAAATCTCAACAGCCTGTACGAAGGCCTCGAGTGGCACTAGGGAGGCTGGAGACTGGAGGCTGGAGGCTGGAGGCTGCAGGCGGGAGGAAGCAAGGCGCGAGGCGGGAGGGATGAGGAAGAGGGAAAGCGGAAGACAGGGAAGCAATGGCGGGAGAAGATCCAAGTTTCTGAGAAATCGCGTCCCCGGCTTCCAGCTCGCTGACGATTGTTTCCGACCCAGTTTGCTAATCAACTTTCTGCTGTCTGCTCCCGCCTCC
>CAZFWV010000438.1:0-5345 GCA_964522605.1 uncultured Pirellulaceae bacterium
AAACTGCACGACTTCCTCGAGGGTCGGTTATTGCTGACGGCAGGAATAACGTGCGACGCTACGCCTGCACGCTCAACGGGACTCCATACTCCCGAGCGAAGGCGATCGTTTCGGTGCGCAGCGATTCATCCAGGCGGCAGAGGACCTGACGCTGAATCACGTCCGGTGTCCCACCAAAATAGGATTCCGCGATCGCTCCCGCGATGCAAGCCAGCGTATCGGTATCGCCGCCGAGAGAAACGGCGTTCCGGAGGGCGTCTTCGAAGTCTTCGGATTCGAGAAAGGCGATCGCGGCAACGGGAACCGTGCACTGACAACTTGTGTCAAAGTCCGCATTCTGATGGAGATCGGCAAGGCGTGCGGAACAGTCGTAGCCGAACCGTTGCGTTAGCAGTCGGTGGATCTCGTCCTTGCTTGCGCCCGTGCGACCAAGAAAAACGGCTCCCGCTACGGCCTGTGCGCCGCGAATTCCCTCCGGATGATTATGGGTTACGGCGGCGCTCCGCACTGCCTGTTGCAAGACCGTCTCGAGATCATCATAGGCCC
This sequence comes from uncultured Pirellulaceae bacterium, assembly GCA_964522605.1. Lineage (GTDB taxonomy): Bacteria > Planctomycetota > Planctomycetia > Pirellulales > Pirellulaceae > CAVZLD01. Next base: position 547 of record CAZFWV010000438.1, read on the forward strand.
AGCCGACGGGGGAAACTCGCATGGCCGAGCCGTTGCCGAAGCTGTTGTAAGGCTGAGGATCATCGGAGCCGAGCCATTCGAAAAACAGGCCACCGTACCCCGCATACGGGTACTGTCGCCCCCAGTGCTGAAGCGATCGGGCGAAATCCAGTCCGTTTCGAATCGCACTGGCAACCGCCAGCGTCAGCACGGTATCGTCGGTGAAGCGGGATGCGGGAACGAACAGCTCGAAATCCTTGGGAGGAGCTTCGGCCCCTTCGTACACCGATCCGACGATGTCACCCGCAATGGCTCCGATCATGCCGGCCTCCTTGAGCCGCGATGAGCTCCTGAAACTGCCGCACACCGCGGTGACAACCGGTATGATAATGGACCGATGTTTGGTTCGTCCATCCGTTTCGGTCGATCGGAGGGGAAAACCGAGGAGAACTCGGGGACGAGCGTGGTCGGATAAACCGCTGACGTTGCCGGCCAGTACGTGGGAGTTTTCGAAAATCGGGTGAGAGATCAGAAAAATGAGTCAGAGACTTTTCGCACTGATGATCGCGTTGGGGCTACCCCATCTTGTTGCTGCCCAGGAAGCAAACCGCCGTAATCCGGAAAATGCACTCCATGCTCAACCAGCAATTCGTGTCCGTGTGGGGCACGCGGACGCGGAGATCATTGGGGCCGATCATCGAGCGCTTCAAGCCGCGGTCGACTACGTGGGAAACCTCGGTGGTGGTGTCGTCGAAATCGGTCCTGGTGAGTACCTCATGGGGGATTCGCTACACCTGCGCAGTCGTGTCACCGTTCGGGGATCACGCGACAAAACGGTTTTGAAGAAGGATCGCGAGTATCGCTCGCCGCTGGTCGCCGATGGAGACTTCGGCGAAGCCGCAATTACAGTCCGGGACGCCACGGGTTTTGAGCTGGGGCGAGGTGTCTACGTCGCGTCCAAAGAGCAACGGAATTTTCACGGTGTTTGTGCCACCATCCTGAACGGGAAGGACAATTACTTTACTCTCAGTCGGACGATGAATGCCGATATCATGGTCGCTCACGATGGCTTTGCTGCAACGATTTACCCGGTCATCAGTGGCTATAACCTTCAGGACGCTCGCGTGGAGCAGTTAACCGTCGATGGGAATCGCGCGAACAATCCGACCAAAGTCGACGGGTGTCGCACCGCCGGGATCTTTCTCTATCGCGGTGACAATTGTCTGATCAGCGGATGTGAGGTCCGCAACTACAACGGTGACGGGATCAGCTTTCAGCAGTCAAACGATGTCACAGTAGAGCAGTGCATCGTCACGAATTGTGCTGGGTTTGGCCTCCATCCAGGGAGTGGCTCACAGCGTCCGGTTGTCAGGAATTGTCGTGCGATCGAGAACGGGGAAGACGGGTTCTTCTTCTGCTGGCGAGTCCGTGGCGGTGTAGCCGAAGGAAACTGGCTTGAGCGAAACGGGGGCTATGGCATGTCCATCGGGCATAAAGACAGCAACAACGTCGTGCGCAAGAATACAATCGTGGGAAACAAGCGAGGCGGCGTCTACTGGCGAAAAGAAACCGAACCGATGGCGGCTCATAACATTACATTCGAAGAAAACACCGTCCGCGACAATGTCGGCTGGGGCCTGTATGTTGATGGAGAGACCAGAGGGACAATCATCCGGAACAACGTGATCGAGGATACGGGGTCCGGTGCGCAAACAACCGCCGTTGTGATCGGCGCCGATGTCCAGCAATTCGAAATGGATAGCAACACAATCCAGGCGGACGTGCCTCTGTTAGACAAGAGAACCAAGTGACGTGCCGCTCTCCTTCAAGGAGACTCAGGGTAGGTCTTCAATACGCCCAGGAGGATTCGAACCTCCGACCTACGGATTAGAAGTCCGTTGCTCTATCCAGCTGAGCTATGGGCGCAAAGGTCGTGATCAGGATGAGTTTGCATCTGGTTTGGACGGCTGGTACCGCGGCTGTGGGCGAACCGTCTTGACTTGATGCAGTCAACGGAACGCCGCAGTCTTCCCGCGGGTGTGCCGAAAACGAAGTCGCTGGTCATTGTATCAACCCGGGCAGATGTCCGGAAGACTTTTGCCTGCGGCCTACGGCCCGACGAACGTTGTTGGCATGAGTGTTTTCCTGGTGAGCGGAGCAGGGCGGTTTGATCATCGTCGGATCGTCGGGTTCTGGCGAGACGGTGGGGATGCAAGGCGACCGTCGATTCTCCGGTATATCGCAGATTCAAGTGTGTCATCGGGAGTTTCTTGCGGTCTACGCGGCATTGACGCATTACGATGCCGACTTCATCGTCAGTTCCACGGCGGAAACGGACGCGGGAGGAAAGGTCCAGGTCATCTCGGTGTCGAGTTGCTTCTGTTGCGGAATCGTATGTTCTTCGCGGTACTCAAAGACCTCGAACTCTGGATCGAGAGCGAACCAGAAGACTTGGCCTGTCTCCAGTGGCTGATTGTCGACGTGGAATGAGACGGGGATGGAACGGTTGCGCGTCGTATTAACGACATGCAGGAAGATACGGTCTTCTGTCCGACTGGCCGAGATATCAAGTTCGGCAGGGGCAGTTGGTGTGTCGATCGCCTGCTGCCCGACATGGTGGCGGTAGAGGCTCATCACCATTGCGACGGGCATCAAAAATGACCTGCCGCCGGGAGTCGGAATGATTACGGCGTTGTTCTGCCACCGGGTACCGCAGAAGTCGGCAAGGGTGGCGATTTTCAAAACATCCCCATTGCGTTCATGCAGGTTCAAAAGCCGCGCGTTGACCACGCCTGCCGCCCAGGTCGATAACACCTCGTTTCGGTTTCGTCCTGGCAGGAAGAAATGGCATTCCGTAAGAGCAAGAGGTTTTCCGTGAGAGCTCACTCGAGCCCGCATTGCGTTCAGTTTGTTTGCTTGGGCCGGAATCGCCGACATCAAAAACTCCCAGGTTCTGTCCGGATCCTTCCGGTACTCGATCCCGCGCAAGGGTGAGTCGTCGCCGCCGGGCCCGAAGCCATTGTGATACGCCAGGTAATCGATCTGCTCTCCCGCAATTTCGCACATCGTCTCCGCCCAATCCCCTTCACCCCAAGCGATCAGCTGGATCGATGGGTCGACTTGCCGCATCGCGCGAGCAAACTCGACGGTCTTCCTTGCGGCGGTTTGTGCATCGAATCCCTCCTTGCTGTACGACGTCTCATTGCCGATCTGCCAGAGTTTGACGCCATAGGGCTCTTGATGTCCATGCGCGATCCGTTCCTGGTTGTCTGGATTGTTGCAGTAGTCGACCCAGTCAGCGGCTTCCTTGGCCGTGCCACGGCGATCTTGTCCCTTGGCGTTTCGTGCCCAGGATTTCCGACCATCCGATTCGAAATTGACCGTGATCAGCGGATCGGCGCCTACCTGTCGACAGAAATCGATGAATTCGTGTGTCCCGACCTGGTTGTTGTACATTCCACCCCACAGCAAATTGAACATTGGAACGCGCTTCTCGATCGGCCCCACTCCCTCGCGCCAGCGGTAGTAGGAGCAGAAACACCCGCCCCAGCGCAGGAGCGTCGGGGAGAGGTTTCTCGTGATTTCGACCACATCTTCCCTCCATCGATCCCGCAGGAAATCCCAGGCGGCATCGATCGACGCATCCGTTGTGCCTAGCGGTTCCATGAATTGCATATACAGATAGGGCGAGAGCGGAAATCGGGGAGTTGGATCGATATTCAGTACCCCAAATCGCGAATCTCGGGGTTGCGCCGGAAGGGTCGTATTTTGCGCAAACGTGATGGCAGCGCAGCTTGTTCCCACGGTCTGAAGGAAGCGACGGCGCGAAGATCGAGAAGATGTCATGACAGTTCCTCACAAGTCAATCGACGCTTGTTCGAGATCAAGCGGTAAATCCATCCTTGGGCAAGATCGTCAGTGGTGCTGCTACTGAATCTTGCGGACACCGAGGCGTACATCAAGAGGGCGGGCCGAGCAACGGAGCCGATCACCTCGTGAATTGACCTTCGGCTTGCGGTGGTCAGCGTGCCAGTGGGCAGGGCAGGACATATCGGTGTTGCGTCACGGCTGGCTTAAGTTCACAATTCGGTACCAATTCGCAGCCAACACCCTCTCTTCGGGACGGGAGACGAGACGATGAGTATCGAGGACCGCCACTATGTGATTCGCCGGAAGGTCTTGAATTTTCTGGGGCAAAAATTCCACGTGTTTGACGGTCACGGAAACCTCATCGGCTTTTCAAGACAGAAAGCCTTCAAGCTGAAGGAAGATATTCGCTTCTACGCGGATGAGACGATGTCGCAGGAAAAACTGCTGATTCAGGCGCGCCAAGTCATCGATTTTGCCGCGTGTTACGATGTCGTCGACGGACAAACGGGCCAGAAAATTGGTGCCTGTCGCCGCAAAGGTTGGACGTCGATGGTGCGTGACAGTTGGGAGATCCTCGATGAAGACGACTACCCGGTCGCGAGCGTGAATGAGGATTCCATGTTGCTGGCGGCCGTTCGACGGGTTCTCTCCAATTTGGTCCCGCAGCATTATCAAATCACCGATAACTCGGGCCGACGGCAGGCAGATCTACAAGTTCGCTTCAATCCGTTCGTCTACACGATGGACGTAACCGTCGAGGCGGATGCGACCGTCCATCGCGCCTTGGTTCTTTCCGTTGGCATTCTGCTCGCCGCAATCGAAGGCCGGCAGAAATGAGGCGGGAGGCTGGAGGCTGGAGGCGGGAGACTGGAGGCGGGAGACTGGAGGCGGGAGACTGGAGGCGGGAGACTGGAGACTGGAGACTGGAGACTGGAGACTGGAGACTGGAG
>CAZFWV010000439.1:0-5330 GCA_964522605.1 uncultured Pirellulaceae bacterium
CCCAGTTTGCCGACCTGCTGGGGCATCGCTTCGCTCTGCCACCAGCCACCCCTCGAGGAAAGTAACTCTTGAAACGCGCTCTCAACATCCTGAACGCTAGGAGTCCGCTCGAGATGTTTCAGATCCCGCTACGAAAAAAAACGCCCATTCTATTCTCGGTGATCACCGTGTTGAGTGCCGGATCCGCTGCGATCCAGGCGGCTGAAGCATCGGAATCGCCTACGTACGACTATCGCCAAACGACGCTCGAAAACGGCCTGCGTGTGATTACGCTCGAAGATCATTCCTGTCCGATTGTCTCGGTTCAAATCTGGTACCACGTGGGCAGCAAAGACGAGAACCCGGAGCGGCAAGGGTTTGCCCACATGTTCGAACACATGATGTTCCGGGGGACAGATCGGCTGGGGCCCACCGATCACTTCGATCTGATTCGCCGGACCGGCGGAACGACGAACGGCTACACGAACTTTGACTCGACCACCTATCTCGAAACGGTGCCCTCGAATCAACTCGAACTGGCATTGTGGCTGGAAGCCGAGCGAATGGCGTTGTTAAAGATCGATCAGGAGGCCTTTGATACCGAGCGAAAGGTTGTCGAAGAGGAACGCAGGATGGGGCTGAATCGTCCGTTCGGGACTCTCAGCGAAAACCTCATGGCCGAAGTGTTTAACGTGCATCCGTACCGTTGGACGCCGATTGGGAACATCCCCGATTTGCGGGCTGCAACCGTGCAGGAACTGCGTGACTTCTGGAACCGCTACTACGTTCCCAACAATGCGACGCTCGTAGTGGTCGGTGACATCCAGCACGAGGAGGTTCAGACGCTGGCCAAAAAATACCTCGGATGGATTCCGCGCGCCGAGGATCCACCGCGCGTGACGGTTCGCGAGCCGCAGCCGACTGAGCCGCGGGAGGTGACGATCCGCGAACAAAACGCGCCAGTTCCCCTGGTCATGATCGCTTACCGGACGGTGCCGATCCGAAATGAAGACACCGTTCCTCTCGATCTGCTGAGTACGATTCTTGCAGGCGGTTCGAGCAGCCGGATGTATCGGGAATTGGTCGCCGAGAAGCAACTGGCGGTTGCTGCGCAGTCGATCAATCTTTCGCTTGAGCAGGATGGCGTGATGGGGTTCATGGCGGTTCTGTCACCGGAGGCCAGCAATCCGGATGAAGTCCTCAGCATTATTGGCGACCACATCGATCGGGTTTGTGCCGAGGCGGTGTCGCCGACCGAACTGACGAAAGCGAAGAACCAACGCTTGATGCAATTGGTGGTACAGAACCAGACAGTGGACAGCAAGGCGCGGGAAGTTGGCTTTGCCGCGGTCGTCGAAGGCGACGTGTCGAGAATCAACCGGCAGATTGACGACGTGCGGCGTGTGACGGCGGAAGATCTGCAGCGCGTTGCACGGGAATATTTCGCGTCGCAGAAACGTCTGGTCATTCGTGTGCCGAGAAACGTCCTGGGTTCTGCGATGAGTAAATTGCGCGATGCGCTGAATACCGAGGAGAGTGACGCTGCGGAAGGTCCACCCGCAGAGGATTCCTCGACGCTTGCGGCCAACGATTCGGCGGAAGAGACGACGCAATCTTCGAGCGTTACACGGCCGGATAGTTTTCCCAGTGAGCCGCCGGTGGCCGGGTTGCTAGAGAGCGTTCCGCGGGCCGAATTCAGCGAGGATGAATTGCCCAGCGGTCTGCAGGTGATCGTCGTGCCCAATCGCGAAGTGCCCTTCGTGACGGTCCAGCTGCAACTCGAGGCGGGTAGCTACACCGAAGCCAAGGTCGGTGCCGCGTCGATGGCCATGCAGATGCTGACCAAAGGATCCTCGCAGCACTCGGAAGCTGAATTGGCGGAGGAACTCGATCTGTACGCGATTTCTCTGAATGGATACTCCGGATCCGACTCCGCCGCTGTCGTTGCCAGTTGTTTGACCGAGCATCTCGATCGAACGCTCGGACTGTTGTCGGAAGTGGCACGCACCCCGACGTTTCCGGAGGATGAGTTCGAAAAGCTCCGCGCGCAGACACGGGCAGACTTGGCCGTGCAATCGGCGGAGCCAACCTACATTGCCAATCGTGAGCTGGATCGGCAACTGTTCGGCCAACATCCATACTCCAGGACTTCCACCGGGGAACTCGAAGACGTAGACGCACTCGCGATTGCCGATCTGCGCACCTGGTGGCAACAGTTTGTGCGACCGGATATGGCCGTCTTGATTCTTGCCGGCGACGTTGATCAACCGCGCGCGATGGAGGCGGTTCGCAAAGCCTTCGGGGATTGGCGGGCGGAAGGTCCCCAGCCGGAAATCGAGCTGCCTGCGTTTCCTGAGCCAGAGCCCACACATATCCTGCTGGTCAATCGTCCAGGGAGCGTACAAAGTCAGATCCGCGTCGGTCAGCTTGGGTTCCGTCGAAATGATCCGGCCTACTTCACGAGCGTCTTGGTCAGCGACTATTTCGGGGGAGCCTTCGACAGTCGTCTGAATGAGGTCGTTCGCGTGGAGAAAGGATTGACGTACGGAGCTCGTGGCGGGTTTCAGGCCCTGCGATTTGGCGGGGCGTTCACTGCCTCGACGTTCACCAAGACCGAATCGACGGCCGACGCGGTTCAGGTCGTGCTGGATGAAATCCGGCGCCTGGAAGATGTCGCTCCGGACCAGGAAGAACTCACCAAGCGGCAAACATACTTCTTGGGCAGTTTCGCCATGCGACGCGAAACCCCGCAGCAACTGGCCAGTGATCTTTGGCTGATCGAATCGAATGACCTGCCGGCGAATTATTTTGAGCAGATGCTGCAGGCCATTCGTCAAACATCGCCGTCCGACTGCCAGTCGCTCGCCCAACAGGCGATCGATCCCGATCGGCTGACGGTCGTCGTCGTCGGGGATGCCGAAGCGTTGGAAGAAGACCTCGCGAAAATCGCGCCGGTGACGGTGATCCAGCTGGATTAGCCCACGCAGACGGCGGAATCTTGCCACCGCGGGAACTTATTCGCCGGCCGGGACGTCAGAAGTCCGGCCGTCGGCTCGCGGTGCGTGTTAATCCACCCTCCCGCTCGCGGGAGCGTCGGATGCACAGCGGCCGGGGAGGGTTTTTCGTGAACGAGCGACACGCGCCGAATGCGTTGCGCGCTACGACTCTCCCGGAGAGGTCGTGCAGCTTAGACGTGTTGGGTTGTCCGGAGTTTACGAACAGGATTCACTCTATCTCGAGAGGATATCGCGCTCTATTTGGGCCGAAGGAGGAGAGGAACCACGGGTTGGACGGAGGGTACGGATCGGCACGGACAGATCCGTGGACATCCGTTTTGTCCGTTCGATCCGTGGTTCCTCTTCTCGATCTTCGGTGTCGCTCAACTCGTACGTCACAGCGAGCTCGATACGGAAGGGTGTTGCAACTTCGGATGAACCAACAACTTAGAAACTGCACGACCTCCGGAGGGAGAGTGAATTCTGTTTATAAACACCTGTAAAACCAACGCTTGCAAACTGCACTCCCTCTAAACAGGAGTCGAATCACATGGTCCCTGCCCGTTTTCTTGCTTTGCTCTTGGGGACTGTTCCACTCGTTACCATCCGGGCCGACGAACCGGCGGTTCGGGATCTGTTGGAGCACGACGCGCCGATCGTTAGTGCCAAGATTCGTGAACGGATGCAGGCGTTGGATTTCCCGGCGGCGATCGGCGCGATCGATCAGGCGATGGCAGAACCGGATGCGCCAAGTGACTATCTCGGTTATCTGCGGGGCCGAGCGTTCTATCTGAACGGGCAATATGAAGAGGCAATTGCCGCCTACCGTCAGGTTCAGGAGCAGTTCCCCGCGAGTGCCTGGCTCCAGCGGGCCCGATTTGGCCAAGCACTTGCGCACGCGCGACGCGGCGAATTTCAACAGGCAGAGGCGATTTACCGGCAGCAGGCGGAATCGCTCTTGTCGGCAGATCGAAAACAACAGATCGCAGAAATCTACCTTGATTTTGCCGACCGTTATTTCGATCCGCCGAAAACGCCCGACGCCAAGCCGGATTATGAAAAGGCGATGGCCTTCTATCGTCGTGCCATGGATGTGGGGCCCAAGCTTCCCGAGCGACAGCGCGTTGCGCTCCAGATCGCCCGCTGCCTGCAAGAACTCGGGCAACAGGACGAGGCGGTTCAGCGTTATCAGGAGTTTATCGATACCCATCCGGACAGCCCATTGGACATGGAAGCCCGCTTTCGTTTGGGAGAGATTCAGCTGGCGCGGGGTCAGCACCAGGAAGCCCGACGCACGTGGCAGGATCTACTCGCCAAGCACGTCGACTCGAACTCGCCGCGTATTCCCGAGGCCATGTTTCGCATTTCGCGCACCTGGCTGATTCCCACTCCACAAAATGACCAGCAACTGAGTCTTGGAGTCGCCTCCCTCGAGGCCTTCTGGAATCGGTTTCCCGATCACGAGCTGGCTGCGGAGGCGCATCTCGATGCGGCACGCAGCTTTATTCACCGCGGTCAGTACGAAGAGGCCGTGGCGCACTTGAAACGGCTACGCGACGACAACCGCTATCAGGACCGCAAGGAGTTGGCGGAGGCGAGACAGCTGCTGGGGCGATGCTATCAGCTGCAGAAGAAATTCTCCGTTGCACTGGAGACATGGCGTGATTACCTGACCAAGCATCCAGCCCACGAAGCGTGGAGCTCCGTCCAGCAGGAAATCGTAAACACCGAATTCTACATGGCGGTCGAAGCCCGGCAGGAGAAAGACTACGACACGGCCCGCAGGTTGCTGGAGCAGTTCGTTGCCAAGTATCCGCTCGATTCACGCAATCCCCAGATTCTCTTTGCCTATGGTGAGATGCACCATGAGCAAGAGAACTGGACTTCGGCGATCGAAGACTGGCAGCGACTCGTATCGAAGTATCCCGGAACCGACTTCGCCTCCCGTGGCCAATACATGATTGCCTCAACGCTGGAAGACAAGCTGGGCAGACTGCCGGATGCACTCGAGGAGTACAAGAAACTCAACTGGGGGCCGATGCAGACCGCGGCACAGCAGGCAATTGCGCGCTTGACGGCGAAAAGTCTAACCGTTGTGACCGAGCGAGTCTTTCGCAGCAACGAACGACCGACGTTAAAGATGAACACGCGAAATATCGAGACCGTCAACGTGCGAGCCTACAAGGTGGATATGGAGACGTATTTCCACAAAATGCATCTGGTGCGAGGAGTGGAACAGCTGGATATCTCGCTGATTGATCCCGATTCCTCGTTCGATTTCTCGATTCCGGATTACGCAGAATACAAGTCGCTCGAATCGACCATCGAAATCCCGCTTCCCAACGACAGTACCGC
>CAZFWV010000440.1:0-5302 GCA_964522605.1 uncultured Pirellulaceae bacterium
CCGCCCTATTTGGCGGAAGACTGGGACAATGTGGGACTGCTGGTCGGCGATGGTGCACGCGAAGCACAGCGCGTCATGACCTGTTTGACGGTCACGCCGGAAACCGTGGAGGAGGCGGTGCGGGAAAAGGTCGACCTGATCGTTACGCATCACCCGATGCCGTTTCGACCGGTCCATCGAATGACTACCCGCACGACGGTCGGACGACTCCTGTGGGAGTTGACCGGGGCGCGGGTTTCGATCTACAGTCCGCATACCGGTTGGGACTCGGCTCGCACCGGGATCAACCAACAGTTGGCGGAAGGATTAATGCTGGAGAATATCGAGCCGCTGGAGATTCCGGATCTCGAACGACCTGACGAAGGAAAGGGACGATGGGGGTTGCTGGAGCAACCGGTTTCGCTCGCAGCGTTGATTGCGCGGACCTGCCACTTCCTGTCCGTTTCCGGACTCCATTATGTTGGCGATCCAACGCGGATTGTTCATCGAGTCGCCGTCGCTTGCGGCAGCGCGGGGGAGTTTCTTGCTGCGGCTCACGATTGTGGGTGCGATGTCTTAGTCACGGGCGAGACGAGCTTTCACACTTCACTCGAAGCGGCGGCGCAGGATATCGCACTGCTGCTGCCGGGTCATTATGCAAGTGAACGGTTCGCGGTCGAAACTCTCGCCGGTCTGCTGCAGCATCGATTCCCCGCACTCCAGGTCTGGGCGAGTCGCAGCGAGCGAGATCCGCTCAGCTGGGCCGCCGCGGAATAATCCGCGTAAGTAGCTGCGGGCACGGAAGCCTTCGACGCGCGATCCGTATACCGCGTGCCTTCCCGCGCGTGTGTCGTTCAAAGTCCGTTTCCGTCGGCCAAAATCAAGACCCCGAGAACCGGGTCTTTTCAGCCAATAGGGTGGCTCGTTGACTCCTCATGGCGCCTTCCTAGAATAGACCGAGACGGAAACCGCAGAAGTTGCACACTTTTCGTCAGTTCGTAGCCGAATTCGTGAGAATTCGGAGGCCTCGCAGAGGGGACCTATTAGTGCAGCGTCCGAATTCTCACGAATTCGGCTACGTGCAACTTCAGAGACGGTAGCTGAGGCTGGAGAGCCCGTGGCAACGGCGGGAATCTTGTTTTCGCCTGGCACGGGGGTAAATGATATAGATGAACGGCTCAATGCACTGCAAATTCCTGACGGCCCTTCCGGTATTCAATGAGGCGAAGCATCTGAATGCCGTTCTGGATGAAGTGCTGCGATACAGTGAACATGTCGTCGTGATCGATGATGGGTCAACGGATGACACGGGCACATTGCTCAGGCAGCGTCGAGATGTTCAGGTGGTGACCCACCCGGTCAATCGTGGCTACGGAGCCGCCCTGATGTCGGCGTTCGACTACGCGATTGCGTCCGGTTTTGAGATCCTGGTCACGATTGACTGTGACGGACAGCATGAACCCCAGCGGATCCCCGCCTTCGTGGAAGCCTGCCGTGACATTGATCTCGTGTCGGGCAGCCGGTATCTCAAACGGTTTGATGCGGACAGCGAACCTCCAGCCAGTCGGCGGCGAATCAATCTGCAAATCACGCAACTATTGAACGACCGATTGGGTTTGAATTTGACGGACGCCTTTTGCGGGTTCAAGGCCTACCGCGTTTCATCTTTGTCCCAGTTGTCGCTGACCGAAACCGGCTACGCGATGCCGCTTGAACTATGGGTGCAGGCAGCGCGGGCGAAATGGCGGATCATCGAGTACCCGGTGCCTCTGATTTACTTGGATGAGGAGCGTTCCTTCGGTGGTGCTCTGGATGATGGGCAGACCCGGCTGGAGTACTACCACCGTGTTTTGCAGCGCAGTTTGTCCTGCGATTCGCGAGCCGGAACGTACTGTGGTGTCGCCGAGGACGAGGCCGGATAGACGCCGATGCAGACAGGGCGACATCATAAGGCTCTGCGAGCACCGAGTCGGCATGGCGAGTTTCTCATCCAGCCCGATTGGTCTGATCTGGGGGAGGCGGTCGATCGGAACGTCTTCCTGTTCGCCAGCCATGATTTTGACCTCTGCGGGCGATCCGCTCACTCGTTGCGGCAGTCCGCACGTCAGGTCATGCTCCGCGCCGCGCAGGAATATACTTCGGCCTATCGGAACCAACTGCCGCAGCCCTCGCTCGGTCTTCAATCGCGGGTGATTTGTACCGGCCATCAGCCCGAGCTTTTTCATGCGGGCGTGTGGTTCAAGAATTTCGTGCTCGACCGTTTGGCTCAGCAATTCGACGCCTGGCCGGTCCACTTGATCATCGACAATGACGTCTGCAAATCGACGGCGATTTCGATTCCCACCGGAAGTGTCGACGCGCCTCGTCGCGAACACGTTGCCTTCGATCGTCATCTGCCGGATGTTCCGCTGGAAGATCGTCGGATCGCCGAACCGTCGTTATTTGCGGATTTCGGTCGCCGCGCTGCGGCCGCGGTGAGACCGTTCGTCGAGCATCCGCTGGTGCTGGATTTCTGGACCACTGCGGTCGAAGCGGGGCGCCGCTCGGATCGATTGGGGCGAGCGCTGGCTCAAATGAGACACCGAGTCGAGGAACAGTACGGATTGCGAACCCTGGAATTACCGCTCAGCCACGTCTGTGACGCCGAGCCTTTCCTGTGGTTTGCAGCTTCTTTGGTCGTTCGAGCAGAAGAACTCTGGCAACTCCACAATCAGGCGCTGATGGAATATCGTCGGGCCAATCGGCTTCGCAGTCGAACGCACCCCGTTCCCGACCTCGCGCAACAATCCGACTGGACCGAACTTCCACTCTGGATCTGGAGTACCCAGGATTCGCATCGACGTCGTCTGTTCGCTCGTGCAGTTCGAGGCGATCTGCAGCTGTCGGGCTTGGACGGAGCATTGCCTGCATGTGTCGTCGGGCGAGTCGGCGATGCAGAGTCGGTCCTGAACGGCCTGATTGACCTGCGGCAGAGAGGAATTCGAATTCGCCCCCGGGCCCTGATCACAACGCTCTTTACCCGACTTTTTCTCTGTGATTTCTTCATTCACGGAATTGGGGGAGCCAAGTACGACGAGCTGACGGACATCTTGATCGAGAGGTTGTTCGGGGTTCCCGCGCCAGGTTTTCTGACGGCAACCGCTACGGTTCACCTGCCGATCGACACACGCGATGAAGATCGCTCGAAGCCCGAACCGGCGAAGCAGTTGCTGCGTTCCTTGCGTTATCATCCGGAGCGATTTCTCACGGCCGCCGACGAGCGACGCGAAGAGGTGCGCTATTGGGTGGAGCAGAAATCGCGTTGGTTGAACACTCAAGCCGCCCCGACGGCAAGAAAAATGCGACATGAAGCGATCACCCAGGCGAATGCTGCACTTCAGCCCTATGTGCAACAGCAGCGAAAAGACCTTGAGCAGCGTTTGCACGATGCGCGACAGTCGCGGCGCCACCAACGGATTCTTGCTTCACGCGAATACTCGTTTTGCCTCTTCCCATTCGCATTTCTCCAAGACAAGCTATTTGACGGCTTGTCGTAAACCGGTTCTAATCAGAGCCGCGACAGGTTCGTGCGGTGAGGCTTGTTGCTTTGTCACAGCGGAGAATTCGGGTTGCGTTGTACTTCAATCCGAAGCTGTGACACGGCACTAGGGAGTTTTGCACGAGACGACCTGCGGTCGCCGGATGAGGTCGAGACCAATTCCAAACGGGACCGACATCCTTGCGCGGGCGACTCGAACGATGAGAAGAACAATGTCGTTCGAAATTCATCCCGCAGTTCGGCGCCGCGCTGCTCGAAAAGGGAAAGGATTCTGCTATGGGTTCGTCCTTGACTGCCGCGCGCGGCGCGCGATCGCGAGTTGCATCGGCTGCTGCCACTTCCACTTGGATCGAAGGTTCTGCAAAGGTTTCCGTTCTGCCGGATCGGACGGAGACGAAATCCCGTCGCGCCACGCCCTCCGGTCGCGTCGTGACGGCGCGTGCCGGAGACCATCCGGCAATTCATCGGTTACTCGTCTCCGTCCTCCACCGCCCGAACGATGTGGAGTTTCAACTGAGTACCGATCGACCCGGTTATGAGCCTTCCGACCGCTTATTGTTGCTGCGGGATCAGGATCTGGTGGCTCATGTGCGGCTGAGTTCCCGACTGTTGCGGTTCGGCTCGACCTGGATGCCCGCGTGCGACTTGGCGGAATTCGCTTGTTTGCCAGAGTACCGACTACTGGGGGACGATGCTGCCTTATTGGCCGTGGCCGAGGCCCAGGCTGCCACGTCGGGTGCGATATTGGCGACAACGCTGACCGATCAACCGGAATTGTTCGCGGAAAGCGGTTGGCTGGTTGCCGGTGGTGCTCGTTGCCTGCGGACGAATCCTCGGACCTTACTGGCGCGCCTATCACGTTGTGGCGACGTCGGGCCGTCGCGTCGACGCCGTCGCCATTCCACGGAGCTCGTTGTGCGCCCCTGGCGCTACGTGGAACAACATGCTCTACAGGAATTGTACCGCGAGACGGCGGGCCGCTTGGGAGGCGCCTTGCGGCGCGATGAGGCCTATTGGGAATGGTTGTTGGTACGACGCGGGTTCGAACAAATCCTCGTCGCCGCACTTCCTCCACAGGAAGCATCCTCGTCGGAGCTGGAGCAGCCGGAGACGATTGTTGCTTATGCTTTCACACGCGGGAGTGATGTCGTGGAGATGTTTGCCGCTCCCGATCATCCCCAGGCTGCGCACGAGTTGCTGCAACGCGTTGCGAGCGAGGCGATTGAGCGCGATGCGCATGAGATCCGCCTGTTTCAGCCGCCCTCACTCGAGGCGACCACGGAATCCGAGCCGGATCTCGGTGCATCCGGTGATGCATCCTCCACGAAGCGAACGCCACAGCAGATGGTGAAAGTGCTCAATCCCCAAGCGTTCTTGCAGCAGCATTCAAGTCGCATTGCCCAATCCGCGCGGGCGGCCGGCGTAACCGCGGGCACTCGTTTGGGACTCCAGCTTAACCATTGGCGCATTACACTCCATTTGGATCCCGATCAACCGCTGCGCTGGACCGAGGGGCTGACGACGCGCCGATGCGTGCGGGCGTCGGGAGCCGGAGTCACTGCCGTCTTGCTGGGACTCCTGGGGCAACCTGGTGTTTGCCTGGGAGAATCACTCGAAATTCGCGAGGCCGACCGAGAACTGGTGGGGCGATTGTTTCCGCGGCAAGGGATGTGGCGTTCGCCGCTCGACGACTTACCCTCCATGACCGAGTAGAAGCGGTTTCAAAACCAGTTCTCGTGACAGGGTGGCTGGTGGCAGAGCGCAGCGATGCCCCAGTTTGCCGAT
>CAZFWV010000441.1:0-5279 GCA_964522605.1 uncultured Pirellulaceae bacterium
TCGTCGTCCGGTTCGGCACGAGGGCGCGGCACGGCGGTCGCCGTAAGTCGTACACTGGGAAGCCAGTCGTCCAGCAGATCTCGCTTCGCGCTGGGGCTGCCGGCAAGCAGGGTGAGTCCTGTGTTTTCGTCCGTCACGGTCTGAAAAGCGATCAACAGATCCTGGAGTGAAACAAGGTTCGACCGTTGGTAGAAGCGCATCTCGCTCAGCGCCAACAATTGCAGATCGTCCGTGACACGGCTCAGTTGCTGCACACGCCGAGAGGCATGCGCGGGCTGGAGTTGTGACGGAATCGGGTTCGGCTGTAGTTGCTTCGCAACCAACTCTTCCAGATCGAACACGACATCGTCAATCGGATCTTTGAAGAGGGGATCGCGCAACGATTGTTCGCGACGCAAGTAGCTGATTCGATCGCTTTCATAGAGCGGGCGACGCGCGAAAGTATCGAGTACGCGAAACGAAGCGACCTTATAGTCTTTTCCGCGGCGCGGGGTACGCTGCTCGACCAGGAAGACGACCAGGCAATCGATAAGTTCGCGACGAGCCACCTGTTCCAGTGTCCGCTGATCTGCAACACCCAGGAAGCTTAATCCGGCGGTCTGTGTCCGGGCGTTTCGTGCCGTGGGCGCGGCGCTGGTCAACGGCGGGGGGAGAAATCGTGGTGTGTTGTCGAGCACTTCGAGCACGGGGCCGCCAAGTTCGCCGACGATCGGTTCCAGGGCGGCCCGCTTTTCGGGCCATTCCCACGGGGTGTTGTCACTTGTTGCCAAGCGATCGACCTGTTGCCGGTCGGTCCCGACATAGTCCAGGCCGACGCCAATCCGGACGCCGATCGCCGGTCGGCGCAGGCCGGGTACCCAGTAAAACCAGTTACTCGTTCCCGCTTCTCCCACAAGGTAGGCCGCGTGACAGAACCGGATGGCGTCGGATTCGCGGCCGACTTCCGCCGCGCTGCGCGCTCGGCCCGACAGTTCGTTCGTGCTGCTCTCAGCAACGGGGAAGTGCGAAGCGGATCCAACACCAGTCTGACTCGACGAAAGCGACGGACCGGCCACCTGAGTGGGTCCGCCGGAGGATTCCAGAGGTGACGAAGGTGATCCCGTCGCAAGATCCGCAATGGCAGGCTCCGTCACAGCTCCAGCGAGCACCGACTCTCCTCCGTCAATCGTGAACAAACCACGCAGGACGCGAGGATCCAGTTCCCGCGGAATGCGGGCCACACGACCTCCTCCGAACACGGCGAAACAGCCATCTTCCCGCAGCTTCTGCAAGCCGTACCACGGATCTGCCGAGTTGAACTTCAGGTCTTCCGGTTGCGTCCAGGGGATGGCGAATTCGTCATCCACTTCCAGGACGAGCAACGTGTTTTCGGCATGATCCTCCCATCGCCTCGGAGGACGTGCCTGACGACCCGAGAAGGCGGTCGGGGAACCGAAGGGAACCAGGTAGTTGGTCTTCGTATCGCATCGCTCCGGGGATTGAAATACCGACGGAATTGCGGATAGGAGTCGCTGATTGAGGGGACTGTCCCACGGCTCGTCCTGACGGAACTGGCGATAGAGCGGTTCGTATCCCAGGTAGGGAAGCAGCTCGACCCGCCAACTGAGCAGCGGGCGTCCGCCGGGACTGTAGATCGCATGGGACGGGTACAGCCCCTTTTCGGTTACGTACGCTTCCAATGCCTGACCGATGCGCTGTAAATGATCGAGCGTCATCTGTCGACGCTGGACCGGGGTCAGGGAAGGATCGAATTGCAGCGTGTCTGAGGCGACGCTCGGTGCCGTGGCATCCGGAGTCGCACGATCGGCCACAGGACGACTCGGACTCAAACCCGCGGCCGGCTCGGGCTGCGCGGGCTGCTCAGGCGGTGCAGCAGACGGCTCGGTCGCCGACGTGACCCGAGCCGCAGGTGGACTGGTCGCCTGAGGGCGTGGAGCGGGCGCGTCATCGTCATCGGATGGACGCTTGATCGCATACTTGCGCATGTCGTTCTGGCTGTAACCGCCGCAACCCGGTAGCGCGCCCGGTATGGCCAGAATCACCACCGCGAGACGCATAATTCGCGCCGCCCGGTCCGGTTGTCGATTGCTTTTCCGCTTCACGCGTCGGACTCCTGTGGTTCGACCTCGCCTGCAGTCGTATCACGAATGAGTTCTCGGAGCAGCCCGTGTTGTCCCGCCCCGCCTCCGGTGACGAACAGTTCCTGGGCGTGCATGCTGTCCGCCTGGTAGGCAGCGAGTGTTCGCTGGGTGTCCTGCACGAGTTCCAGGAACAACGGCTTCAGCACCTCGTCGATCTGATACATCCACTTCGCCGCAGCGGGCTGCTGACGCAACTGTTCCACTTTGTTCCGAGGCAATTGGAAGCGCTTGATCAAGCTGCGATTCATCCGTTCGGTGCCGATCGGCAGACTGCGGTAACGGATTCCGAACGGAGAGACCAGCACCAGATTCGTGGCTTCCGTACCGACCTCGAGGACGGCGAAGGGAGATGTGGATTTCTTGTCCGCAACTTCTTCGTCTGGCCAGAACTCATGCGCCGCTGCGTTGTACAGCGCGAGACAATCGCTCTGTACCGCAATCGGCTGAAGGGGCGAATCGGCAAGTGGAGCGAGGATCCGCTGGAGATGGACTCGTCGGGCGGCAAGCAACGTGACCGATTGCATCCCCGAATCCGGATCTTCATCGGGCCACACGTGCCAGTCAAAGACGATTTCTTCGAGCGGAACCGGGATCTGGATCCGTGCCTCGTACGCAATGACGTCGTCCAACTTGCTCGCCTTGAGACGGGGAATCTCGAACGACCGTCCGAGGGAGCGAGGGCCGGGGAAGCCGATCACAGCCGAGGCGTGGGTCAAATCGCAATCCGTGACGAATCGTTCGATCGTCTCTCGACAGATCTCGGTCACCTGGTCATCGTTTTCCGCGACATTCAGCGGCTGCGGATGAGGCAGGCAGACCGCACGCATGACCTCGATCTTGTTGTGGGGCGAGTCGCGTCGCAATTCCACCGCTTTGAGAGCACTCGTGCCCAGGTCGATTCCCCAAACGGGACTCGTCGACTTCGCATCGCGCCGTCCGGAAAGTCGCCGCCACCAAGCGCCGCGTTCGCGAGGCAGCAGATTGACGTTGAGGCGAGCGACCCCGAGGCCTTGCAGGGCAAGTCCGTAGGCGAGCATCAGTCGGTCGGTGATCGGCGATGTGTCGCCGGTTGTGTGCGACCGCTCAATGCCCTGCCACGGGAGAATCGGTAACCCAAGGCGCGTCGTCGACGGGGATTTTCCCCACAGCACGGGGAAGTGCTGGTTCCGCTTTCGACGTTTCCACCGCCGAGCAAGTTCTTCTTCGAACCGTTTTGCTCGGGCATCTTTGGGACGCAACCGACGCCATCGCTGCACGATCGCTGCCAGTTGGGGCGACACAAAGGGCGTCGTGCGAACCTGGTTGAGGATCCAGGCCAGTTCGTGCACGGTGTCATATAACTCGCGCGATTTGGCCGGCAAGAGTTCCGAGTCGACGTCCGCCAACTGGCGGGCCGCTTGTTCGTATGCGTGGCGGGCGAACAGGTCTCGGCATTTCTCCAATCGTTCTTCGGCAACGCGCAAATCACGTTGATCGTGACGTTGCTTTAGTTCTTTGGCGAGCTTGGAGAGGCGCGTGTCGTCGGGACGTAATTCGAGGAGACGAAGGACATGCGGCAGCAGATGTTCGTCTTGCTGTGACTTGAGTGACTTTCGGATGTGTGCCGTGAGTTCCTCGATTTCCTTGACCGTCGCACTGACCTGCTCCCATGCCTCGTGCATCGCTCGATTACGCAGCCCCGGCGGAATGCGGCAAAGTTCGCGGTGTGCGCCCACAAGGTCTCGCGCCGACAGACGCTCTTCGACCGCCCGAAATACCTCCTCCGCTTCCTCCCGGCGCCTTGTCCGCTCCCGCTGTAGCTCCTCCACGCGTTTCGCGGCACGCTCCACGGTTGGCTCCAGTCGCGAATCTCCGCCGCTGCGGATTCCCTGCAGAATCTCAATCGCCGCTGCGTACATCCCATCCGTTCGCAGACGCTCGACCTTCTCCAACTCGGACTGGATGAGTGCCTGTCGCTGCTCAAAGGCCCGCTGCACGTTTTCTCCACATTGGCCGCAGTAGACGACGTCGCACGCGTTTTGTGCCCCACAGCTTAAGCACGGCTCCCAAAGACGCTCGCCGCAGCTGGCACAGAAACGATGACGGGCGGGATTCGTCTGACGGCAGGCGACGCACACGATCGGGCGCAGATCCAGCCGTTCGGAATCGTAGGAAACGCTCATGAGTCAATTAGTCTTCCAAAGATGTCGCCCGAGTTTGCGCGAAATCGCGACCTGCAACGGCGAAGTCCAGACGCAGGGCAAGATCGGGAATCCGTGGATGATCGAACCGCAATCGAAGCGATCCGGCCCGTTCGCCCTGATGTCGGCACGGAGTCGTGTTGGGGGGGACGGTGATCTCGAGTTGGTACAGTCCGGTCGCCGCCCGGACTCCGGCGACGGGTCGCAACGAGGCACCGACAAACGGCGGGTCGGCGACCACCTCGCGGAGTGCGATCTCCGGTAACGGGTCGCGTACCTTGACGAACAGCCGATGTTGTCGGCCCGCTGTACTCGACACGATACCTAGCCGGACTGTACCCGTTTGATCAATTCCGGCGCCATACACGGCCAGCCGCCGAAGGACCTTGCCGGACAAGGGGATTTCGTACTGTTCGGATGCCTGGTCGGGACGTTGCGGATCAACTCGGAACCGGATCCAGTGCTGGAAATCACCTTGCGGCAGGTCGTTCGGCAGGGTTACCCGAAGTCGATATCCAGCGCGGGCTTCGAGCTTGGTCAATTCGTCCTGGGACGCAGGGACGACGTCAAACTCGATCCCTTCAAGGGAGGATTCCCATTCCTTGACAGTGAATTGCTCCCAAACCTGCGAGGCGATGACCGTGGTTGCAACCGTGGGTTGATCCGGACGCACACCGGGTAAGACGAGTTCGGGCGGGACCGCGGTGACATGAACGAGCACATTGCCTTCGATCGTCAGCACAAGCTCTGGGACCGCAGGGTCGTTCGTCTCGACCGTCGCGGACTCGTGGAAATGAGTCTTGTTCTGTTCCGTCTGCCAGCGCACGAGAATCGAGCCTTCTCCCCCGGGTGGAATCGGCTGCTCGGGAGTCTCACCAATCGTGCACTTGCACGTCGAGCGTGGTGTACTGAAGACCAGGGGGGCAGTGCCCGTGTTCCGCACTCGGAAGGAATGTTC
>CAZFWV010000442.1:0-5273 GCA_964522605.1 uncultured Pirellulaceae bacterium
GCATCCGAATTCTCACGAATTCGGCTACCAAGCAGATCATCTCCCAGATTCCACCTCGGCCAACGAATGGACTTTCAGGCACCGGCCGCAATGAATATACTCCGCGCGGAACGTACCTCATCGATGGATCCAATTGCTGTCAAGGCAATGCTATGCAAGCGTATGACGTGATCATGTTGATCGTCCTTGCGGCCACAACCTTCCTGGGGTTTCGTAAGGGATTGGCTTGGCAAATTGCATCCTTGGGTGCCATTTTCTTCAGCTACTTCGTTGCGATGCAGTTTCGCGATGTGGTTGCGGTGTACCTGCACACCGATCCGCCCTGGAATCGTTTCCTGGCGATGTTAATTCTCTATTTAGTGACGTCGTTGGGGATCTGGATTCTGTTCCAACTGGTCCGGGGTTTTATTGATCGGGCGAAGCTCAAAGAGTTCGATCAGCAGCTGGGGGCGATCTTCGGGTTGCTCAAAGGGGCCGCCCTATGCGTCGTGATCACCTTCTTCGCGGTGACGCTGTTGGGGGAGGGGTTTCGCAAGCAAGTCATTGAGTCTCGGTCGGGGCTGTACATCGCACGATTGCTCAATCGCGCGGACACGGTGATGCCGACGGGCATTCATGATTTTCTCGACCCGTATTTGCGTGAATTGGATGAGCGACTCGAAGCACCGCTCCGCGATCCGGCGGAGCCGGTGGGCGAGGAGTTCCCGGACTGGGATCAGTTCTTTGAGTCGCCGGGCGGCAGTTGGTATGACCGAGGTGGTTTCGACGAAGCGCCGCCGCCCACCACGGCGGACCCCTACTATGCGGGGTCTGGCGAAGGGGCAGGGGAGGCACCGCAGCGAGCCAATGCGCCTCGGCGGCCGATCATCGATCCGGCCTATCAGCGTTGAGTAACTCACGGCAGGGCGGGGTCGGCAGGCCGCCAAAAGAGGACGCCGCACCGTGGATTTTCGGCCGTTCTGGATGCGGTGCTGTGAGTGCCCGCGGCGAGGCGTTTGCGCGGCTCGGAGCGGGGTAGCCGAGGTGGCAGTGAGGGCGCCACACAGTTGCCGGCCCGCGAATCGTGGAACCTGCAAAAACCCCGAGGAAAACCGGATCCCAAACCGAACATAAGAAACATTATCGGACGTTGAGGAGATGCGGTTTTTCTCGTGAATTCTGTAGGTTTGCACCACCGGGTTGAGGTCCCGCTGAAGCGTTCAAGAGACAAGGAATTTAATCCGCATGAGCGACCGGTTCGGCGGTCAGGAACTGGCCCATGCGGCGGAACTTTTCGTACCGCACTTGGAGCAAACGATCGAGCGGTTGGGCGGTCAGTTCGCGCAGTGTGCGCACCAGATACATCTTGAGGCGATTGGCCGTCTGATGATGGTCCCGATGAGCTCCGCCGAGCGGTTCGTCGATCACATCGTCGACGACGCCAAACCGCTGCAAGTCGCGGGAGGTGAATTTGAGAGCGGCCGCCGCTTGTTCGGCATACTCATGGCTCTTCCAGAGAATTCCGGCGCATCCTTCCGGACTGATGACGGAGTAGTAGGCGAACTGCAACATGGCGATCCGGTCGCCGACTCCGATCGCCAGGGCGCCACCGGATCCACCTTCGCCGATCACGACGCAGATAATGGGTGTGCGGAGGCGAGACATTTCGAACATGTTCTCTGCGATCGCTTGAGCTTGGCCGCGTTCTTCGGCGCCGACACCGGGATAAGCTCCCGGCGTATCGATCAGGCAGATGACGGGAATGCGAAACTTCGCGGCGAGTTTCATTTTCGCCAGCGCCTTGCGATAGCCTTCGGGATGAGCCAGACCAAAGAAGCAATTGGTTCGTTCCTTGGTGGTGCGTCCTTTCTGGTGACCTACCACCATCACGCGGAACGCATCGAGTTTGGCAAAGCCGGAGAGGACGGCCGGATCGTCGCCGAAAAGTTTGTCGCCGTGCAGTTCAACGAACTCGTCAAAAACGAGTGTCAGATAGTCCAGGGTTTGAGGTCGATCTTTGTGACGGGCGACCTGCACGGTTTGCCAGGGAGTCAGGTTTTCGTAGATCCAGCGTGTGGTTTCGGCCAGTTCGTGCCGCAGTCGCCGAATCTCGTCCTCCGCTTCACGGCGACCGACGCGTTTCAGCTTTTCGAGACGCGCCTCGATCTCGTAGATGGGATTCTCAAAGCTCATGCCGGGGGGCGTCGCTTCCATCGTGCCGTTCCCTCGTTGAATTACGATTGTTGTCGCGCGCGAAGGATGCGCATGCCGTTCAATTCATCCAGAAACGCCTGCATGGATTCAGGGCGATCCTGAGGATCCTTCGCCATCATGCGCGCCACTAACTGGGAGAATTCGGGGCTGACGAGATCGCTGCCGGTCGCGATGGTTGGGATCCCCGCAGTCAGATGTTTCTGCAGCAGCTCATCGGCGTTTCCTCCGGTGTACGGTGGCCGGCCGCAGAACAGTTCATACAGCATGCAACCAAAGCTGTAAACATCACTGCGCTGATCGATGTTCTCGCCGCGGATTTGTTCCGGAGACATGTAACTGCGGGTTCCCTGCACTTTGTTCCGCCCGCTGAAGAATCGGCCCAGGCCCCGCTTTACTTTCTGAGCGATTGCAAAGTCGATCAGTTTCACGACGGTCTGTTCGTTGACCAGGAAATTGTCCGGCTTGATGTCGCGATGCACCCAGCCTTGTTCGTGGAGGTAAGCGAGCGCCTCCGCGCAACGTTGGATGATCTCGGGCAGCAGCAGAATATTCTTCGGATCATCCGAAGCCAGCCGAATCCACTGCTTCAGATTCGACGACTCAAAATACTCCATCGCCAGATAAGGGATGCCCCGGGCAATATTAAAGTCATAGATCTCAATGACATTCGGGTGATGCAGCGCATGTCCGACGGTGAATTCGTGACGCAGGAGCCCGATCTCTCGCTTGTCCTCGCGAAAGCGTTCCTGGAGCGTTTTCAGCGCGCATCGTCGATTGTCGATGTCGCTGATGACTTCCCAAATCTGGCAAGTCGCTCCTGCGCGAATCACCTTCAGCAGACGGTACGAGCCAATGTAGTTGCGGTCCAACGCCACGAGTACTTCACCTTGACGGGTTCCGATCGGCACCGTGCCCCAGCCGACCTCGAATCGGAATGCGGAAAATCTGCGTCTGGCTTCGAGAGATCGAGTGTCCCGTGAAAGCGACACTGCGGGCGGCCTTCGCTGGACCACTTTGGCCCGCGCGGGCCCTTCCCTCGTTGTCCAATGTAATCCAAGCCCCCTCGGGGAGGAAGATCATGCGGGCGGACCGATCCGCGGCCGATCGCTCGCAGGGTCACTCCGCCAGCGAGTTGCCCGGCGGTGGCGCGGGGGTGGCCGAGACCAGATACAGCCCTTGCGGTGGCGCGGTGGGACCTGCCTGTCGACGGTCACGAGACTGCAACACCTGAGCGACCCACCGTGATGGCTTCCGTCCGAGACCGACCAGGCAAAGAGTGCCGACAAGGTTTCGGACCATGTTATAGAGAAATCCGTCGGCCTCGACTTCGATCGCGATCCGCACTAATTCGCCTTTTTTGTGACACTTAAGTGTCACATCGTGAATCGTCCGAACCGTGCTTTTTCGAGGTGACCCTGCGCTCTGCAATGCAGCAAAGTCTCGCTGTCCAATCACGTGCCGCGCTGCGCGCCGCATGGCCGCAACATTCAAGGGGCGAGGGATAAACCAACAGTATCGTCGTTCGAAGACATCATGAACGCGACCATTGAGAATGATATATCGATAGCGTTTGGCGACGATATCGCGAATGGCATGAAAATCGAATGGTAGCGCCGAAACCGCAAGGACCCGGACGTCCATCGGCAAATTGGCATTGAGCGCGCGCTGGAGAACTTCCTCGGACAACGCTGTGTCGCTCTGGAAACTGGCGATCTGTCCAAGTGCATGAACACCCGAATCTGTGCGGCCGCTGGCCGCGACGCGAACGGCTTTACCGATGACGGCCTGTAACGCATGCTCCACGGCAGACTGCACGGTCCGACCTTCGGCCTGTGCCTGCCAGCCGCGGAAATCAGTTCCGTCGTAGGCGAGCGTCAGCTTGAAGGATCGCATCGAAGTCGAAGATCGTGGAGTGGATGTTCGGTCGGTGGGACGATGCGGGCGTCTGGTTTAGATCGCCGCTTTGCTGGCGACGAGGCATTCAGCGATCTGAACGGCATTCGTCGCGGCACCTTTCCGCAGATTGTCACTGACGCACCAGAAGACGATTCCGTTCGGGCTGCTCAGATCCTCACGGATTCGACCAATGTAGACCGGGTCTTTGCCGCTGCATTCGTTTGGCATCGGGTACCGCCCTTCCGCCAAGTCGTCCACGAGCGTGATGCCCTCGGCCGCCGAAAACAACTCCCGCGCCTGTTCGGCCGTAATCTTCTTGTCAGTTTCCACGAGGATGCTCTCGCTATGACAATTCGAGACGGGGACTCGAACACAGGTGGGGCAGACTTCGATCGTATCATCGCCAAAGATCTTGTGCGTTTCCCAGACCATCTTCATCTCTTCCGATGTGTAGCCCTGATGC
Source organism: uncultured Pirellulaceae bacterium (assembly GCA_964522605.1). GTDB lineage: Bacteria > Planctomycetota > Planctomycetia > Pirellulales > Pirellulaceae > CAVZLD01. The sequence goes on from CAZFWV010000442.1 coordinate 4,553, forward strand.
TTGGGGGATCCAATCTGGGGAATCAAATTGAAGGCGATCGGATGCTTGAAGGCCTGATAATCGTATGAACTGGAAGCCAACGCAGCACGCGTCCCTTCGATCAGGTCTTTTTCCCCCGAGACGCCCGCACCACTGGTCGCCTGATACGTGCTGACGACGACGCGACGAATTCGTCCGAAATCATGCAGCGGTTTCATCGCCACGACCATTTGGGTTGTCGAGCAGTTTGGACTGGCCAAAATCCCCTGGTGCGTGTGAATGGCGTCCCGATTGACCTCGGGAACGACCAGGGGAACACGCGGATCCATCCGCCACGCACCGCTTTCGTCCACGACAACCGTGTTGCGTTCAACCGCCCACGGGACGAACTCCAGTGCCACGTCGTCGGGCGTGCTGGCGATGCACAGATCGACATCATCAAATGCTTCCGGCCGCAGCAATTCCACGGGGACCGACTCGCCGCGAAACGTCAGGTGCGTGCCAGCAGATCGAGCGGATGCGAGGAACTTCACCTTGCGCAGCGGAAAGTCACGCTCCTCGAGTAACTGACGAATCAGACGTCCGACCGCTCCGGTGGCTCCCACGACAGCAAGGCTCTCAAACACGACTCGTATCTCCCGAAAAAGGTGAATTCCCCGCCTCCCCGCGGCGCGGATCGGTGACCAAAGCCTCCCAGTATAGGCAGTTCCCGCACGGAGCTGAAGTAGTCCGGCGAGGGTGC
>CAZFWV010000443.1:0-5255 GCA_964522605.1 uncultured Pirellulaceae bacterium
GAGCTGAGCTTGACCTGAACCGGCAAGATCGGGATCCTACGTCGTGCTCGTCCGACGAGACGAGGATTCCCCCCGCAAGGAGGCGGAGCGTTCCATGACGACATCTCAGGGAAAATGGATTCCCATCGACGCGAGCCGTCGGCTGGTGCTCGATGTGTTGCACTATTCGGCGTCGGTCCCCTGTTTCCCCGTCGAAAAGTGGTTCTGCCTGGAAGAAGTGACGCGACTGCGGCAACAGGCCGCCACGCGCATCTCGTGGACCGTACTGTTCGCCAAAGCCTACGGACGCGTCGCCGCCGAACTTCCCGCATTGCGACGGATCTACTGCCGGTGGCCCTGGCCGCATTATTTTGAAGCTCCGCACAGCGTTGCGACCATCGCAATGAATCGTCCCTGTGACGGCGTCGACCGGCTGTTCTGGGCACGTCTGCAGAGTCCCGAAACGACATCGCTGGTCAAGTTGCAGCAACAGTTGAACGCATTTCAGTCGAAGCCGGTCGAGGAGGTCTTTCACCGGCATCTACTCATGGCCCGTCTGCCAAGTCCTGTGCGACGTTTGTTCTGGTGGCTGCGACTGAATACGGCAGCACGCAAGCGGGCTCGTCGGATGGGAACGTTCGGGATGTCAACTCTGGCCGGTCAAGGCGTCTACAATCGGCTGCATCCACATTTCCTGACCAGCAGTCTGACCTACGGTCCACTCCAGTCCGATGGTACGCTGCTGTCCACATTACTGTGCGACCATCGAGTCCTCGACGGAATCACGGCGGCGAAAGCCATCAACCGCTTGGAAGAAGTCCTCTGCGGGGACATTGCCGACGAGTTGCGTGGGCTTGCCGGTCCCGCAGCGGTCGAGCGGCGACAATGTGCTTAGGAACGACTCCTAGACAACTTCCTCGTTTAACCGCGCGGGCATCGCCCCGCGAGTCGGGGAGGATCTCCCGCTCAGAAACAACTCCCTCGTTTAACCGCGCGGGCAGCGCCCCGCGAGTCGGGAAGATTCCTCCCGGCACGCGGCCCGGTGGGCACGCGGTTAAACGAGAGGAACGAGATGCCGAAATTTTTCTTGAGTCATCCCTTCGCACACATTCAGGCCGCTTCGACAAATCCGCGATAAAGACGCTGGTAGACCCCATCCTGGGCAAGTAGCTGCTCATGCTGTCCACGTTCCACGATGCGGCCATGATCGAGTACCAGAATCTGGTCCGCGTGCCGCACGGTACTCAGTCGATGAGCCACGACAAAACTGGTACGGCCCTGCAGTAATGTGGCCAGGGCGGTTTGCAGACGCAACTCGGTCTGGCTATCGATACTGCTGGTCGCCTCATCCAGAATCAGAATCCGCGGTTCTGCCAACAGGGCACGCGCAAAGCAGATCAACTGACGCTGCCCCACCGACAGGCGGGAACCGCTCTGTCCGACATGCGTATCGAGTCCGTCGGGAAGCTCCGCCAGCAGATCCAGGCAATCCAGACGCCGCAATACCTCGAGGACATCCGCGTCACTCGCTTGCGGCCGACCGACGCGGATGTTGTCGGCCACGGTCGTGTGAAACAGAAAGTGCTGCTGGAGCACAATTCCCATCTGCTGATGCAGCGAACGACTTTGAATATGGCGAATCTCCCGATCGTCGATTCGCAACTGTCCGGATGTCGGCAAATAGAATTTTGCGATCAGGTTGATGATCGATGTCTTGCCACTACCGGTGTGACCGACCAGAGCAATCGTCTGCCCCGGCTTGGCCACCAGATTGATATCGTGCAGCACGGGACGATCGGGCTCGTAGCCGAATGTCACGTTTTCAAATTCGACGGTCCCTTGAATCGGACCGGACGTCGCCGAGGGCAAATCATGCCATTCCGGTTCGGTATCCAGCAGGGCGAACAACCGTTCGGCGCCGGCCATGGCAGTCAACGCTTGATTGTATTGGTTTCCCAGAACAGAGATCGGAGAGAAAAACAGGTTGGCCATGAAGAAAAAGCCCACGAGATCACCAATGTCGGTGACCGCTTCCGGACGCAACACGCGATAGCCGCCCACGACCAGCAGAATTGCGATGAACACTTGGCTGTTCAGTTCAAGCAGCGGAATAAACAGACCATGCGTGCGTAATACGGCCGTGTTGTACCGCGAATGATCGGTGGCGAGATCGCGGAACAGCCGTGCGTTCTCGTCCTGGCGTACGAATCCCTGCGTGACGCGGACACCCGCAACCGATTCCGCCAGAGTTGCGACCACCCGACTGAATGACTCCCGCATCGCGCGCAACGCCAAGCTCAACTTCCGGTGAAAATGGCGGTTGATCCCCCAAATCACGGGAGCCAGGCCCAGGACGATCAGAAACAATACGCGGTCGTACCACAGCATCGCGACGGCGGCTACCAGCATCTGACCGCTCTGGACCAGGCTGACAAACAGCACCTCCTGGACACCCACCCGAACATCTTCGATGTCGGACGTCATGCGGCTGATGATGCGGCCCACCCGCGTCCGGTGAAACCAACTCATCGGCATCGTCTGCAGATGCTCGAACAATCGATTTCTCAGGTCGGCGACCACCGCTTCGCCTAATTCGAGCGCCCAACGTTGGCGAAAGTGGAACACAATCTGTGTTGCAAGAGCAGTCAATGCGAAGGCCACAGACCCCACGACCACGCCACGCACACTGCGCTCCGCAATCGGGCCCTTGATGATCGCCGCCACAATCCAGGTCAGCACGGGCAGTTGAATCGCTCGGATCAAGACCATCACGAGCAATCCGTTCCGCTTTCGCGCATGATTTTGCGTGCAGCGCATCAGCCGCGTGATCAGTCGAAAATCGAGCGGCCGTTGCTGTGGTTCCTCCTCATCGTGACGCGAATAGCGAACGATAGATCGGGAGCGGGCGTTCGTCTTGTCTGATGGCTGACTCATCTTGCATTTATCGGAGCTCATTTGTAGCTGGAGCGCATTTCAGAACCTGCTTTTCACAAGGGGCGGCGCAGAAACAACATCCTCGTTTAACCGCGCGGGCATCGCCCCGCGCGTCGGGAGCAATCTTCCGCTTCCTCGTTTAACCGCGCGGGCATCGCCCCGCGCGTCGGAGAGATTCCTCCCGGCGCGCGGCCCGCTGGGCACGCGGTTAAACGAGCGGACCGGGATGCTGAAGTTTTTGTCTGAGTCATCCCTTACGGCGAAAGTCGTCTTGGAAGTTACGTTAGTCATTCGATGGCGATAACTCTCCGACCTGATCCGCAAATTGCAGTTCCGCCAGTCGACGGTAAGGACCTTCGCGTCGCAACAATTCGCGATGGGTTCCCTGCTGGATCAGGCGACCACGATGCAGGACCGCAATCCGGTCGGCATGCCGCAGCGTACTGATGCGGTTGGAGACGACGAGCGTCGTGCGACCCTGCCGAGCGGACTGAAGCGACTGGCGAATCTCCCGTTCCGTATCAGGATCCACGGCCGCCATCGCGTCATCGAGCAGCAGAATCGGCGGATCAAGCAGCAAGGCTCGAGCAATCGACATCCGTTGCCGCTGACCGCCCGAGAGATTCGAACCGTACTCACCAACGACGGTCTCATATCCGTGCGGCATTTCTTGAATGAATTCGTCGGCCGCCGCCAGGCGTGCGGCGCGGCGAATCATCTCTTCCGTCGCATCGGGGTATCCGAAGGCAATGTTCGCAGCCACCGTGTTGCTGAACAGGAAACTCTCTTGGAACACGATCCCCAGGCTGCGTCGCAAATCGTCCAGGTCAACGTTTCGCAGATCGACGCCGTCCAACAGAATCGATCCTTCTGTCACGTCGTAGAACCGAGCCACAAGACTGAGCAGCGTACTCTTGCCCGCACCAGTCTCCCCCATGATCCCCAAACACTGACCCGGACAGACTTCCAGATTGATCTCTTTCAGCACCGGTTCCGTACTGGCCTCTTCCGACGGATACTGGAATGTTACATCTTCAAAACGAAGGCCCCCCGTCGCCCGCGGTAAGCGCACGGCGCCGGCGCGAGTTTGAATCTGTACGGGGGCGTCCAGAACTTCAAACACGCGCTGAGCCCCCGCCAGGCTGGTCTGCATCGTGTTGGCAATGTTGGTGATCTGCCCCACCTGCCCCGCAAACTCATGCAACAGATTGGCGAATACAAACAAGCCGGTACCGAGCTGCAGACGCCCTTGAATGACGAGGTATCCGCCGTAGGCCAGCAGCACGAGCATGTTCACCTGAGTCAGCAACCCCATCAGCGGCTGATACAGGCTGATCGACCAGAAGATGCCCCGCTTCTGGTCACACACCTGTTGATTGACCCGCGCGAACTTTTCCATCTCTTCCGGCTCGCGCGCGAATCCTTTCACGACATACATTCCCTGCGTGTTTTCCACAAGTGTCAGGATCAGGTCATCCAATAACTCGCTGGCGCGGCGGTAGGCCGGTTGGACGTGACGCGAAAAAACAATCGCACCGAACCACAACAATGGAGAGGTCAACAAACAGAGGACCGTCAAGGCAACGTGCACTCGGAACATATAGATCAAGTACACGATCAGGGTCAACAAAACGATCAGCACGCGAACCATCACACCATCGACAAAAATTCGCACGGCCTGCACGTCGCCGGCGGCGCGGTTGATCAGAGAACTCGTCTGGTTCGCTTCAAAGAAATGAAAGCTCAATCGCTGCAGCTTGTCATAAACCTTCGTCCGCAGATGAATCAGCACTCGCTGTGTCAACTGGGCTCCCGACACGGCCGCTGCGTATTTCAGACCGGCATTCACGAGCGCAACGGTCAGGACCGCGAGCGCAATCGCACTCACGATCGCCATCGGACTCCATGTGGCAGGAAACTGCCAGCCGAACGGCCATTGCGGAGCCGGACTCGCAGGGTCGACCTGGTGACGGATGTAGTCAATACCAAGTCCCGTGAGGCCCAAGGCACCGACGTTGAGTCCAACGAGCAAGACATGAAAAAGAATGACAATCAGGCTCGGGACGCGGTACCGCCACGCCAGACGCAACATTCGCGCCGTCAGTCGCAGCGGCGACGGTTCCGACGTCGTTTCCGATCGACCGAGGCGAGCTTCAGAAGCGGAGGAGCCAATCAAGGGGTGTCAGTGTTTCCAGGAGAGATTACGGTCCGTCGAACAAGAACCCCAATTGTTCACCGACCGCCTGAGTTCGACAAGGTGTTTGCCGGGCGGCATGGAGGCTGGAGGCTGGAGGCTGGAGGCTGGAGGCTGGAGACTGGAGACTGGAGGCTGGAGGCTGGAG
>CAZFWV010000444.1:0-5244 GCA_964522605.1 uncultured Pirellulaceae bacterium
CACCTCATTGCTTCGGTGCCTTGCAGCTGTCGATGACCCAGGGAAGCCAACAAAGCGGTAAACAGACAAAAATAAGGACGATAAAAAGAATGAAACCACCCATGTTCAATCCCAACGCGAAGTGTTCGTTTGCTCCAGTCATGCGTTCCTCCGAAAGTAGGGCGACAGTTATTCAAACCTCACGGAATTCTAGTACCGAGCGATCGATGAGGCCAGCAGTTGCCCCTGTGCACGGGGGATGCAGTTTGGACGAAACTCGTTGTTTCGGATCACCAGCCACTCTTGCGGACGCTTGCCATCTCGTAAATCAAGATGCCGGGCCTTCGGCCTTCACCGGACGATCACGCCGTACGACCGGTGTCCAAGGCGTGTCTACTGTCGGTTTGACGAACCTCATGCGATCAGTTCGCATCTGCAGAGGTCTGTGGACACTGAACACACTGAACACACCTCGCGCAGCGCGACAGTCCTCTAGGCGACAGCAGTCTGACACACTTCGCTCACTTCAGCGATGGGGCAATGACAGCGGCGAAGAACGTGCCCTGATCGAAGTCCGTCAGTGCCGCGCTATCGCAGGATGAACCGGGGGGTGAAGACCTGGATTCGCGTTCAATGCTCTCCACCGGGACGCTTTCTCCGGTGAAGGATTCCCCGAAGGACGGCGATTGCCATGATCAGCAGGAACACACCCAAACCGCAGAGTACCAGAGCGGGCACGAAATCCGACCAGCTCCCGCGGATCAAATACGGTACTCCGATTAATAAGGCGGAAGCGGAAGCCGGCAATCCGAGGACGACAAGAACAACGCCAATCAGCGTCGGAACACGGATTTCCAGGAATGGCATGGAGAATCCCTCTTTGCCGGTGCGAGATGGTCCGCTGGACGTCTGATGCAAAGTAGTGCAACGAACCGTATGGACCAACGATATCGCATAGTTCGCTAATGAAGGCGACGCCGCCAAACCGCAACTCCCAATAAGCCTGTCAGGAGCAGCGACAATCCCCACGGCTCTGGAACCACCTCGACTTCCCGAAACGCGACCGGACCACTTTCGCCACTGAATGGATTCCAGATCCAAATCCCGATTCGACTTTCCTCAGGCAAGCCAAGCGTGTTGGTGACATCGAATGTCAGATCGGGATTAGCGGGTTGTTCTGTGCCATCGAGCCCTGGGTGTTAATCCCCCCTAACGGTACCCGGCCCCTTTTCCTCCACTGGCCGTTCATTGCGTTTGACTCAGTCGCTTCTCGGGCGTCTTGTAGAGCATTTCATGAGCCTCGGCCAGCCACGACGGGATCTGCTCGGCGAAGGGCGATTGCCGAATGGACGCAGTAACATCGAAGTCATGAATGCCTGCTGCGTGCAGACCCGCGAACCAGGAGCCACCGTTGCCGAGTAGATTGTAGCGCATCTTGGCATACTCCACCAAATCCCATCCGATTGCGAGATTGCGCAGCCAGAGTACGGTACCGATGTTCATCAGGCCTGGCGTTTCATCCCACAGCGGCAAGCCCTCGTCGTATCGCTCGGCGACATCCTGGCCGACCTTATCCACCATCGCTGCACGAAGTCGCTGATCGATTTCTGGAAGTAACTTCTGCTGCTCATCCATATCTTGCAGGCTCGAAATCTGCAGTTCAAAGTCACTCGGCTTCGATGCGCCGATGCTCAGCGTATGCACCTGAGGATGAGCAAGGCACCAGAGGCAGTTGAAGACCAACGGATGAAGCGGTTTGCAGAGCTCGATCATCCTTTGCGGCGGATTGTACAGCATGCCGCCTTTATCACTTGGGCTAATGATGAAGACACCCATGTCCCGACGCGAAGCCTCTTCGATCGCAGGCCAGTTCCTCTGATAGATGTAATACCAATGCAAATTCACATAATCGAAGCCGTGATCGCCTTCCCATTGCACCGCCTGAAGAACCACATCCGGTGGACCATGCGTCGAAAATCCCACATGCCTCACCTTTCCTTCTTTCTGCAGGCGGCGCGCTGCGGCGAGACAGCCTTGCGGCCGGACGGTGTTCCAGAGCTCACGGTGGTTATTCACTCCGTGAATTCCCAGCAGGTCGACGTAACTCAGCTGAAGCCGATCGAGCGACTCGTGGAAATGCTTGACGAAATCTGCCGGATCCGGTTCCGGCTGGATCTTGGTTTGAACGATGATTTGATCCCGTGGCAACGCGGGCAGGATCAGGCCGAGTTGCCGTTCGCTGGAACCATAGCCACGAGCCGTTTCGATGTGGTGGATTCCTAACTCGAGAGCGCGACGGATCGTCGCTTCCAGGTTCGCTTGATTGTCTTTCGGAACGTCCTCCAACGGAACATCCTGCCATTTGTACTGGTAGCGCATCCCCCCACACGAGAAGACAGGCATTGAGAGTTCCGTGCGTCCAAAACGGCGATAGATCATGGTCTCGTTCTTTGGCTTACAATCGGCGGCAATCGCGATCGGCGGGACAGGTTTCGAGAACTGAACTTGTTTGAAGAGGCAACATTCGATGTGAGCGACCCGGCATCGGACATTGTACGCGGAGCCAGTGTTCAGAGGCTACGGGCACGACTGGCTCCGCGTCACCACGTTATCACCCGAGTCGCCATTCGTCGAGTATGCATTCTCTCGATTCGCACAGCATCGGGCAGTGAGGGCGATTATCCTGAGATGTACTCATTTCATTCTTGTTGAGTTCGACGCAGATTGTTCTAAAATGACGGTATGGCCAGCACGATCGTGAGCAACGAACAAGAGTATATGCGTTTCCGGCGTCACTAATCGGGCGATCCCTTCCTTATCGAGGCGAGCTCGCGCGAGCGTCGTTTTGATGTTTTGCCCAGGGTTATCACCGTTCTTTTGTTTCAACTTTGCCGGAGGGAGAATCGATGGGAATCACTCGTGCTTCTTTTCTTCCAGTTGCGGTCGCGTGTGTCTTGTTTGCAGAGACGTCCCTGTTCGCGCAGGAGCCGATCGCGAATTACGTTTGTTGTGAAGAGGCCCTCCTGGGACACGTGACGGTCTACTACGACGTACACACCGGGGAAGTGAGGGTAAACACGTTCAATAGTGAGCAGAGGCCCCTCGACTCGATCGTCTTGGAGATCGATCCGGCGGCAACCGAATGGCGTTTCAAGGTGGGCGAAGATCCTGATGGAGACAACTTCTACGACGGCTGCGCGTTTGATAAAGGGTTTTTTAACGTTTGCCGACCCGACAAGGTGGCCATCATTGACGTGAATGGAGTTGGGGCGTGGCCCAATACTGTCTCCTTGGGCAATATTGCGGAGCCGAGGCTGCGTCTCGAAACGCTCCTATCGACTTGGCTCATCTCTGGTTCGCACAAGGGCGGTGGCGGCTTGAATCGGTTTCAAGGCGAGAGCATGACCGGTCTTGTGGGGCCCGGGTTGGCTATGATTCCGGAACCTTCCAGCATGCTCCTTCTGGGGCTTGGCCTTGTGGGACTGGTGGGTATGCGTCGCCATTCCAGACCTGCGTCGCGAGAGTAGGAGATCGGCCCGCATCGCACTTTTTCGGTGTCTACGGAGGATCCAGCAAAGGCGTGGCCCTCGTGGTGTGCTAACGAGAGTCAATGGCGCGCGGGAGAAGGACCGCCTTCCGCCTTTGGAAGTTGCGCATTTCGTCATTTCGTAGCCGAATTCGTGAGAATTCGGAGGCTTTGTTCGTGTGTCTGCCTGCTCGAGACCTCCGAATTCTCACGAATTCGGCTACGTGCGACTTCAAAGCTTCCGCCCGCCGTTACGCGGGGCTAAAGCAGTCCCAGCCGATCTGGCCGCCGAGTTTCTTCAGGGCATAGCCGATTTCGCGTGTGTAGTCTCCATACGCGATTTGAGTGTGGAAGCCCTGCATTTCACGCGCAAGTCGTTTCCAATCGCCATCCACCTGGATCAGCATCTGAGATCGGCAGGCTGGATAGGAGGGACTGCCGACGATTTCACCGCGAAAGCCCTGCCATTGGGTACACGCCAGATTCGGGAGGATCGCCGTAACGACTTGACCGTTTGTGTACTGCGTCTTGCAGGCCGCGCCGTAATCGGATTCGTAGTGGGTCATAATCGTTGCGGGCTCATAGTCGCGACCGTTCATGCGACGTGGCGCCTGGCAGTGCGCCACGAAGTAGAGTCCGTCGTAGGGGACGTGCGAGTTACAGACGAAGGTGGGGCGGCTGGCAATCCACCGCAACAGCACACCGGGCATCGTATGCGATAGATCCGTGTGACAGTACGCCGTGTAGCCTTCATCGTTCGCCAAGCTCAGCACAAAACAGGCCGGGGTGTCGAGCATCGCGATTTGACTGTGCCCCATGCAGCGAGAAAACCCAAAATTGCTGGCACCCGTCTCCTGCAGCAACTGGCGGACGACGTGCAACGCCATGTAGGAGTTGAAAACAAACTTGCGCTCCGTTTGCAGCTTGATGTTCGGAAGCTGCAACAGGCTGGCCGTCTGTTCTTCGACCTGGCGGACCGCTTGCTGATCCGCGCGTGCGGCATTCAGCCGTTCCGTAAAAGCCGCTTCGGTAATATCGACGATTTGATAATCCCAGATCTCCTTGGCGACGCGAGGTCCGTGCTCCTGTGCCTGTGGACTGTAAGCTTCAAGCCCACCGATGGTGAGCATCTTCGTGCCGCGGGCGTTCTGCAAACCGTACCAGGCCCGCAGGCGCCAGAGAAGTTCGTCATAACGGTCTACGACGACATCATCGATACCGAATGCTGGATTTACCATCTCGTCTCCACTGCCGCGCAGGAAGCGCCAGTGCGCGATTTCGAAACCCAGATAAAAGGGGCCGCTACGGTGGCGCACGAACATCACCATGGGCACGTTCAGCGGCCATTGCGTCACGCCTCCCGCCGCGTACACCAAACAAAGGTCGACTTCATCGACCGCAAGTTGTGCGAGCTTGGCCTGAGAGTCCAGCAACTCGATCTCCTGCACACGAAGGGGAAATTCCGCCTGCTGCTGCAGTTGCTTCAATTCCTCCTGGATCCGGCCCGCTTCTTCTCGTGCGGCTTCAGCAGTGTGAATACCGCCGTAGGGCCGCCACGAACTTCGATCCGCGGGGCTCGGTGTGTCGAAGACCAAAATCGGCTTGACCCGCAACGGATCGCCTTGGGGAAACGGCGTCAATGCGGGAACAGGTCCGACCGTATCTGCCCAGATGGTCGATGGGGACATCGCGAGTCCGCCCAGTGCCGCACCGGCTGCTCCCAGGCCTTGTAGGAAACC
>CAZFWV010000445.1:0-5242 GCA_964522605.1 uncultured Pirellulaceae bacterium
GACCGAGGCTTCGGCTCCCCCTGTCTCTCCCGACGATTTCTGGGTCACGGCCAGGTACGGTGCCCGACAGATTGAGCTACAGTTCGAAGAGTACCCACCGAGAGCACTGGCGTGGCAGGCTGACCGATTGACCGGTACGCGACTGGCGAACAGACTGGAGGGACGCACCTGAGGGGGTTTTCACCATGAGACAATTCACGCAAGCAGTCCATCGGCTCCGCGCAATGCGGCCGCTCATCACGGGATGTACCCAGAGTTCCTTTTTGCTGATCCTGGCGGTTTGCTGGTCGGCTCAGGCGAACGATCGTCTGTTGCAGCCGAAAGATATTGCTCGCTTCCGAACAGTGACCGACGTTGCGGTATCGCCCGACGGTCAATGGTTTGCCTACAACGTCTCTGTACCGCGGCAGCCGCTGACCGATGAAGACGGTCCTGCCTGGTCGGAGTTGCACGTAACGAACTTCCGAGGGAACTCAAGGCCGTTCATTACGGGAAAAGTCAATATCGGTGCCGCTCAGTGGCTGCCCGATAGCAGTGCCATTTTGTACCTGGCACGACGCACTCCAGAGGACAAACACACGGCGCTTTATCGAATTCCCATCGACGGAGGTGAATCGCAGCGCGTTCTCTCGCACACCACGGCGATTCAGGACTTCGCGATTTCACAAGATGGAGAACGATTGGCCTTCCTGGCTAAGGAAAGTCTTCCACTCCCCACGGAGGAGATCCGCGAGAAAGGATTTAATCAGGAAGTCTACGAGGAAGATTGGCGCCCGACCAAAGTCTGGATCGCTGACCTGGATGACCCCGCATCGCCTCGCGCGCTAGATTTGCCCGGCTCGGCATCGGCCGTGGCCTGGAGTCCGTCAGGTCACGAACTGGCCGTCGCGTTGGCGCCAACCTCGCTGGTCGATGACAGCTATATGGCACGGCGGGTACACATCGTCGACGTCGATGGCGGATCCATCACGCAACGAATCAACAATCCGGGCAAGCTCGGGCAGATCGGTTTCAGTCCGGATGGAGAGCATCTGGCATTGATTTCGGGGGCCGACGTGCATGATCCGCGCGAAGGGCGTTTGATGATTGCCACGTTGTCGGGCGACGGTTCGTTGCGGGATCTACTGCCCGATTACCAGGCTCACATATCCACATTCATCTGGAAAGACAGCGCAACTCTAACGTGGCTGGCGGACGAAGGAACGGAGACGCGGATCGGTACGGTCTCTCTATCGGGAGAATCTGCAACTCGGCTGGACCCGGAAGGGATGATCGTCGAACAATTATCACTTTCCCAAGACGGTTCCATTACCGGATTCGTTGCGCACAGTCCCACACACGGACCAGAATTGTTTGCACTGCGAGGGAATTCAACGGAACCGCGTCGCTTAAGTCACGTGAACCCGTGGCTGGAGGAGATTCGCTGGGCGCGTCAGGAATCGGTTCGCTGGACGGCGCGGGACGGGTTGGAGCTTCAAGGCATCCTGATCTATCCGCTGAATTACGTGGAGGGACGCCGCTACCCGCTGATCGTCACCGTCCACGGCGGACCGGAAGCGCACGAAGCCAACGGCTGGCTAACCTCCTACTCCCGACCGGGACAGGTTGCCGCCGCACGCGGCTTCGCCGTCTTCTATCCCAATTATCGTGGCAGCACAGGTCGCGGGGTCGAGTTCTCCAAACTTGGTCAGGCGGACGCGGCAGGCAAGGAATTCGATGATCTGGTAGACGGTGTTGACCACTTGATCCAGATGGGACTGGTCGATCAGAAACGGGTGGGAATTACGGGAGGCTCGTACGGCGGCTACGCATCCGCGTGGGGAGCGACCTACTACTCGGAACGTTTCGCCGCCAGCGTCATGTTCGTCGGAATCAGCGACAATGTCTCGAAGCTCGGAACGACCGACATTCCCGAAGAGATGTACTTGGTACACCACCGCAAGCGACTATGGGAAGACTGGGACTATTTCCTGCAGCGGAGTCCGATCCGACATGTCCAGAAGAACCAGACGCCAACCTTAATCCTGCACGGCAAGTCCGATCCCCGCGTTCATCCATCCCAATCACTCGAGCTGTACCGTCATCTCAAGACGCTGCAACAGGCTCCCGTGCGTCTGGTTCTCTACGAAGGAGAAGGTCACGGAAACCGCAAGGCAGCTGCTCGCCTGGATTACCACCTGCGGATGCTCCGCTGGATGGAACACTACCTGCAGGGTCCCGGCGGCGAACCACCCGCGATGGAAGTGGACTACGACGAAGCCATGGCGCCGTAGCGGCTCAGCGGAATCGTCCCACACCCACCGCTTGCCCCCAGCACTGCAAGATTTCCCTCGTAGGACGGATTGACAATCCGTCCCACAGAATCTGCCTCCTACCCGTAGGACGGATTGACAATCCGTCCCACATTCTGTGACACCATCGGGTTGACCTGCATGATCCGGTTTCACTCGATCGGCAACCGCACCGGCCGTCCCGTCTGGTAGCACTGCTGACAGGCGAAGACAACCTCGTGGGTGAGCACGGCATCGTCCAGATTGCAGTGTGATTCGACATTTCGTTTCAGACAGTCGATGAAGTGATCAATCTGACCTTGAAACGGGTGATGCCGGACGTCGCTCGAATCGGGGGCCGTGGACGGCAGTTCGACCCAATCGTTTTGTCCCGGGAACTTGTGGGACCAGACGCGATGGTCGAAGATGGAACCTCGATCACCGAAGATTCGCAGCGGAAATCGATAAGGCATGATGCAATCGGCGTTGACGCTGACTTTGCCGACGGCACCGTTGTCAAAGCGCACCAGGGCAACCTCCAGACCATCGTATTCCATCGGAGGCGCATCATTGTGCCAACGATTGGTCAGCGGATTGTATTCCAAGGTCTGTCCCCGGCGATACCCGCCGCTCATCGCAAATACTTCCACCGGCGTTGCGGCTTGATACTCCTCCTCCGCAGCAAACCATCGCAGCGTATCAATCGCATGGCACCCCCCCACGAGCATCGCACTCACGCCTCCCGACCGAGTTCGCGCTTCATCCCAGCCACTCCACCAACTGCCATTGTGGCTCAGGTAATCGGCCTCCACGTAATAGGGACGGCCGACGGCTCCGTCGGCAATCATCGCTTTGAGCGTCCGAAACAAGGGGTTCCATCGAAGCACAAAGCTGACGACTGTCGGGACACCAGCCTGCCGCACAGCGTCGCGCATTCGCCGTAACTCATCCAGGCTGTTGGCCACCGGTTTTTCGATTACCATCGGCTTGCCAGCCGCGGCGACGGCAAGCACGTTCTGGCAGTGGACGTGCTGCGGCGTGCATATCGATACGAGGTCGACTTCCGGGTGTCGGAGTGCCTCTTCGAGCGAATCACAAATCGCGACATCGCTCAGGCCCGCCTCGGTGGCTCGCTGCTGCGCCGACTGTTGCGTGCGGCTGCTGAGTGCCACAACCTTCGTGTCGGGATGATGCTGATAGGCCGCGATATGCTGTGTCGAAACCCAGCCCGCGCCGTGAATCAGAACGCCGAATTGTCCATTTCGCATCTGCCTTCCCTCCGCTCGAAGCCGGGATACACCGCGTCTTTGGCTCGACAGGAGCCTCGCCCTCCCGGTTATGAAATGCGTTCTAGCCTCTTTGGCGGGCTCCCTCTTCGTGGACCGTTTGAATCATCGCCCTCAGATTCTCGGACGGTGTATCTGGAGCCAACGTGCAGCCGGAACTGACGACCCAGCCAGGCACGTCGTGCCGTTCGAGGAACCGTATCAGATCGCGCGTGATGCAACGAACCTGTTCCGGTGTTCCTTCGGCGAGCAGTTGTGTACTCAGATTCCCCCAAAGGCAGGGCCACTTGGCGCCTGCTTCCGCATCAGAAGTCTCCCTCCGCCCGTCCTCGATCTCATCCCTGGCGTCCCGTCCGAATTCGCGTTCCCGCAATTCCAAGACGGTCTGCCAATCCACCTGCTCATCCAGTTCCAACACGTCGGCGCCGGAACGAACCATATCGGATAGGCGATGACGCGTGTCACCGCAGATATGCAACGAAACAGGCAACGTGGTTTGCTCATGCAATTGCCTGATCACACGCGACTCGAACGGGAGCGCAACTTCACGATACAGCTGAGGATGGATCAGTCCGGCTGGTGAGTCGCCACCGCTCAGCAGATCAGCTCCCTCCTGCGACAATGCCGTCGCATACGCAACGGTGTATTCCAGGCAGCGCTCCATCAGCGCCTCGATCAGCGGACGATCCTCGATCAACAGCATCATGGCGCGCTGGATTCCGAGCAGCGCACACGCGAGGGAGAACGGGTACTGGTCGAAACAGGCGACGATCCAAACGTCCGGCCCAACCCCCTGGCGAATCAGTCGGAGGGCTTCCAGCATCAGAGGCCAACGACCTTGCACGCACGGATCCGGAGGAGGAATTCGATCGATGTCCGCCGATGTCCGTACGCACGGTTCCCCGGTCCCGCCGAGTGGCACATCGTCGCCCGGAAAGGCGACCGCTGCCCCCATCGCTTCCGCATTCACCCACGTATCTGCGGAAAGCCAAACGGCGTCGGGCCGAAACGTCTCGTAATACTGAACCACACAGTCTGCCAACCGACGTGCATCCAGCGTGTAGTTGCGTAACGAGACACCGGCCCACCGCGCGCAGAAGTGCACTGCCAAGGGTCCCACCGGAATCCGCGGCGGCGCTGCCCCGTCCACCGCCCGGCCCACGGCTATTCGTGAATCGGATCCCACAATCGCTCCCAATCGACGGCAACCGGGTTACGCGGCCGAGACTGTCGTGCGTCGCGGCTTGGCGAATCACATCGAGAACCTGTCAAGGAGGATTCTACACGATCATCGATCGCGCGGAACACTCCACCGATGTGACATCGAACCGATGACGGCGTGGATCGGAATGGTGACGCAGACAGGAGGTCCGGTCATCGAACAAGAATCGCATTTTGGACAATTCACCTACGACGAGGTGACAAGGCAATGATTCCACACCATTGGCACATCGACTGCAATCAGGCCCCGACGGAATGACCGATCGCGAACCACGCAGAGCGGCCGCCCGCAAATCGGCAGCGCCTGTTGCTTTGCGGCCCTCTGCGCCTCTTTTTCCTCTGCGTTTTTCGCTTCTCTAAAACCGGAAGTCATCGGCCGTTCAGAAGAAGTGTGAAACGCAGAGAACACAGAGGCGCAGCGCAGCCTTCGGCCGCAACCAAACGGCGTGCTACCGCGTTCGGCGC
>CAZFWV010000446.1:0-5227 GCA_964522605.1 uncultured Pirellulaceae bacterium
TGGCGAAGGTGGCCTCGTTTCGTCCCGACTTGATTCTGCTGGATGTCATGATGCCGAAGCGGAGTGGTTTTGAAGTTTGCCAGCAGGTGAAATCGAATCCCAAGACGAGTTCGATCATGGTGTTGATGGTCACCGCGCTCAACGAGCTCGGCGACATTGAACGGGCTGTCGATGCCGGAACGGATGACTTCTTGTCCAAGCCGGTGACCAAGCCGGAGTTACTCAAGCGTGTCCAGAACATGCTGAAGCTGAAAGACATCCTGGACGAAAACGAACGGCTGCGACAATACATTCAAGAGATGGACGAGAGTCGCTAGCGCCGTGTCACAGCTCAGGATGGGGGTAGGACGGACTGGCAGTCCGTCCCACAAGGGCTCCGGAACCCGAATTCTTAGCTGGAACGAAGCACTTGTTCGAGCCGTGGGTAAACGCCGGTTCCGAAGGCGAAAGGGAACTCGGCGGACGCGGGCGGAGCAGAGAGATCCGGAAAAAGCAAAGCGCATTCTCGAAAAGGTGGTGCCCGTTTCGCCGCTGCTTCGAGTTAGGTGGGTGATGACAAGTCGGTTCGCAATCGGTTCCTGCCGCCGTGTCGTGATCATGATGCGACGCAGCGTTTTGGCTGTGGGAGCTCTTTGGTGGCTGTTGGGTCAGACGGGGTGGGCGGAATCCGAATCCGCCCGTCTTGCGCCCCCGTCGGTCGAGACCTTGATCGAACAGTTAGGGTCGGCGGAGTACTCCCTGCGGCAGAAGGCCCGCGCGGAACTGGCGGAGCTGGGAGTCGAGGCGTTCGATGCGTTGCAGGCGGCACAGCTCGATCAGGACATGGAGATCCGCAAGCAGGCGGAGTATCTGGTACGCGCCATCCGAGTCGCGTGGATTCAGGAGGATGATCCAGACGCCGTCCGGCAAATTCTGCGCGACTATCACGGCGAGAGCCTCGAGGAACGCCAATCCCGACTCGAGCGTTTGTCCCGCTTGCCCGACGGAATCGCCCTGGAGCCGTTCTGTCGCCTTGTGCGGTTTGAGACCTCCGACCTGCTTTCGAAACGGGCCGCCTTGCTGGCCTTGGACTATCCCTTGCCTTCCAAGCCCGAGGAGACCGAACCCTGGTCCTCGAGAATTCGCCGCGTGATTGGAACCAGTCCCCGCGCCGGGGCCGAGTGGTTGCGCCTGTACGCGCAATACTTGGAGGATCCCGGTTCGACCCTTGATCAGTGGGTGATCCTGGCCGACGCAGAAGCTGCGGAATTACGCGTGCGGCCCGACAAGCTCCGTTCCGAGTTGTTGCGCGACTTCCTCCGCTGGCAGGTTGATATGTGGGAGAAGCACGGAAATCGCGCGCAGGCGATCGCGACCATGCAGCGCACGTTGCCGATGCAGAATGCTTCGCGGGCCGAGTTGCTGGATACGGCCGATTGGCTACTCGCCCGTTCGGCGTGGCCGCTGATTGACGCACTCGCCCAGCAATTCCCACAAGCCTTCGAAAATGATCCCTATCTACTGTACCGTCGGGCCGAAGCGCTCCTGCGACAGGACCAGTCGTCGAGGGCTGCGGAGCTGGTGCAGCGGGCGCGAGAGATGCGATTCGAAGACGAGCCGCTGTTCCATGTCAATCTTGGGCGTGAGTTACAGCAGCGGGGTTTGACCGAATGGGCCGAAGGCGAATTCCGCCACACGATTCAGGTGTTCGAGGAAGGAACGCATGCCAACCTCGATGCACGGATTTCTCTGGGCTGGCTGCTGCACGATCTCGCTCGACATGCCGAGGCCGCGGCGGTTCTGCAGGCGATAAGTGATGGCATGGATCGCGATACAACCGTCGTGCGGCGTTTGCAGGAGTTGCAGCGGGATCCAACGCGAATCCGCGGGCAGATGCACTTCTCGCGTGCACTCGATCATCACGAACAGGGTCGGTACGCGGAAGAGCGCCAGGAATTGGAGCAGGCTCTGAGTTTCGACGCGCTGAACGCAGATATTCTGATTGCGATGCATCGCGTGCCCGAAGCACCCGACAATTGGCGCGAACAAACGCAGGACCGAATCGATAAGCTGACGCAGCGATTTCGTGCGGCGATTCTGCTCGCAGAACGGAACCAGCAGGCGGCCCCGAGCGACGAGAGCAATGAGCAGCTGGCGCTGATGCTCAATCAGTTCGCTTGGCTCGCTGCGAATACCGGTGGCGATCTGCAGGCTGCGTTGAGCAGCAGTCGCAAGTCGCTCGAACTGATCCCGGACGATCCCGGCTATCTCGATACGCTGGGACGTTGCTATTACGCGCTCGGCGATTTCGAGAATGCCGTAAAATACCAGCGTCAGGCTGTCGCCCGAGAACCGGGGTCGGCGCAGATTCGGCGACAGTTGGAGCTATTCGAACAGGCGTTGCTTTCGCACGCCACGCCGGCGGAAAGTGCGGCGAATTGACCGCCTTCGAGCCGCGAGTTACGACTCGAGTTGGCTCGCGTTGCGGCAGACAGCGTTGTGGCAGACAAGGGGTGCTCATGCGAGGGAAGATTCCGGAAACCGATCCGAATCTGGCCGAGCGGGATCCACCGCGCCGCCCGACGCAACTCGCGATGGCCACGCTTGATCTGCGTCAGCAATGGCTGTTCTTCTGGCTCGCCGTGACTGTGCTCGTCGCATCACTCCTGCTGCACTTGGGGCCCGAAGGGCAAGTTCAGACTCCCTTGTTGCGCGTGGCATTACCCAACAGCTGCGCCTTTCGGCGTCTTTCCGGTTATGATTGCCCGGGTTGCGGCTTGACCCGCAGTTTCGTCAGTGTGGCCCACGGGGATTGGCGCAACGCACTACGTTACAATCCGGCCGGACCCCTCTGGTTCGGCGTCATGTTGGCGCAGATTCCCTATCGCGGTTGGCAGATCCGTCGACTGCGAGGGGGAAAGCCTGCCGTGGCTTGGCGTGCGGCGAATTGGCTGGTCTGGCTGGCCGTTGGGGTCCTGTTTGTCCAGTGGATCTTCGGGATGTGGGAGGCGATTGGAGGATGGTAGGTCGAACCGTGCGCGGCACGAGCGGATCCTTGTATGTGCGTGACGAGGGAACGGGCTTACCGCTCCTGTTGGTTCACGGTTTTCCGCTCGACCAGACGATGTGGGATGGCCAGCAGCCGCTCTCGCGAGAAGTGCGCCTCGTTACGCCTGATCTGTGTGGATTTGGTAAGAGTGCTGGTTCTGCTCGACCAACCGTCACGATGCGCCAGTTTGCCGAGGACCTGCACGCGATCCTGGATCAACTTTCAATCACCGAACCGATCGTGTTGGGCGGACTCTCGATGGGAGGTTACATCGTCTGGCAGTTCTGGCAGCAGTATCGCACACGCTTGGCCGGACTCATCCTCTTCGATACTCGGGCCGGATCCGATGCGCCCGAAGTCGCCGCGGGACGTTACCAACTGGCCGAGCGCGTGGCACAAGAAGGAGTCGTCAATGCCGTCGACGAAATGCTGCCTCGATTGTTCGCTCCGGCGACTCTTCAGTCCGGTCCTCCCTTCGTCGATCAGACGCGCCGCGTGATGGCAGGAACTTCTGCCGACACCTATGCCGCGGCGCAGCGCGGAATGGCGGAACGTCCCGATATGTCGCCTTACCTGCCGGAGATCGATCTGCCGACGCTGGTGATCTGTGGTCAGTACGACGTGATTACGCCGCCCAGCGAGATGCGCGGCATGGCACAGGCCATGCCGCGGGCGACCTATGAGGAAATTCCCGATGCGGGACATCTCGCTCCGCGCGAACAACCGCAGGCCGTCAACACAGCGATCCGGGCGTTTCTGGCGGGCCTCCCGGCGGACACTCGCTGATCGGAGGACAGTCGATCAATCGCGGACGATCCGCCGCGACGGCGCGTTTTGAAGTTGCACGTAGCCGAATTCGTGAGAATTCGGAGGTCTCGAGCGGGGGAACCACCGAAGCTTCCGAATTCTCACGAATTCGGCTACGAACTGATGATCTGTGCAACTTCAAATTCAAAATTCAAAAACGGCGCGACAGACCGATCAGGCCGGCCAGGCCGAGCAAGCTCAGAGCCAGGGCGCTCGGTTCCGGTACCGCGGCCACATCGGTGCGCGGTCCGAGTTCATACCCGCCATCGCCGAGGGCCTTGACGAGATCGCCCGTCCCGAAGACGCCATCGCCGTTCCAATCGCCTTCCGACCAGACCGCCGTGGCCGTCGCGTCCTCGTACTTGCCGGCGCCGAGCACCTGCACGAAATCGCCCGTGCTGAATTCGCCATCGTAGTTCGCATCTCCGATCCACGTGTAGCCGATGTCCTTCGCCTTCGCCCACTCCGTGACATCGTCCTCATTGACCAATCCGTCATCGGTCAGGTCGTATTCTTCCAGATTCGCGCCGGACGCGGACTGGGCCGTCAGGATGTCAATGTCCTCCAGGTCGATCGCCCCGTTGCCGTTGAAGTCACCGCGTAGACTGGGCGTCAGAAACGCCGAGAAGTCACCGCTCATGATGTCACTCAGTTGATCGGTATCCAGCGCGATGTTGAACACGGCCACGTCGTCCAGACGACCGATGAAGAACTCGCCACCACCGCACCAGTCACACGTACGACCCACGGCGAAGTTTTGCGGCAGAGCGCCGTTGTCGCCGGGCAGATCCGATACGAGTAACTCGCCGTTCAGATAGAGCGAACGGGCTTCCCCATCATAGACCGCGGCGATGTGATTCCAGCTGCCATCGTCCAGGTCGACTCCGGCATCGTCCACATCGATATCCGAGGCGTCGAGATCGGCACCCCACCAGTAATGTCGAAAGCCGTTGTCTCCCATCGTACGCAGCGCGTTGACGGTGCGGCCCGACCCATAGGCACCCCGGCCCACGATTCCCCGGTCTCCCATGATCTCGGGCTGAATCCAAGCGGCCACCGTATAACTGCCGTCTCCCGTCGGAAGATCGGAACTGATGTCAGGAGACGTCAGCATGCCGTCGACTCCATCAAAGAAAGCCGACCCGTCGAGGACTCCATCCCCGTCGAACGAAACGCCTGCCGTGGGCGTCAGATTGTTCCCGGACTGGCTCGAATCGAGTCCCAGATCGTTTTCGTCGTCAAACCGCCATAGACCCACCAGGTCCGGCTTGGGAGGCGGAGGAGGAATCACGGGAGCGGCCGTGAAGGAACCGCGTTCTTCGTCGTAGTTCGTGGCGATTTGCGCCTCGGTCAGGACGTCGTCGTGAATGCGGACACGGGAGATGAACATGT